>CAYFHQ010000068.1:0-20341 GCA_964342805.1 uncultured Peptostreptococcaceae bacterium | reverse complement strand
GCCGTAGTTTCACATTTTCCTTCCGCCTTGCTAGGCTACAGACGATGAAGTTCCTACTGTTCGACCAACCAAATTTCCTACTCCGCCTGGAACTCGCTCCGCCTTTGGCTGCGCTCAGACATCAGGCTACGCTTACGGAAATCCGGTCGCTCTCACAGGGAACTTCGTCGTCTTTCGCAATGCTGCGGCTCTGGAAAACATGAAACTACTCTGGTCGGTGTATGGGGCATAATGCTCGATATTGCCTGCATGAATGCATTCTGGAAGAGGTCGTAATTCGTGACAACATGTTGTTGGGGCGGTCTACTATACTCCTAGTTTCGCTCATACTTCATACCAAATTCATATGATTTACCCCGATCCTGACAGATCAAAATCTGTGAGGGTCTTTTTTTGTGGTTGTGTTTGACTTGGCTGAAGTTGTTTACAGGTCGCTAAATCCCAGTTGGTGGACTACTTTTATCGCTCTGAGACGGCATGTTCCAGTGTTTTCAAAGTCAACGTTCAAATATTCTTGACGATGTAAAAGTTTTTTTATATGCTTAGGATAGCAATTTGTTTCGTAATACGAATAAAAGGAGTGACAATATGGTTTTAAAGACTTTGCAAGCAGCCCTGGACCAGGACGGGTACCAGGATATTCGCTTCGAAGAAATGGCCTCTACCATCATTAAGGTGAAGAATGAGGATATCAATGAAGTGAATGTGTCAGAAAAATCTGGTGGTCATGCCCGTGCCCTTATTGGTGGTGGCTATGGCAAGTATTCGTTTAACCTTTTGGAAGAGGCCCAGGCAGCGGTCCAGTCCAGTAAGGACTTTTCTGCCCAGATCGATGGAAAAAAAGGTCTAGCAGAGGCACCGGTTGTGCAGGACACCATCCTTCTGGACATTGACGTGGACCCCCGCAACATTTCTGTGGATGACAAGGTTAAGCTACTGGCCCACTACTGCAAATTGGCCTATGACCAAGAAGAACTTGAGGTCGCTGAGGGTGAGTATTACGAACAATATTTTAAGAAGACTTTTGTTAACAACGAGGGTACATCCATTGAACAGGAGCAAATGATCTGTGGCATGTCCTTCCGCTTTACATCCAAGCGTGACAACCTAACCCAAAACACCCGCCTGGCTTTTGGGGGTACCCAGAGTTTTGCTGACATGTACGACCAGGACAAAGCAGTTTTGGCCAAGGTCCAGCAAACCGTTGACTTGCTGTCTGCTAAACCTCTTGAGGGTGGTATTTATGACGTTGTACTAGACAACGAAGTTGGTGGCCTATTTATCCACGAAGCCTTTGGTCACCTGTCAGAAGCCGACAACCTCCTGTCCAGTGACGCCCTAAAAGACACCATGAGCCTTGGGCGTGAATTTGGTTCTTCTATTCTAAACGTGGTGGATGACCCAGGGGAAACAGGTTTTCCAGGTTCATACCTTTACGACGACGAAGGTGTAAAGGGCCAGCGTACCTACCTCATTAAGGAAGGCAAGCTGTCTGGTCGACTCCACTCTCGTTTGACTGCTGGCCACACAGGTGAAGCTGTTACAGGTCATGCAAGGGCCAAAAACTTTGAGTTTACACCCATTGTCCGAATGGGCAATATCTATATTGAGCCAGGAACCCACTCCAAGGAAGACCTGATTGCAGCCACAAAAAAGGGGGTCTACCTCTTTGGTTCTGCAGGTGGTCAAACATCTGGTGACGCCTTCACTTTTGCCGTTCAGGGCGGGTATTTGATTGAAGATGGCAAGATCACAGACATGGTACGGGACATTGCCCTATCCGGTGACCTGTTCACAACACTCAAGAATATTGACATGATTTCCGACACGGTGTCCATGCGCAAGCGTGGGGGTTGTGGTAAAGCAGGACAAATCCTTTCCACTTCCGGAAACGGGTCCCCATATGTTCGTATTCAGTCCATGCCGATCGGAGGGAAGTAATCATGAAAGACCTATTACAACTGGCACTTAAACAAGCATCCGACGCTGAACTCTACATGCGTAAGGTTCAGGACATGAATGCAACCTTCACCCATGGTGTGGTAAAAGACATTGATGGGAGTTCAACGACTAATATTGCCCTACGGGCCAACATCAACGGCCGGGTAGGAAGCGCAGTCTCCACTTCTTTGGAAGACAAGTCCATCGTAGACCGGGCAGTTACGTCTAGCCTTTACAAGAAAGAAGAAACCCTCACCTTCTCCAACCATGACCACGGGGAAGTGGATTGTTTTGACCAAAAAGTAGTCGACCTGACGGCAGGCCAACTCAAGGAAGAAGGCCAGCGGATCATTGACCTTGTTGGCAAACTGAGCAGTGGCAGCATTGTTCCTGTGGTTATGATCGAAAAGCAAGTCAAGGAAGTGGCCATTGTCAACTCAGCGGGTCTCGACGCTCGTTACACCAAAACAGAGTACAGTGTCTCAGTGATTACCCAGTCACCCAAGGGCTTTATGGAAGTCGTGGACGGCAAGGTTGGGTCCCACTACCAGCAGTTTACCGAAGCTGAACTTGAGGACTTGGTCAACAAGCATAATATGAGTCAAAACCGGGTTTCCTTGACAACAGGCCACTACCCTGTCGTATTCAGCGGTCGTGCCATGGGATCCTTAATGACCCGTCTCCTTGCTGGTGTCAATGCAGGCAACCTCTTGAAGAAGGTGTCTCCACTGGAAGGGAAAATGGACGAGTTGATCACCTCTTCCCTCTTGACCGTATATGATGACGGTACCTATGCAGGTGGCAAGGACTCATGCCCATTTGACGACGAAGGTGTTCCAACGCAAAAGACAACCATCCTGGACAAGGGGGTCTTGAAGTCCTACTTGGCGACCACCGGCCATGGCGAGAAGCTGGACATGACGCCAACGGGCAATGGTTTTAAGAAGACCATGTTCTCCCAAGACATTGAAGACCAGCCGGCTGTTTGTGCATCCAACTTTATTGTTGCAGGTTCAACAGGTACGGATGAAGAACTCCTAGCAGGCATCGACAAGGGCCTCTACATTGACGGGGTCATGGGTACGCACACGGGAAATATTAATGGTGGCGAATACTCCTTAAATATTTCGCGGGCGTATCTGATAGAGGATGGAAAGTTGACTTCTAAAGTGGTCAACACCATGGTGGCAGGCAATATCTATGACGATTTCAAGAAGATCGTTGGGATTGGCCAAACCCTCCAGCCTATGCAAGTGGTCTTTTATCCCATGGGCTACTCTCCTGCAGTGCGCTTTGAAACCCTTAGTATTGTAGGTGCTGAATAATTTCATAACAAGCAACTGCCCTCTGGACCAACTTGTCCAGGGGGCTTTTTCTTTGTCTATTTCTTGTGTCAGGAGGGTACAAATAAGATACATATGAAGGTTGGATCGGAGGCACTATGTTTGCAAGTGGATCACACTACGACTTGAAAAATTCCCTGGAGACCATTGGCGCCAGTTTTGCCATTTTTGAATACCGGGAAAACGTAAATGACTATGTCTTTATCAGTGGCAACACCCTATATGAAGAAATCCTTGGCCAGCCTGCTTCGTCATGTGTGGAAAAGGATTTGAAGTCTCTCTTGCCAAGGTATATTGAACAGGTCGTTCGAGAAGGCCTGACCCTCTGTAGAAGTGAGCAAAAACCCAAAGAAAGGGAAGTGGTCATCGAGCACAAAAATGAGGTGCGGTGGTGGCGATTCATTTTTTCGCCTGTAACCTCAGAGTCTTCTTCATCCCGGGTTATCAACACCTGCATAGAAATTACGGAAAAGAAGAAACTAGAGTTGGAGCTAAATCGTGTGCGTCAGCGGTATGAAGCGGTCATTGAAAATGCCTATGACGGCATTATTACAATTGATGAAGACCAAAAGATCAAACTCATGAACAACTCCGCTAAGTATATGTTCGGCGTGGACCAGGAGTCTGTTATAAACGCTTCACTAAATAACTTTATCCCTTCCCGCTACCGCCACAGGCACAAAGAGTATGTGAACTCATTTAAGAATTCTGTTGTGGACTCCCGCCCCATGCAAAGTCGCGCTGCTGTGGTTGGCCTTCGCAAGGATGGAACTGAGTTTCCTATTGAGGTTACCATTTCTAAGATATCCGTTGGGGGGCGGTCGGAAATGACGGCTGTCGTTCGGGACATTTCCGAAAGAGCCAAGCTGGTAGAAGAGCTTCGCCGGGCAGCCCAAGAAGACCATCTCACTCAATTGTTTAACAGACGACACATGCAAGAAACCCTACAGACTGAGTTGGCCAGAAGCAGACGATTTGAACATGTTACTACGGTGGCCATGTTAGACATTGACCACTTCAAAGAGGTCAACGATACCTATGGCCATGAGTGCGGAGACTTTATTCTCAAGTCCCTCGCCCAGCTACTAAGTAACAATAGCCGATCTATTGACTCCCTCTCCCGCTGGGGTGGTGAAGAGTTTCTTATTCTCCTACCGGAAACCAGTGCCATAGAGGCCAAGGTTTGGGCTGAGAAAATTCGCCTCTTGGTGGAGCAACATATCTTCCAGTACGGTGACCAGGATATTCAAATCACTCTAAGCATTGGTATAGGCTCCATTGAAGCCAACGAGGGGTCCGTGGATGTCCTAGTCAACATCGCAGACCAGAACATGTATACCTCCAAACGCAATGGGCGAAATATGGTGACTGGCTAGTCTGCTTTCCGGACGAAACCACCCGCCACTGGCCCCAAACGAGGAAAAACAGAAACGGTCTGACTGAGTAGAAAACCAGTCATAACCGTTTTTATTGTTGAATAACAGGGTTGTTGAGTCCGACCCCCAATGCGAGTCTAGGGTCTAAAGTGAAACAAGCAAGCATCCCCCAATGTTTGTCTAGGGTTTACGATATACCAAGAAAGGAACCCAATTATTACGACGCCATTTTTCCAGCAGCCTTGCCCGCTTTCTTACCAAACAAGCTGTCCACAATAATGGCAATGGCACCATCACCAGTTACGTTGGTAGCTGTACCAAAGCTGTCCTGGGCAAAGTGAAGGGCAATCATCAAGGCTTGCTGTGGTTGGGCAAAACCAAGCATGGATTCCATGAGGCCCAGGGCGGCCATAACACCACCACCTGGAATGCCAGGGGCTGCTACCATGGTAATCCCCAACATGAGGATGTAGGGCACCATCAGAGCCAGGGTTGGTGTCTGGCCAAATAGTAGCATAACACCCATGGAGGCTAGAACAAGTGTAATGGTGTCACCTGCCAGGTGGATTGTCGCTCCAAGTGGAACCACAAAGTCTACGATATCGTCCGACACGTCATTGCTCCGTACGCAGTCCAGTGTAACCGCAATAGTTGCCGCAGAGGACTGGGTTCCCAGGGCTGTGAAGTAGGCCGGAAGCATATTTCGAATGGCCTTTACAGGTGCCTTGCCGCTGATGGCCCAGGCAATGGTATACTGGACAACCACATAGAGTAGTTGAAGAATGATAATCAGAGCAAATACGGACGCAAAAGCAGCAATGGTTCTAAATATCTCTCCCGTTGCCGATAGTTTGGCAAAGATTCCAGCAATGTGAACAGGGATCAAGGGAATAAGAACATAATGCACGGTCTTTTCCATAACTGACTGGACATCCTTCATGACACCAAAGAGTTTCTGGCTCTGGAGGGCAGACATGCCAATACCCAGGACAAAAGCCAAGACAAGGGCCGTCATGACGCCCATGATGGCACCCATTTCAATGGTGAAAAAGGGGGACACGTTGGCACCAGCACCATCTGCCACCTGGCCCATGGAGATCACACCCGGTAGGACCATGCTGCCCACTAGGAAGGCCACGAGACCTGCCGCAACCGCTGAACAGTAGGCAATGCCTGCAGTAATGGCCAAGGTCTTACCCGCATCCTTGCCTAGGTCTGCAATTCCCGGTGCAACAAAACCAATGATAATACATGGGATCATGAACTTGAGAAAGTTGCCAAAAATAGAACTAAAGGTACTCATGAGTCGTACGAGAATCAATTGGTCCACCGCAGCAGACCCCAAACCGATAACAATACCGGCTATAATGCCAATGACTAACTTGGGCAGTAGGCCCATTTTCTTCTTTTCCATAGCGCTCCTCTTTCTTTCCTCTTGTGTAAGCTTGCTCCCCTTTAGCAAGTTTTATTCTATGTATAGGAGAATAGCATAGGAAAAACTGTCTTTCAAGGAAAAACATTTGTTTTTCATAGAAAAGCAGTATGCTGCACGAAGCAGACAGCATACTGTTCAGATGGTGTGTGAAATTGAAACTTGATGTTACTTTTGGTCATGTAATTTCAGGAACCCTTGCTGACTTATTGGTCGATGGTCACGTCCGTAATCAGGCTATAGCCCCTCCATACTTTGATGGTGGCCAGGAGTTGGCCCTCCCTGGCAGCGTCCTCAAAAACACGCCCTGTGTTTTCCTTCACATAAAAGCGTTCCATGGGAAAATCCAACCGGTAGACCATGTGGCCATTCTCGTCGGTCGGCTTGCGAATCTCGCCACCCCTAGAGCCCCCTACTTGGTCAGAATCGTATATCCATTCCTTGTAGAGGTTGGCCTCCACATAGGGGATGTCACCCCTTGGTTCCACAAGGGAAATGGCCGCAACTTCCGAGGTCAGACCTGAAGCAGACGGTTGGAAGGTGACATAAACCACGGGTCGGTACCAATAGCTAGAGTCTTCCAAGAGACTCGCTGGCACCAGGGCCTGGTCAAAGCTTTCTGTCTGATAGGCGATGACAATATAGTCCCCCCGAAAGGCGTCGGTAGGGTCCACGGGCTCTACCTTGAGGATGTAGGTTTCACCCAAGGTAAGGGTCATCAGAGGCTGGATCAGTAGGACCAAGAGTACCAAGATCAAAACAAGAGGAACCAACCAATACTTTCGTATATTAGGATCAAGAAGGTTCGTCATTGGAGACTGCCTCCTTCCTTCGAAGGTTTTCAAGATACAAACCAAAGCCTGTTAAGAGGACACCACCCAAGACAAAAAAGAGGGACTTGGGCATAAAGTCATACAGGGTGTCAAAATAATAGCGGGCCATGACTGCACAAACAGCAAAGAGGGCCACTCGAGACCCTTGGCGGATACGCACGAACTGCCAAACCACATAGGCCAGGGTAAAGGCCAAGGCAATGATCGCCCCGTCCTCAATGACAGCCCAGGTCTCCCAAAGCCCTTGGAAGGTGAGTATAAAACCAAACAGAGACGCGACCACACTGGCCAAAACGACGTTGACCTTGCCTGCATGGCGGGCAAACAGGGGCCGGTACAACCAAACTAAGCCATAAGCAAAGATCACCAGCATGCCGAATAAGGCATCTACTTCCAGGTGCATGAATAAGATCCCAATCCCACCCATAACCATTAGGTGGTTGAGGCAGGCTACCAGTAAGTCCCGCTCTTTTTCCTGGACTAAAATCAGGTAGACCGTTGCCAATGACAAGAGACCAAACATGGGATAAAAGACACCTGGGGAGTCACTGACCAAGTCAAGACTGGTTAACCAGGCAATCCCCAGAAGGATCTGCGTCCCAAAGTACATCCACTTGTCCTTCATGACCCTGGAAATCAGGGCTGCCCCAAAGGCCCAGAGGAGAAAGTGTTGGGCAATGGGCTTGTCCAGGTGGAACATTTGGTCAATGAGAAATAGGCCACTCCCATAGACCAAGACACTGATATTTCGAACGGCTTGTCCTGTTTTGGGGTAGGTTTCTTCTAAACGAACACCTGACAGGAAAAAGCCTACCATGGCTACAATGATCAAACTCAATCGACCCCAATTGGGGATATGATCCCAGTTTCCAGCAATATAGCTCAGGACACCTAAACCGATCATAAAACCACCGACGCCAGTCACGGCCTGGATAAAGCCCACAGACTCCTTTACTTCATATGACGCCTTCATGGTGTCTGCCTGGTCGGCATTAATGGTTCCCTGGGCTGTAAAGTGATCCAACTGGTCAGACAGGGCCTTCATATAGCCCTTGTACACTTGGAATTTCACTTGCGTCACCTCCTTCCCTATCATCATACCACGGGACTTAATGGCCCAAGCAAGTCAGTAGGACATATTAAGGAAATCGTAACCTGGCCCTTGCTGACCACGACCAAGCGATGAAGTGCCACAATAAAGGACACCAGTGGACAAGACCTGTTAAAACCAGTACAATCAACGGGAATAGACAGGAGGCACCCATGAACATTTGGTTACTTGAACCCTACTACACCGGGTCCCACAAAGTTTGGGCCGACCAATACATAGACCATTCTTCCCACAAGATCACCATCTTCCACCTTGAGGGCCGTCACTGGAAGTGGCGGATGCAGGGGGCAGCCCTGACCCTGGCCGGCCAGTGCAACAGCCACTACCAGGAGACCCAGGTCAAGCCGGAATGGTTCTTTATTAGTGATATGATCAACGTGGCTGTTTTTAAGGGCCTGCTTTGCCACGACCTGCAGGCAGTCCCCATTTTCCTCTACTTCCACGAAAACCAGCTGTCCTACCCCTACCAGGACCAGGACACTGACAGCCGCCACGCCCGGGACTTCCACTATGGCTTTATGAACTTCCAGTCCATACTTGCCGCGGACAAGGTAGCCTTTAACTCTGCCTCTCAAAAAGATGCTTTCTACCGCGATATCACCCACCTTCTTAAACGAATGCCTGACCACAGGTGTCAGCTGGAGCTGGAAAGTGCAAGGAGCAAGACATTCGTCCTGCCATTGGGTCTGGAAACTTCTGTTCTCAATGAACGTCGTCCTCTTATGTCCGCCCAGGACCTTGTTGCACGAGAGGACCTGAAAGGCCCAGCTTCCAAAGGCCCCCTCCTTCTTTGGTCCCACCGGTGGGAGCATGACAAAAACCCTGACCTCTTTTTTAAGGGGCTAGAAACCTTGTCCGCAGAAGGTCTAGACTTCCAAGTGGCCATCCTTGGTGCCCGTTCCAAAAGGTACCCAGAGGTCTTCGACCGAGTCAAGGAAACCCTTGGGGATCACATACTTGCATGGGGCAAACCCCAATCCTACGAGGCCTATGTAGATTGGCTTTGGCTGGCCGACCTCATTCCTGTGACCTCCTACCACGAAACCTTTGGTCTCAGTGTACTGGAAGCCGCCTACTGCCATACAGACCTCCTGCTACCTGACCGCTTGTCCTATCCAGAACTTTATGACCCCCAGGCCAACAAGGACTGGTTCTATAAAAAGGATGGGGACTTTATTCCAGCCCTCCGCAGGGCCATAGGGTCCCATGGGTCTGAGGGCCAAAAAAAGAGAAAAGCCTCTGCTCATGAAAGAGCAAAGGCATATGATTGGTTACACACGGTACATCTCTATGACGCGGTTTTCCTTGACCGCAGCCTGTAACATATAGTTGACAGGGCTGGCATACAATCTGACATAGTAGGCCAGGGTGAAGAGCAGGATCAAAACGACACCGCCAGAGGAAATCGCATCTCCATAAATGAGTTCGTTGGTGAAAACCAGTATGGTCTGGGCCAATAAAATGGTTAAGAGTCCCCGGTAAAGGGTCTTTAGGTCTCCACGGAGGGCGATCAAGCCAATGGACAGGGCCATGACAAAGATGGCTGCAAAGGTAATGGTCGCAATGGTTCCGTGGGCCAATACAGGCCTAAAATAAGCAATGTTCACCAGGTAAAACACACTGGCTGTTTTCAGTAAGGTAGACTCATGTCCCCGGATCATATAGGGAACGGCCAGCTCGTTGTAGATTTCCCGGCCCAAGTTGGCCAATTTCGTCAACAAGTTGCCCATGTACTGGTGGTAGACCGGTCGGTAGAAGAATACCAACAGGAAGGGGGTCACCCCTTGGATGGCGGCTACCAACTCACCTTGTTGTCCCCTGAAGACTGCTGTAAAGGACAGGGTGATATAGAACAAGATCATGCCACTAAAGGCAAAGTACTTGTGGTGGGCATAGTTCTGTTCAATCATTTCTAAGGGAACATTGTCGCTTTGTCCGCTGAGAGACAGGTTGTGGACGTAGTCCAGTCGTTGGTCACCATCCAACTTCATGAACTTCCAGTCATGGAGGCGTCCGTGGAAGTAGACTGCATACAAGCCAATCAAGGCACAGATCATAAATCCACCGTAGCCAATTCCGGTTACAATGCTGACAAAATCATCTTTTCCGTCTTCTACCAAGAGTTGAAACACGTAGCTGGGCGCTGCTCCTGCCGTAAGGGCAAAAAAGTAGTAGCGGCCCGCCCACTTGCTCAGGGTCTCATGGTTGGCCCAAAGAGCCACCACCAGGAGCAAGACAGCCAGGGCTGGAAGCACGGCATAGCCTAAGCCCCATTGCATGACTGACGTTTCCGGAAGGATTTTCGATATCCGGTTTTCCGGTCGCCAACCCAGACACATGTTCATGATTTGGTAAAAAGTGAACGGTGTTGCACCCTCCCCCACGAAGGTGTAACGGGGTAGTGACCTGATCCAAGGGGCAAAGGTACTGAGAAACATGATTGCCAACAATGCAATATTTAGTTTTTTCTTTTGCATTTTTCAATCCTCCTATAGCCAAACAGTACCTTAATTATACGTTCGTTGGGAAATACCGTCAATTCGTCTAACGCTTGCTATTGTACCTGCGGGCCCGTTTTTCAGCAGCCTTTTCCTTTTGCCGCTGGCGACTTGCCGCAATTCTGGCTTCACTTTTCATCTTGTTCCAGGACTTGAGACGGTCATAGTCAATGTCCCCTTCATCGATGGCTGCCCAGACGGCACACCCGGGTTCATTTGTGTGGGAACAGTCCCTGAACTTGCAGTTTTCTGCCAACTCCTCTATGTCCCCAAAGGCGTCTGAAAAGCCTTCATCTCCTGTTAGCTGGATCTCCCGCATGCCAGGCGTATCAATGAGCATGACCCCATCGTCCAGCATTTGAAGTTCCCTAAAAGTTGTCGTATGTCGACCCTTGTCATCATTACGAAGGCCACCCACTTCAAAATGTTCCTCGCCCATGAGGGCATTCATTAAGGAAGATTTTCCGACGCCGGAAGACCCCACAAAGGCACATGTATTTCCAGGAATGGCCCAATTTTTAAAGTCTTCCAGTCCAAGACCTGACACCAAACTCACTGGGATTACTTCGTAGCCACCGCCTAGATTTTTTATTTCTGTAATATATTCCTCAGGTGGACTTAAGTCTGCCTTTGTCAGCAAAACTACGACCTCAGCCCCAGACTCTCCGGCAATGGCCAGGTAGCGTTCCAGTCTTCTTAAGTTGTAGTCATGGTTGAGGGACATACAAATAAAGAGGACGTCGATATTGGACGCTATGATCTGGAGGTCACTCTTTAACCCCGCCACCTTACGGGCCAGCATACTGGACCGGGGCAGGACTTCCACTATCCGGTTCCCCTCGTCCAGCTTGCACCAGTCTCCAACAGCCGGAAAAACCTCTGCCGACCTGGCCTCGTACTCAAACTTGCCCTTAACCTTGGTTTTCACAATGCCTTCAGCTGTAGCGACCGAGTATATGCCATGGCTAGACAGGAGAACACGGCCAACAGCCCCTTCTTCTCTCCATGCCTGTAGTTGAATGGGCTTCATGCCCCACTTCTTTTCAAATTTCATTTCAGTTGTCATATGGTTTCCTTTTCTTGTGTGTATGGCTTAAGGGGTTGCCTCCTGGACTTTCTTTTCCGCGCTCTTGGCGGTCTTCGTCCCTATGGTGGAGGTCCTGCAAGCAGATTTCTTCACTGTGTTTACATGTTCACTGTTCGATCCATGCCATGGAATCCGATCAAAACCATGTCATCCGCCGTTTTCAGGCAATAAAAAACCCGGACAGGGCATGCCTATCCGGATCGGTTCACAGTTTCAGTAAGTCTTAGAAGACACGTAAGAAACGGTTGAAAGTAGTGGATGGACATGTTCCCAATGCGATTAGCTTGTTTAACATCATTGTCGCCACTCCTTTCTTGCGTTTTCAGCCTGTGGCTCAGACAGAAAATCAGTTCATTTAACTTGTCGTTAAAAACATTTTACTGTTTGAGTGTACCATTCACAGGACTAGTCGTCAACCTTTTTCATATCAAATTTTGAAATGGGGGCTGGACCCCGGATAATCTTCTTGTCTATATAAAGGGACCCATTCTCATGGGGCCTTACCCGCCAGTCCACCAGCATGATCTGTCCACCTGCTATTTCAATGCCTGTAATCCCCCTGGGATGGACACAGCAGCCGTCATTGAAATAGGGCACGTCCCCGTCGGAAGGAAACTTGGGCCGGTGGGTGTGGCCACACACCAGCATGACCTTGTGCCTCTTGATCCATTTGGTAAAGTTCTTTTCAATCTTGTGGCGTTTATGTCGGTTTTTCGCAGGGCTGGCTGGGTTCCTAAACCCAATAATGTGCATGTAACGCCAAAAATACCGGAGCCACATTTTGGACACAAACCAGAGTTGGTCATTCATTAAGTCTCCCTGGTGGCCATGGACCAGGAAAACCTCCTGGCCTGTCTGTTCATGGACCAAAACAATGGACTCTTGGACGTCTATTCCTGGGAACAACTTGCCTTCATCCTCATGATATTCGTCGTCATAGGACTGTAAGTTTTTCATGACCTGGGAATGAAAGCGAAACATCATGTTGTGGTTGCCATAGATCATATGAAAACGTCGCTCCTCATAAAACTTAGACAGGAGCCAATATACGTCACTGTGGGCATGGCGAATATGGTGGAAACGGGCATGTTCCCACAGCTCGTCCCCGTCCCCCAGTTCAATATAGGTATAGCCATTGTCATAATAGTTTTGCAGGGCATGGTAGTAGATATTCTGGTTATGGGCGAACTCATCGGACAGGCTATTGTCTCCACGGTGCACGTCACTGAACATAATGAACTTGTCTTCGTCATTAAATGTGATCCGCTTGGCGTGCTTGTAGGCATGGGTCAATCTTTGATCGGTTCTCATAAGCACCTCCATCGTTTAGTTTATGTGTACCCGATTTCTCAGAACTCACCCAAGGCCTTGAAATCCAGATGCGGTTTTAACAAGCTCTTTTTTCTGCTTTTTTTCCTGCCTATCCCCAGGTCTCATGCGCCCACGAGACTATGATATCCTGTGTTTCCATTTTTGGTAATCAAAATAATCACTAATTCCATGTACCATTATCCTCAATACAGTACAAGCCTCAACTCCAGCAATTGTAATGAATCGACCGTATTACCAATCGGTAATTTTCTATTTGCGCTCAACTTCACGATGTATACATATACTAGGTTTAGACTGGTTTACCACAAGGAGGAAACTCATGAAACTACGATACATATTACCTGCTTCCCTTATATTAACGGTTTTAAAGTTTACTGGCATTAGCTTGTCTAAAAGAGTAATGCGGATCATTAATGGTGCTACAATATTTGATTACTCCATTGGAGACATATTTCTTACTCTTGAGAATGAACTGCTTGCTGGGAACAAGCACATCCGAATTGGGGACCATGATGTTGACCAATTTGTCCTTTGTCCCATGATGATGCACTTTTCATGTACTGAGAACAATCGTTCAGAAACCCACTATCCCTTAAAGACAAAACGCTTCGAGGACCAAATCCATGACTTGTTCCATGGCATTCACGTCTATAAAAATGAAACGGCCCACAGTAAATTGCAGATTTATCCCTTTCTTGGCGTAACTTTTGATCCTGAGGTCAATGAACCTGCGCAACTGAAGTCCATTCTTGATAGTGCCTTTGCAGATTATCCATCACTGGACCAACATGGCGACTTGCCCAATGAAGAACTCATCCAACTTCGTAAAGAGCATTTTATGGGCAAGATGGACCAAATGAAGGATACAGAGGAACCCTATTATTGCGGTGTTAAAGTTTATCCCCCCCTTGGTTTTGACGCAACCCCGTCCTATGAACTTGAACAAGACTCCGCAGACGTCTTGTTTGACTTCTGCTCTAAGCGTGGTATACCTATCGTGAGCCACACCAGTCCAGGGGGGTATCAAACGATTGACGATGAACAAGCAAAAGATACAACGTTTCCGATCAATTGGCATAAAGTACTGGAAAAACATACTCACCTGAAGCTCAACTTTGCACATTTTGGACCTGAGTTACGAGGCATTAGAATCGATAAGTGGAAGGTTGAAATTGTCAAACTGATGGAGGAATACCCCAACGTTTATACGGATCTCTCCTGTCGACTAGGCAAAGCAAAAGAGTATAAACACTTGTTAAGCACAGTTGATCGACTAGTCCAGTCACAAGAAATTAATGAACAACAACTTTGTGAACGCCTACTCTTTGGTACAGACTTTCCAATGTGCCTTTTCGAGAATGACTCCTATAAAGAGTATATTGATGTATACGGCGCCGCAAAACTCAAAGAAGACCTACGGAATCATCTGACGCTTCACAATCCAGAACAGTTCCTGTTTGGAAAGCCCTATCCAAAAGAGAATACGGACTAAGACAGACACAAAAAACCACCCCTAGCCCCTTACCGGGCAGCGGTGGTTTTTTGTCATTGGTTGAGTTTCAGAAATTGACCCGATTTCAGGCTGTCCCAGTAGGGCGTGGACAGGCTGATGGGGATTTCTACAACATATTTTGCACCGGGGACTTTTTTGCCAAATCGCCACGGTGACAGCTGTTCATTTTTGAGGACCATGCCTACCTCATCCAAATACAAGAGGCGCAGGGGAAACTCCATGAACCAGGTGTGGACTTGGTTGCAGGGGGTGATGACCAGGGGTATGGCCTTACGTTCAGGTGCGAACATGAGTCCCCGAAACCGGTCCCAGAAGGACAGGGTCTTCCTACATTCCAGTATATGGTCTTCTCCTCTGAGGACAGTGGTTACCATGGTTTCCTCCTTGCTATTTCATAAAGGTTTCCATCATTTGAATCATGGCCGGCCCCAGGAGTACCACAAAGATGGTCGGAAAGATAAATAGAGCCAGGGGAAACATCATTTTTATTGGAGCCTGCATGGACTTTTCCCTCGCCCGCTGCCGGCGTCGTTCTCGCATTTGAACCGATTGAATCCTAAGAATGCTCCCTATGGAGACACCCAGCTCGTCGGCTTGAATAATGGACCCGATAAAGGTAGTTAGGTCCGAAGTATCACACCGGTCGCTCATGTCCCGCATGGCTTCCCGGCGGGACTTACCCATCCGTAGGGCCTTGAGGGTTTGACCAAACTCTTGGGCCAGGGGACCTTGCATATTGAGGGCCACTCGGTCCATGGCACCGTCAAAAGACAGACCCGCCTCTACACTGACTGTGATCAGGTCAAGGGCGTCAGGCAGGGCCGACTCCAATGCCTTGCGCCGTTGCTTAATCCGGTTGTTCAAGTAAAGCATACTACTGGAATAAGCAGACACGGACATGGACAGGGCCGACAGAATCGCCCGGGGAATGTCCTCCGTAACCAGGGCCAATAAAACACCCATTAAAAGGGGAAGTAAAAACTGTATAAGAACACGGATGAGCAGCCAGCCACTGACATTGATTTTGGGCATAAGACCTGCTCTATACAACTTGTTTTCCAAACGATCTAACTGGTTACGTGTGTTAAAAATCGAGGCAATAGCCAGGAGTTTTTCCGACAGGCCATGGGCCATCTTCCCCAATAGGGACTGACGTTTCTCAAGTTCCACATGGTTGACGGGGTAGTCCTTTTCAACGTCCACCAGCCGCCGTTTCAAATCACGCTGCTCTATGGCAAAGGTGGAATAGAGACCTAGAAAGCCAGATAATAATGTGAAAAACAGTAACATTCCAAAGCTTACCATGTGGACTCTCCTTTCACCCATTTTATACCTTCTAGCCTATGACCCTAACAAATGGACAAGCGACTAGACTTCCACTTTAATGATCTTTCGAATAAACCAAATCCCAAGGATCTCATTGCCCACTGCCATCATCATAAGCATTTTTCCAATGGGGTGGGTAAAGAGCAACATCAAATAGGAGGGATCAGCCATGTAGAGGATACCCATTAAGAAGAGGGGCATGGACCCTACAATGATCCCAGTCATACGACCCTGGGCGGTCAAGGCTCTAATTTCGCCCCCCAGCTGGATCCGTTCCCGGATGGTCGAAGCAATATTGTCTAGGATTTCTGACAGGTTACCACCGGTTTCCTTTTGGATCATAATGGCAGTAATCATCAGTTGCAAGTCTTCAGAAGGAACCCTTTCTACCAGGTTCCTAAGGGCCTGGTCGGAGTCCATTCCCAGACTCAGTTCCTTGAGGAGTCTTCGAAACTCCAGGGAAATCGGGTCTGGCATTTCCCGGGCCACTGAACTCACAGCCTGGAGGAAACTATATCCCGCTTTTAGTGAGTTGGACAAGACCCCAATGGCGTCTCCCAATTGGTCATCAAACTGCTTGACTCTGGCCTTACGTTTCATATTGAGAAAGCCGTCGGGAAGGATTAAGGCCACTAAGAAAACTATGGCCGCCATGCCCAAGTTGGCCACAAGCGCAGTTCCAATGGGTAGGGCCAGGGCAAAGAGAAACTTAAGGGCAATCCACTCTTCCGCCGCCATGTTCCAGTCGGCCTGGAGGAGGCGGACCCGGTTTTTCTCCATGATTTTGAACAAGGGACCTGATCCCTGCTTGACCCGGCGGTTTCTCCGACGGTTACGGCTTGCCTTTTTCTTTTGTTCTGGGTCAAGGCGTTCTTCTTCCAGCCACCCCTGAACCCGGTCCACTGCTTCCGTACGGGATCGGCGGATGGCCATCAGACCTGCTATGAAACAGAAGATGGTGAAGAAGAGTAAACCTGCAAACAATTCCATACCATCACCTTCCCTTCAAATCCTACTTAAACAAGTTCATGGGTACGTGCATGCCCATGGCCCGTAACTTGTCCACGAGCTTGGGTCGAATGCCGGAGTATACATAACGGCCTGTCACCTTACCATTGGCGTCAAAACCGGTTTGCTCAAACTTAAAAATATCCTGGAGGATAATAACGTCCCCTTCCATGCCATGGACTTCAGTTATGTTGACGATCTTTCTGGAACCGTCCTGGAGACGGGACTGCTGAATGATCAAGTGGAGGGCTGAGCTAATCTGGTCCCGGATGGCTCTAACGGGGAGGTTCATGC
Source organism: uncultured Peptostreptococcaceae bacterium (assembly GCA_964342805.1). Taxonomy (GTDB): domain Bacteria; phylum Bacillota; class Clostridia; order Peptostreptococcales; family Acidaminobacteraceae; genus CAYFHQ01. The sequence goes on along the minus strand of CAYFHQ010000068.1, from coordinate 3,247 downwards.
CTGACATGAGGACCATGGTTTCCAGTCTGGACAACATATCCCGGGGTGAATTGGCGTGGCCTGTGGTCAAGGACCCATCATGGCCCGTGTTCATGGCCTGCAACATGTCCAGGGCTTCCCCAGAACGTACCTCACCAACTACAATTCGGTCAGGGCGCATCCGCAGACTGTTTTTTACCAGGTCCCGGATGGTAATCTGGCCCTTGCCTTCAATATTTGGTGGACGGGTTTCCAGCCGGACCACGTGCTCCTGGTGGAGCTTAAGCTCAGCGGCGTCTTCAATGGTGATAATCCGCTCCGTACCTGGTATAAAGGAGGACAGGACGTTGAGGGTTGTAGTCTTGCCTGAACCCGTACCACCGGAAACGATTATATTCAAATGGCCTTCAATACAATAGCGAATCAGTTCCGCCATGTTGGCCGTCATGGTTCCAAAACCAATGAGGTCGTCCACCTGGAAGGGGCCCTCTGAGAACTTTCGAATGGTGATAGAGGGGCCGTCCAGGGCCAGGGGTGGAATAATGGCATTCACCCGTGAGCCGTCAGGTAGTCTTGCGTCCACCATGGGGGAACTTTCATCGATCCGACGTCCAATGGGACTAACGATTTTTTTGATCACGTGGAGGACATGTTCATTGTCCTTGAAGCGGGTACCTGCAAGGGTGAGCTTGCCACTGCGTTCCACGTAAATCTGGTCCGGTCCGTTGACCATGACCTCGGTGACTTCTGGGTCATTGAGGAGGCCAGTAATGGGGCCAAAGCCAATGATCTCGTCCATGAGTTCACCAATCATCCGCTTGCGCTGGGCGTTGGTCATGTTGAGAGACTCAGAGTTCACATGTTGTTCTACCAGGGCCTCAATACTGGGCTTGACCTTGTTCATGTCTTCATTAAGCTGGTTGAAGTCAATGTCCAGGTCTGCAATCACCTTGTACTGAATGCTTTGTTTTAGCTTTTCATAGGGATCTTCCCGGACGCTTTTACCTGTGCCATGGTGTCCCTCAGACTCTTGTTTGGTTTCCAATCTATGAAGCAGTGACATGAGACACACCTCCTGCTATGGCTGCGTCGCTCAGGGCCTTGAGTCCCTTGTAGAAACGGGTGCTCCGTAGGCGTTTATTCTGGGCGAAGGGCTCTCCTCGATTGATGGTTTCCAGTAAAAACTTCTTTTCTTCCTCTATTTGATAGGCCACTTTAAAGCCAAGGACCCGCTCAATATCGCCGGGCTTGATCTTGGACCCTGCCTTCCACCGGTTAAGGACCAGTTGGATCTTGTCCTTGTCATAGTCCAGAGACATCATGACGTCTAGCCCCAGTTTGGCATTTTTCACAGACAACATGTCCAGGGTGGTCAAGAAGTAAATCCGGTCGGACATGTCCATGGCCGCCAGGGTGTTTTCATGGTAGTTGGTCCCCAGGTCCAGGACGATAAAGTCAAAATAAGTTTGCATTTCTTCTATACAGGCCCGGACGTGTCTGTCATGGACCACTTCAGCCTGCTCTGGCTTTTTGGGTGCCAAGAGAACGTGAAGATTGTCTTCATATTGCTCCATATGTTCTATAATCCGGGGCAGGGCCATGTCTGTGTCCATGACTAGTTCAGCAATTGACCGCTTGGGCCGTATATCCATTAACATGCCCACGTCACCAAACTGAAGGTCCAGGTCGATCAAGGCTGTCTTATAGCCCTGCTGGGCCAATACGATGGCCGTGTTCACAGCGATTACGGATTTGCCAACCCCACCCTTTGAGCCGAAGAAGGCCATGGTGTGGCCAAGGGCCGACGAAGTGGGTTCCACCACCGCCTTGACCCGGTTGACTGACCGCTTGCACTCTGCTTCATAGGTGTCACGGATAGTGCCCGTTAAGACTTCCAGTTCAAAAGGTTTGACGATAAACTCCCGGGCCCCAGACCGCATGGCGTGTTTAAAGTACTCCACTTCCCCTTGAACGGACATCATGATCACAACGATGTCAGGAAAGCGCTCTGCAATAATCTCTGTTGCCTGCAGGCCATTCATTCCCGGCATATTGATGTCCATGAGAATCACATCAACTTCTATATCTTCCAGCTGAGACAGGACGTCTTCCCCACCGTCAGCTTCTGCTATGATTTCCATGTCCTCCGTGAAGGACATATAGCGTTTTACGAGGGCACGGGTTTCCGACTGATCATCGGCAACCATTATGCGGATTTTCTTGTCCATCATGTCCTCCTTCTCTTATTCAACTTTGCTTACTCAAATCGGTGCTGCAGGTCCTTCCAAATGGCATTTGGCGTTGTTGGTGTATTGTGGTCATGTATCGGACGAAGCATGAGTTCCACAAACCCAATGTGCTCTGCCAGGACTACTTGCTCTGTGGCCATGACTGGGACAGCCAGAGTAATGGCAAATTGCTCAGGGACTTCTTCGTGGGCCACTGTGCCCCGTTTTGAGATCCGGTCAACTGCCAAGACTTCCACATCTGCCAAAAACAAAGAAGCCAAGTCCTGACGGATAATCCGGCCATTGTCCTTTTTCTCTGGCAGGTAGACTGCCAAATCCACTCGGTCTCCAGGCACGATCAGGTCGGCTGCTGCGGAGTAAGGGTCCACAGACAGGGTCACTGTTCGAAAACCTTCTTGTAAGGTATAAATGATCCGCGAGGTGTCTTCCTCCACGAGGCGTTCACTGCGGAAATACTCGTTTTGTAAAATATCTGAAGATGCGTACTTGCCAACGATTTCTTCTCGCTTCACAACAATGTTCTCGTCCGCTGCGCCAACCGGTCGTTCGACCCCCTTGACCATGTCAGAGGTGATCTTGGTCCCTGCTTCTATTAGCTGTGACGCCACCAGATATTCTTGTACTGGGCCTTCTACCACGTTATCCGTGGCTCTTGATAGTGCAGTGTATCCGACGAAAGCAGCCAGCCCAGCAAAAATCATTGCCAATATCAATAGTTTTATGCCAAACCCTTTCATTCGGTTCCTCCATGGTTTCCTGCTATTCCACCCGCATGACAGTGGACGCATTCAGTTCTATGGCATTTCCAAGGATGTCCCCCACAAAGGGAGAAATCAGGGAAAAATCGTAGGTAATGGTGATCGTAACCATGTCTCCAGAGGTCCTTGCCCCTTGGGCTGGATTGATCACCGTGGTCAGTTCAGCCAGGTCCAGGCCGTCAGCAGTAAGGGCTACAACGGCTTCTATATCATCGTCGGAATTACCTAGGGCTGCTGTTCTTGCCGCTTCCCTGGTGGCAT
>CAYFHQ010000067.1:0-20454 GCA_964342805.1 uncultured Peptostreptococcaceae bacterium | reverse complement strand
GAGGACGTCTTTCCTGGATACCATATGAATAAAAAGCACTGGAATACCGTGCTTTTTAATGGAGACGTACCCGATGAGGAGATCATCAACCTGGTGGATATTAGTTATGAGATTGTCGTGAAATCATTGAAAAAGGCCGATAGGGAGAGAATATTACATGGTGACTAAGATCCGTCCCTTTATGGATAATGACGCAGACCTTTTAAGTGCCTTAGTGGGCAAGACTTTGACCATTTCCAACTGCCAGGACTATCCAGAGGAAGTCCTTTCCTTCATGATGGCCTATTTTAGCCCCCAAGGGCTCAAGAAAATGGCAAAAGATCGATCCATCTATGTCATGGAAGAAGATGGACGCCTACTGGGGACTATCGCGAGAAAAGAGGACCATTTGCTGGCCCTTTATGTTGATCCAGATGCCCAAGGAAGGGGTATTGGAAAGGCACTGGTGGACTTTATTGAAAAGGACGCCAAAGACCATGGTATACCTTCTTTGCAAATGGATGCCAGTCTCACCGCAGAGACTTTTTACAGAAACCTGGGTTACACGGGTTCTGAAAAGGAATATGACCAACATTTTGGTTGGGCCTGGCGTTTATCAAAAACGCTATAGTTGCAAAGAAAAGAGGGCGAAGCGATTCCTTGAAGACAATCGTTTCACCCTCTTTTTATTGTTTTTTGAAGTAAAGCACTTGGTCAGACCGAACTTGAAGGGACACCCATTGGCCGGTTTTAAACTTGCTATCCTCTTCAAAGGGGACTTGCTTGTGGATTTTTAGTTGACCATAGGCAAAGGTCATGTAGAGGGAACCGTGGATAAACTGCTTGTCCACCAGTTGGGCCAGCAGTTGAGTGTGGTCTCCAGAAGGAGCGTCTTCATTAATTGTTATGGTGTAGTCAGGTATGACAATGGACCCTGTGTCAAAGGGGACTTGTAGAACAAGGTCTGTGTCTTCATTGATTTGGAAGTAGCTTTGCTTGTTTGTTTCCATACGCTTGCCCTGAAACACATTCCGGTGGCCCATGAAACGGGCAATCTCAGGGCTTTTGGGCCGGGTATACATTTGGCTGGGTGGACCCACTTGAACAATGGTTCCCTTATCCAACAAGGCCATGTGGCTAAAGAGGTAGCCAGCTTCCTCCATGTGATGGGTCACGAAGATAATGGTGATGTCCAATTGGTCATGGAGGTCCTTGATCAAGCTACGCATGTCACTCCGTAATTCGGGGTCAAGGGCGCTAAAGGGTTCATCCATTAAGAGAAGGTCTGGTTTACAGGCCAGGGCCCTAGCAATGGACACCCGCTGTTTTTGACCCCCTGATAGGGAGGCTGGATAGGCAATTTCCAGAGAGTCCAGTTTAACCAGACGTAGAAGGTCTTGGGCTTCTTTTGTCCGTTCCTGACGTCCAATCCCCTTCATGCGAAGGGGGAAGGCCACATTGTCCAGCACGGTCAAATGGTCAAAAAGTCGGGGCTCTTGGAAGACCATGGAGATTCCCCTGTCTTCAGGAGGGAGGTGGTGAATGGGGTTGTCGTCTTTAACAATACTACCCCCATGTAGATTTTGAAGGCCAGCGATGGCTCTGAGTAGGGTGGTTTTACCACTTCCAGACTCACCTATAAGACCAAAAAAGGTCCCACTTTCTATGGTCAGGTCGGGAATGTTGAGATGAAAGCGTTGGTCGAATGTAATTTGAATGTCTGTTAGACGAACCTGACGCATACTATAAATCCTTTCGATAGTATCTTTTAAGGCCTACTTCTAGGAAAAGGAGAAGTAAGACTGCCAAGAGGGCAAAGACAATGGTATAGACTGACCCAAAGGTTTCATTGCCTGAGAGCAAAAATGGAAAGGTGACCACTGGCAACGTCTGTACAATTCCTCCACCAATGAGGAGGACGGAAGCATACTGGCTTATGGTGATTAGGGTCGTTATACTGGCTCCGGCTATCACCGCCGGTAAGAGGCTTGGTAATACGACATATTGCAAGCGTTGTAGGGGCCTAGCCCCCAGGGTTGCGGCCTGTTCTTCCAACTGAAAGCCCAATGACTCGAAGCCAACGATAAGGGCCCTCAACATATAGGGCATGGTTGGCACAATCAAGGCAATGATCACCCCTATGATATGGTCGTCAAGGCCGTATCGAATGAGGGTACGGTGCATGCCGATGGATAGAGCAAGGGGTGGTAAAAGGATTGGAGCAGTTAGGGTTATATTGATTAGGGATCGTCCCTTAAAGGCGTAGCGACCCAGTATGTTGGCTGCGGGTATGGCCACCAGGAGGTTGACCAAGATCACTGCAAGGGCGATCATGACCGTCGTTCCAATCGCTTGTAGGGTGGTGGACCCTTCCCGGAAAAGATGAAACCAGGGGTCTAGGTTCATGTCCTTTGGGAGTAGGCGTGGCCACTGCCAAGTCTTTGCCAAGGCCCTGAGGACCAGGGCGAAAATGGGCAGGAACCAGACGCCCAGGAGGAAATAGAGGCCGGCTATGTGTCTTTTCATGACCGCCTCCGTTCTTGTCGTTTTCCAGGGGAGAGGCCTTCCATTTGTCCAAACACATAAATGCCAAGCCCGCTAGTCCCAAGCAAAACCAGGCCATTGATCAAGAAGGCTAAAGCGCGCTCCATGTCATTGCCCCCCACATAAAACTCATAGGTGAGGACCGACAAGGTCTTGGGATAGGTCACACCCAAAAGATATGGAACTTCAAAGGACGTGAATGTAAAAGTAAAAACGATAAGGGAAACAAATAGTGCTGTTTTTCCAATGGATGGCAGGATTACTTGCAAAAAGTAAGTGGGCCTTTTACAGCCAAAGACCCTTGCCATTTCATAGTTTTTCCAATCATGCTGTAAGACTGTTGGAATAAAAAGCAGGAGCATGAAGGGGGCTGTCTTCCATACATATGTTATTAAAATCCCCCAACCAAAGGGATCGTTCACTAGGATGGGAAAGTCTTGTATAGCCTGGGTCAAGCCCAGGTTTGCAGTGACTCGAGATAAGAGACCGGTCTGGCTGAAGGTCAAGTAGATCATGTAGGCTGCACTGAAGTAGGGAAAGAACATGGGGGCCAATAGGAAGTCCGCCTGCTTGACTTTCCGACGACTGGTGGAGGCGGCCATAACAGTGAAGACCAAATAGAGCAAGAATAGGGCCAAGGCTAGGGCGCTTAAGGTAGCCAAGACAGCAATCCTCAGGGTGTAGAAAAAAGAGGTAATGTAAATAGAGGCATCAACGGATGCCCCTATGGATTCAAAAGACTGATAGGCCTGGGTGAGTGTGCTCCCTATGCTGTAGCCCACAAGACCAATGACAAGGGTCAAGGCAGGCACAAGGGAGAGTATGATTTTTTTATTGTACGGCGATCCGTTCATACCACATGTCCTCCAGGAGTTCTACATTGGCACCTGGCATTTCAGGTATTTTATTTTCCTCCAGTTGATCAGCAGGAAGGGTTGCGATCCCGCGATCCATTTGACCAATGGCCTCTGCGCCTTCTGGGCTCATTAGGCTTGTGTCGATTACAAAGCCGTCTCCCCATACGCTGGGTTTATACTTCTCAATTTGCGCATCCTCAGATAGTAAGAAGTCAATAACAACTTGAGCGCCTGGAGGATTTGCCGCATTAAAGGGGATGGTCAAGTAGTGGGTATTGGTCAGACTTCCAGAGTCCAAAATAAAGCTTCTTGTGGTTTCTGGAAAATTGCCACTGGTAATCATGTTACTGGCATGGACAGGGTTATAGGACATGGAAAAATGTACTTCACCTGCCCCAAACATGGTGTCCAACTTGCCACTTGACTCCGGATAAGTTGTCCCTTGCCGCCAGAGGTAGGGTTTTAGGTCCTCCAGGTAGTCAAGCCCCCCCATTGACAGTTGCTCTATACTGGTCGTGTCTTGAATGGTGAGAAGGGCAATTGGGTCAGCCGTATGGGCCATGATCACTTGTCTGACAAAGGCCGAACCTGTAAAGTCTGGTGGTGCAGGATAGGTAACCATACCAGGGTTCTTCTTGGCATAAGTTAAAAGGTCTTCAAAAGTTTTTGGTGGCTGAGGCGTTGTGGTCTCGTCATAAATGAGAACAAACTGCGACCGGCCCCAAGGAGCTTCTAAACCCTCAGTGGGGGTACCAAAATCATAGCGAAGGTCATCGGCAGTCTTGTCAATTAAAGCATTATAATTGGGTAGTTTGTCTACAAAATTACCCAACAAAAGCCCTTCGTTTTTAGCTATAGCGAAGTTTTCACCGTTGAGCCAAAAGATGTCCACAGACCCGTCTTCCTTTTCAAGGTCTTTCTCTGTTCTGAGTTTGTTGACCAGGTCACGGGCGTCGGTAATGGGAACCCTGTTGAGTTTAACCTGGTAGCGGGTGAGGACTTGGGTAGCAACATACTGGTCCATGTACTGGTTGACCTGGTCGCTACCGCCCCACATGTGGATGTTGACGGTGGACCCCTTGGCTGCTTGCAAGGTGGTTTCCCAGCTTGCTTCTTGCCACTCATATGATTGAAGGTCATGGTCCTGGCTACAGCCAGTGGTTGCTAAGGCTACAAGTGCAATAATGAGTGTAATAATCATAGTGTGAGTTCGATTTCCAAGGCGATTCATGCTTCCTCCTTACGCTTGGCGGTCCCTAAAGCGTTTCCATACGATTGGTACTAATGATAACAAACCGAGCATGGTTAAGGCAATGAACATTTCCCTTGAGAAAACATCTTGTACACTGTTGATACGACTGATGTTATCCCCTGCGTAAGCATAAATAAATGTCCCGGGGATGATCCCCAAGGCAGTTGTCCATACAAAGGTTGAAAGGCGTAGTTTAGACAGGCCTCCAACCAGGTTGACTAAAAAGAAGGGAAAGAGGGGGACCAGTCTCATGGTGAGGAAGTAGTACTGGCCATGGCGGTCAAACTCTGCATTGATGGTCTTTAATCGGTCGGCATAACGCCCTTGAAGGTAGTCTCCCATAAGGTAACGACTCAGGAGAAAGAGGGTCGTGGCTCCAGCCGTTGCGGCAATGGTGTTAAACAAGGTTCCTTGGACAGGGCCAAATAGAAAGCCACCTGCCAAAGACAGGACAATGGCAATTGGGATTGAAAAAGTTGTGCTTACATAGTAAATACCAATGAAAATGAAAACAGTTAACAAGTAGTTTTCGGCAACAAAGGCTGCCAGGGACTCCTTTTGACGGAGGAGCTCTTCAAAGGTAAAAATCCCAGACTGGTTCAAGTACATCGATAAGCCAATACTGATCATAATAAAGACTACAATGAGCAGCAATTTTCTTTGATTTGCATTCATAATGGATCACCTTTCATCGGTTGCGAAGTTGTCTAGGGTTACATTGTCTGTGATGAAGTGCTATGATGGGTTTGTACATTCTATTTATTACCGTAATGCAGGATTTTTAAACGGAAGGAGAAGCCCATGACTGTCCTTATTGTCATTCTCGCGGGTCTTTTGATAGGCCAGCTGATAGAATACCTCTTACACCGTTTCTGGCTTCACCGAAGCCCCTTGCAGGACCATTTGACAGTCCACCATAAACTATACCATGGCAACCGGAAGTTTGAGCATAGAGATGCTCAATGGGAGGACGTTGCGTCATCAAATATTTATATAGTCATGCATGGGGTTCTAGCCATGCCTGTGGGGGCCTATATCTTGCAACAAAGTCTCGAATTGTTTGCCTTGTTTATGATCACTGTGATCGGCTACGCCCTGTGGGTGGAAGTGGTTCATTTCCATATGCATGTACCGTCAGACCACTGGTTGGAAAAGACCCGTCTCTTTAGGGTCCTCTATGACCACCACCGCATGCACCATATTTATTATGAAGACAATTTTGGAATTGGTTCACATGTATGGGATTATGTTTTTGGCACCCATAACAAACGGCATAAAGGGTAAAAAGAAAAGAGCCTTTCAGCTCTTAGTGTTCTGTCTTGGCACAATTCTTACAGACGCCCTTTATATAAATGTGTTGTTCTTTTGTGTGGAAGCCGTAGGCATTTTCAATGGCTTCAGTGTTGATATCAACGCTTATATCATAGAGGTCTCCACACCGAATACATTTGAAATGACCATGGGTCTTCATGGACCAATCATAGCGGGCTTCATTTTCCTCAATGAGGATGACGTCCAGGATATTGTTGTCCACAAACAAATTCAAAGTATTATACACGGTTGTTTTCGACAGTGTAGGGATTTCAGTCACCAGTTCCTGATAGATATCATTGACGGTAGGGTGGCTTAAATGTTCTTGAAAATATTTCAATATGCGAATACGCTGATATGATGCCTTAATCCCGTGTTCTGACAAGTATTTGGGAATATCAATGGTCTGTCTTTGCATGGTACACCTCCTTTATTATAGATTCTAATTTATAAACACCATAAGGTTGTAATGATTACAACATGATTGTATCACCGGGGTCAAACCCTGTCAATACCGCTAAAATACAATAGGAGAGAAATTTGGACTATAATTATACACTATTAATTGCCAGCTTTTTAAAACGCCCTAATCGCTTTCTTGCCCATGTCCTTTTGGACGGGGAGGAAGTGGTCGCCCATGTCCCCAACACTGGACGGTTGGGTGAGTTACTGGTACCAGGTGCAAAAGTAGCCATATCCCACCATCCTGAGGCCCACCGAAAGACCAAATACTCCCTGCGGATGGCCATGAAGAATGAAACTTGGTTCTCCCTTGATTCACAAATACCCAATGACCTGGTAGAGGAAGCATTGAAAAAGCAGACCATTCCCTTTGATGGTTCCATAAAGGAAATTAAGCGGGAACAAAAATTTGGCCAATCGCGATTTGACCTCAAGGTAACAGACACTGAGGGCCAAGTCACCTATATTGAAGTCAAGGGGGTAACCCTGGAGTCACAGGGCCTCTCCATGTTCCCTGACGCCCCGACGACCCGGGGAACCAAGCATGTGAGAGAACTTAAAGAAGCTGTTGAAGCTGGACACAAGGGCCGGGTGATTTTTGTCCTTCAATTTGAAGGGGCCCAATGTTTCAGACCCCACTGGGAAAGAGACACAAACTTCTGTCAGGCCCTGGTAGACGCAAGCAAGGCTGGGGTTTCCATTGAGGCCTACAGCTGTCAGGTGGGCCTAGAGTCAACTGTCATTACCACTGGTGTTCCAGTGTCTTTAGAACCACAAAACATAGAGAAAAAGCAAAAGGAGTAAGTGAGATGAAACTGTATTTACTATCAGGATTTTTAGGGGCAGGTAAGACCACCTTCCTAAACCATGTGCTTGACCAAAACCCCGACAAAAAAGTGGGCATTATCATGAACGAATTTGGCAAAATTGGAATTGACGGTCCCATACTAGAACGTGATGGCCTTGAAATGGTGGAACTCAACCGAGGGTCTATCTTCTGTTCCTGCCTCCAGTTGTCCTTTGTTCAGGCCATGGTGGAAATGTCAAAAATGAACCTGGACTACTTGATTGTGGAGAGCAGCGGACTGGCTGACCCTTCCAATATTTCTGAGGTTCTTGATTGTGTCAAGGCTGAAGTGGGTGACGTTTACCAATACAGCGGTTCCATTTGTCTAGTTGACGGTCTCCACTTCCTGGAGCAAGACGACGAGCTGGAAACCATTAAGAGACAAATTCAGTGTTCCCATATTGCCTTTATAAACAAGGTAGAAGATGCGCCCGCTGAGCAGGTTCAAATCATTTCTGACCGCATTAACACCTACAACCCAAGTATCTACCTGGAAAAGGGGTCTTACGGCAAATTAGAACGACCTTTCCTAGGCGAGGATTTAACGGACGAAAAGACCTTCTACACACCTTCTTTAAATACGAAAGAAAACAAACCAAAGACCCTCCACCTAACCTTTGATGGCCAAGTTGATCAGGAAAAACTCAACCGATTTATAGAGCAGGTGTCGGCCCATGCGTATCGGATTAAAGGTTTTGTTGCAACAAGCCAAGGCCAGCAGGAAGTCCATGGGGTCTTGTCACAGGTGGAGTGGAAGGCCACAGACAAGGAACTGGACCAGTCCACCCTTGTCTTCATTTCCAAGATTGGCCCTGGGATCATTAAGCATATTTCTGACGCCTGGAAGGCTGAAATTGGCCAGCCCATGAAACTGGGCAACGGCTAAATTGGACTGACTGGGTGTGAAATTCTCTTTTTCGGGTATATAGGTGTCAGACTACGATAAAGAGGTGATTACATGACAGACAACCGAAAACCTGAAGAAATGATCATTTATACGCGGACTGGTGACAAGGGAAAAACGAGTCTTTATGACTCGACCAATGTCTTCAAAGACGACGACCGCGTTGAAGCTTATGGAACCATAGATGAACTCAATGCAGCCTTGGGCATTGCCAAGCATTATGTGGAAGATCCTAAAATGAAGCAAAAAATCCATGACATCCAGCGCAAACTGTTTGATGTGGGTGCGGAACTTGCCACTGTGGACACGTCAATTTTGCTTACGACCATTACGGAGGAAGATGTGGAGGCCCTGGAGAAGGAGATTGACTACTATCTAAACTTCTTTGAACCGCCAACCTACTTCATCTTGCCTGGTGATAACCTTCAGAGTGCCTATCTGCATATGGCTAGGACCATTTGTAGGCGGGCAGAAAGGCTGATTGTGAAGCTGATCCACAAGGAAGAGCTCAATGACCAAGTGCTCAAGTATGTCAACCGTTTGTCTGACCTCTTATATGCCTTTTCCAGATTCGTAGAAGACAATTACGAGCGGATTTGGTTTGGGACTGAGGACAAGGTTGAGGACTAAGTTAAAAACCATAGAACAAGATGTGACACTTTAGTCAAAAATGTGCCCTGGACGACCATCGTCTGGGGTACATTTTTTTCCTTTTAGGCAAAAGATGTGGAATCGCAAGGTTTCAAACGGTTTTTATCGTGTGGCTACAAAAAAGACAAATTTGAAAGGTGTAAAATTAGTATGTGGTACTAATATCTATTGACAACACCAAGTCAGCAGTCTAAACTATAGCTAACAGCCCGACCTCAGGGCTGATTTTATGTATTGAGGAGATTATGATGGATATTCAAGATATTAAAGCACTGATAGAAATCGTTTCGGCGACCAATATAAGCAATTTCGAAATGGAGAAGAATGGCTTCTCCATCAAAATGGAAAAGGGTAGTCCTGTCCAGGCTATTCAACAGGGTCAGGACATGGGTATGGTTGTAGCTCCTATGTCTAATCCAGTACAAGAAAGGCTTGTACCAGCTCAGCCTCTAGCTGAGAGTCCAGTGTCACCAGCGCCGGCCCTATCAACGGGCACTGAAGTTAAGGCACCACTTGTTGGTGTTTTCTATGGTTCACCAGCTCCTGACCAACCAGCCTTTGTCACGGTTGGAACACCTGTCAAGAAGGGTGACGTCCTCTGTATTATTGAGGCAATGAAGGTGATGAATGAAATTACAGCTGAGCAGGATGGTACCGTTCAGGCGGTCTTGGTTAACAATGAAGACCTGGTTGAGTATGGCCAGTCCCTGTTTGTGATCGGATAAGTCTATGTTCAATAAAATATTGATTGCCAATAGAGGCGAAATCGCAGTCCGGATTATCCGGGCATGTAGGGAAATGGGTATCGAAACCGTTGCCGTTTATTCGGAAATGGACAAGGATGCCCTCCATGTCCACTTGGCAGACGAGGCGGTCTGTATCGGCCCTGCCAAGGCTGCGGACTCCTACCTGAACGCCATGAATATTTTGTCAGCAACCATAGCAACAGGAGCCCAGGCCATCCATCCTGGCTTTGGTTTTCTGTCTGAGAACAGTAAATTTGCTCGTATGTGTGCCGAATGTAACATTACTTTCATTGGGCCAGAGCCCCACGTGATTGACCAGTTGGGCCACAAGTCCAATGCAAGAGAAGTGATGATTGCTGCGGGTGTTCCAGTAGTACCTGGGTCAGACGGCCCCCTTGAAACAGCAGGAGACGCCAAGTCCCTGGCAGATCAAATGGGCTATCCAGTCCTTGTCAAGGCTGCTGCTGGCGGTGGCGGTCGGGGCATGCGAATTGCCCACTCTTCAGAGGAAATTGAACATGCCTTTGAAACAGCACGACTTGAGGCAGAAACGGCCTTTGGTGATGGAACCATGTATATGGAAAAGTTCATTACCATGCCTAAACATATTGAGTTTCAAATCATTGCTGACAGCCATGGGAATGTCATTCACCTGGGTGAGCGGGATTGCTCCATGCAAAGACGTAACCAGAAAATGATTGAAGAAGCCCCTTCAGCAACCCTAACCCCTGAGATAAGAGCAAAGATGGGGGAAGCTGCAGTCAAGGGCGCCAAACAAGTGGGCTATACCAATGCAGGCACCATGGAGTTTCTCCTGGACGCCAGTGGAGACTTTTACTTCATTGAAATGAACACCCGTATTCAAGTAGAGCACCCGGTTACTGAAATGGTGACGGGAATTGACTTGATCAAGGAACAGATCCGCGTGGCTGCAGGTGAAAAGTTATCCGTCAACCAGGAAGATGTCCGTCTAGTTGGCCATGCCATTGAATGCAGAATTAATGCGGAATGCCCTGAACGAAACTTTATGCCTAGCCCAGGGAAGATTGACCAGCTTAACATTCCTGGAGGTCCCGGCGTTCGGTTGGATTCCGGTGTTTACCCGGGTTATGTGATCCCACCGACTTACGACTCCATGGTGGGTAAGTTGATTGTCCATGGCCGTAACAGAGAAGAAGCCATTTCTCGTATGAAAAGAGCCCTTGGCGAGTTGATTGTCACTGGTATCGAAACCAATATTGACTTCCAGTTTGACCTTTTGTCCAATCCTAGGTTTGTTAAAGGGGACTTTGACACCGGATTTGTTGAAAGAGAATGTCTATAAGTCTGCATAAGGAGCCAGCATGTTTGATAAACTCTTTAAGAAAACCAAGTACATCCGTGTCAACCAAGAGCATGTTCGAAGGAATGCACCTCTTGTGAAGAAAGATCCCAATGTACCGGATGATATGTATATAAAGTGCAAGAAGTGCGGAGCCTTTGTTTACAAGGGTGACCTCATTGAAAAGAAGTCCGTATGTGACCATTGTGGCCACCATTTCCGAGTGAGCCCTTATGATCGCATTGACTGGGTGGTGGACCAGGAGAGCTTTCAAGAAATGTTCTCTAGTGTCCGTACTGCCAATCCCTTAGATTTCCAAGGGTATGAAGGTAAAGTTGCAGGTCAATCCAAGCGCACGACGTCTACAGAAGCGGTGGTGACAGGTGTGGCCACGATCAATGGCAATCCACTGGCAATTGGCGTCATGGACCCTTCTTTTATGATGGGGTCTATGGGGTCTGCGGTTGGGGAACGGATTACCCGATTAGTGGAACATGCTACAGCCAACCGGCTGCCAGTGGTTCTATTTGCGGCTTCAGGAGGTGCCCGTATGCAGGAGGGGATTTTCTCCCTTATGCAGATGGCCAAGACGTCCATGGCCCTCAAAAAGCATTCCAATAAGGGCCTTTTATATGTGTCTGTCCTAACCGACCCGACAACGGGTGGGGTTACGGCTAGCTTTGCCATGCTTGGAGACGTGATCATTGCAGAACCAGGTGCCCTGATCGGTTTTGCTGGTCCCCGGGTCATTGAACAAACCATTCGACAAAAGCTACCAGAAGGCTTCCAGCGGTCTGAGTTCTTGCTGGAGAAAGGCTTTGTGGACAAGATTGTCCCAAGAGCCCAGCTCAAGTCTACCCTAGGCCTCTTATTGAGCGTTCATGGTGAGGAGGTCGCCCTTGGATAAATCAGAAATTCAAAAACAACTGGCTGCCCTTGAGTCCATTGCAGCTGGTACAGATATTGATATACAAGCGGACATGGACCGCATTCGTAAAAAATTAGCTGACCAAGAAAACCAGGTTGTTGAACAAGTGCCTGAGGCTTGGAAGCGGGTTGAGTTAGCTCGACATAAAAACCGCCCAACAACCCTTGACTATATTGAAGAGATTTTTGACGACTTCATTGAACTCCATGGGGATCGCAATTTCAGAGACGATCCGGCTGTGGTAGGTGGGATCGCCTTGTTGGGCGACATGCCAGTCACGGTTGTGGGTCACCAAAAGGGAAGAAACGTAAAAGAGAACATCAAGAGAAACTTTGGGATGGCGCATCCCGAAGGGTATAGAAAGTCTTTGCGTCTTATGAAACAGGCTGAAAAGTTTGGACGTCCCATTGTCACCTTTATCGACACACCAGGCGCTTACTGCGGCCTGGGGGCAGAAGAACGTGGTCAAGGGGAAGCCATAGCCACCAACCTCTTTGAAATGGCGGACCTTAGCGTGCCAGTCATTAGCATTGTCATCGGAGAAGGTGGTAGTGGGGGAGCCCTGGCCTTTGGTATAGGTGACCGTGTCTATATGCTAGAAAACACCATTTACTCCATTCTTTCTCCTGAGGGTTTTGCGTCTATTTTGTGGAAGGACGCGACCAAGGCCAAGGTGGCTTCTGACATAATGAAAATCACAGCAGCGGACCTCCATGGCTTCGGAATTGTGGACGGGATCATTCCTGAGACCCACCCTGCCCATGAGAGTTTAGAAATGGTTTCTAAGGAAATTAAAAGTGCAATCAGTAAGGATTTGGAATCTCTCCATGCACTGAATTTAGAGGAAAGATTGGAACAGAGATACAATAAGTTTCGTAACATGGGACAATATACCGAATAATGGAAATCGACTCGGTGACTTTCGACAGTTATCGAGTCTTTTTGCATTATTTTATGTAATAATTCTGTAAAATGCCGTATAATATTCAATGTGGTAGTTTCTTATACCACGTTGTTTGGTAATCCATGGGAGGGAATGCAGTGAGCAAGGAAAAGCAGAAGCAATCTAAGCCGAAGCAGGGAATGAAAAAGAGAACAAAAAAGCAAAAAAAGAAAAAAGAAAAAATGGGTGCCAAGTACAGAAAAATGGGCACCAATGTCATGTTTATGATGATTGGTCTTTTGTTGGTAGCATTATTGATACTCGGGGGGCTATCAGCAGCAATCAGTTCATCTATCATGAAGGAGTCGATCCAAAACACGACCATGACCCTATTACAGGAGTCAGAAAAATCGACGCTTCGCTATTTGGAGAAGTTTGAAGACATTGTTCATTACTTGTCCACAGAAAAAAATGTGCTAAACATCAATGCCTATAAGGGCGCAGAACCGTGGTTGATGGAAAACCTTAATGGCATTCATCAGCAAAACCCGGACATTACCAACGTATTTTATGCAACCAAAGAAAACAAGGTATACCTTTGGCCAAAGGCTACCTTGCCTGAGGACTTTGACGTAACGGCTACCGCTTGGTTTGAGGCAGCAGAAGTCCTAGAAGAAGGCCAAGTGGCTTGGACTGATCCTTATGTTGACACAGTTACTGGTAATATGGTTGTTACCGTGTCCATTCCTGTATATGAAAAAGGGATTCTAGAGGGTGTAGCCGGTGTGGATGTCAAGCTTGAAAAAATCCAGGACATGCTCAACGGCATGCAGATTGGTGAAGCTGGCTATCCAATCCTCTTAGCCAAGGACTACAAGGTAATTACAAACAAGGACGAAACGACCATCAATAAAGCTTACAGGAACCAAGACGTCATTGATGAAATGAAGACCCAAGACGAAGGTTCTGTGGACTTTACAGGTCTACTCAATAAAAAGAATACTAGACAGTTTGCCGTTTTCTCTACCATCGACAAGCTGGACTGGCGAATTGTGGCCACGATTCCCATGAAGGAGATCGTGGACGAAACAAACAAAATAGTTTATGCCATTATTGGTATTGGCGTTCTTATGGTAGGCGTGGGTATTTTTTCTGCCATGTGGTTCTCCAAGCGAATTAGTAAAAATATGGACAGTATTGTCTCCAGCGTTGAAAAGGTCAAGAGTGGTGACTTAACTGCTACCTTTGAAGTTCAAACGAGAGACGAACTCAAAATGCTAACCAAGGACCTCAATGAGACCATTGGTTCGATTCGATCCATTATTCAAAAAGTAAATACGGTTGTAAGTTCTGTAAGCTTCTCAGCTGAAAACTTGGCTGCAAGTGCAGAGGAAAATAGTGCCACTGCTGAGGAAGTGTCACGTACTGTAGAAGAAATTGCGGTAGGTGCCTCTGACCAGGCCAAAGACGCCGAGCATGGTGCCATGGTTGCTAAGGACCTTTCAGAAAAGTTTGTTGAACTTCGTAAGGACAACGAGGACATGCAGGATTCTGCTTCCAAGGTGTCTTCGGCCAATGCTACAGGTGTTGAGGCTGTGGCTGATCTTAAGTCAAAGTCTGAAGACGCTGACAAGGCCAATGCTGAGATTGCTGAAATTATTACAGACCTGGCCAGCCAAATTGGCGACATCGGTTCTATTCTGGACTCAATCCAGTCAATTTCCGAGCAAACCAACCTATTGGCCCTGAATGCTTCTATTGAGGCGGCCCGTGCAGGTGAGCACGGTCGAGGTTTTGCTGTAGTAGCAGAAGAAATTAGAAAGCTAGCTGAGGAGTCTGCCAATTCTGCTGACAATATCAGAACCATTATTGGCCGGATTAGCCAGGACAGCGAAAAGAGTGTTGAAACCATGGCTATGGTGAAATCTCTCAACGATGACCAATCCAAGGCTGTTGCCAAGGTATATGACGCCTTCAACCTGATCACAAGCGCTATTGAACAAATTGATAGTGTTATTGGTCGCATTAGCAACCACGTGGAACTTCTGGAAGAGGACAAGACGCGGATTGTGGCTTCCATTGAGAATATCTCAGCGGTGTCTGAGGAAACTGCGGCAGCTTCTGAAGAAGTGACTGCCTCTGTACAACAGCAATCTGCGAGTATTGAGGAAGTGGCACGTTCCGCCCAAGAGCTGAACGCCCTTGCCATAGAGCTACAAGAAGAAGTGGGTAAGTTTAAGATTTAAGTAAACTGAATAAAGGGCCCTGGAGGGTCGATTCAAGTCCACCAGCCCGTCTGTCAAATATCAACAAACTGAGGTAGTATGAAACCATACTGCCTCTTTTTTTGGTACAATAAAAGATAGGATGCGTACATACCAAGGAGGAACTTGTGAAAATACTTATTCAAAATGGTCAACTGTTGACCATGGCTACAAAAGAGCCAGAACTTAGAGATGGCGACATTGCCATTGAGGACGGGAAGATACTTGCAATTGGCCAACCGCCAACAGGTTTCTCTCCAGATAAAGTGATCGACGGGTCTGATACCATTGTCATGCCTGGCCTGATCAATGCCCACACCCACGTGTCTATGGCCCTCATGCGTAATTACGCCGACGACCTACCATTTTGGCCATGGTTGACCGAAAAGATTTGGCCCATTGAAGCCAATCTAAATGGAGATGACTGCTACTGGGGAGCCATGCTGTCCATCGCGGAAATGATCAGGGGAGGCGTGACCTGCTTTGCTGACATGTACTTCTTTATGGACCGTGTTGCCCAAGCTGTTAAGGAAACAGGTATCCGGGCCAACCTAAGCCGTGGGCTTGTAGGTGGCAATGATGCCATGGCCAAGCTTCAGGAGAATGTGGACTTCTTTAAAGAGTGGCACAATGCTGAAAATGGCCGTGTCCAAGTGGACCTGGGTCCCCATGCTCCCTATACTTGTGACGCTGAAACCTTAAAAATCATTTCTGCAAAGGCCAAGGAAATTGGCGCCAACATACATATCCATCTGTCAGAAAGTGAAAAAGAAGTGGCTGATGCCAAAGAAAACTGGGGGGCTACACCAATTGCCCATGTCAATAAAACGGGTATTTTTGAAAATCCAACCCTGGCAGCCCATTGTGTCCACTTAGAAGAGGGCGATATTGAGATCCTTAGAGACAAGAAGATTTCTGTAATCAATAATCCAGGCTCCAACATGAAGCTAGCCAATGGCTTTGCTCCTGTAAAGCAGCTCCTTGACGCCGGTGTCAATGTAGCCCTGGGTACGGACGGGTCTTCCTCTAATAACAACCAAAACCTCTTTGAGGAAATGAACTATGCAGCCCTTCTCAACAAGGGAACAAGCATGGACTCCACTGCGATTCCTGCTTATACGGCCCTGCAGATGGCGACTATTAATGGTGCCAAGGCCCTTCGTATTGAAGACAAGGTTGGGACTCTAGAGGTTGGAAAGGACGCAGATATTATACTGGTTGACGTCAACAAGGCCCACTTCTTCCCGCGTTTTAACATGATCGCTTCCCTGGTGTACTCAGCCCAGGCCAGTGATGTAAAAACAGTAATGGTACAGGGCAAGCTCCTGATGGAAGACTATAAGCTCCTAACCATGGACGAGAAAAACGTTTGGCAACAAGCAGATCAATGTGCCCAAAGACTAAAGACATTGGCACAGGAAGCAGCAAAATAGGGGGAAAGACATGGCAGTGATAGAGGCAATACAATTTAAAGACGGCGTTTTAAAGCTGATCGATCAAAGAAAATTACCAACAGAGTTTACCCATTTCACTTGTGAGACACTTGACCAGGTGGAATACGCTATTCGGGACATGGTTGTGAGGGGGGCACCTGCCATTGGTGCCACAGCTGCTTATGGTATGACCATTGCCGCCCAGGCCTTTGAGGGTGACTCCTATGAAAGTTTTTTAGCAGCAATGGAAAAGGCCCAAGCCTATTTAAATAATGCACGACCAACGGCCGTCAACCTCATGTGGGCAACAGACCGCATTGTAGGCCTGATCAAGGCAAACGCTGACAAGGCCCTTGCTGACTTGGTTAAGCTCGTAGAAGAAGACGCCCTACGCATTCAAGACGAGGACGTTGCAACCAACAAGCAAATGGGTGCCCATGGAAATGAGGTTATTCAAAAGGGTGCCACAATCCTGACCCATTGTAATACAGGAGCCCTTGCGACTGCAGGTTGGGGAACGGCCCTGGGTGTTGTCAGAAGTGCCCATTATGACGGCAAGGACATTTTTGTCTATGCGGACGAAACCCGTCCAAGACTACAGGGGGGGCGACTCACTGCATGGGAGTTGGTCCAGGAAAATATTCCTGCCAAGCTTATTGCAGACAACACGGCAGCTACCCTCATTCGTGATGGTAAGATTGACGTGATCCTCGTAGGAGCAGACCGTGTGGCTGTGAATGGGGATAGTGCCAATAAAATCGGTACCTTTATGTTGTCCGTTGTGGCTAAGGCCTACAATGTGCCTTTCTATATCGTTGCCCCTACAACAACCATTGACTTTGATATGGAAACAGGAGACGAAATTGAAATTGAAGAACGGAGTGCTGAGGAAGTGACCCATGTGAAAGGGGTACGCACAGCACCGGAAGGCATTGACGTATACAATCCAGCCTTTGACGTGACGCCTGCTGAGAACATTACAGGCATAATTACGGAAAAAGGAATTGCTCGGCCTCCATTTAAGCCGTCAATCCTTACCTTCAAGGAGGCTTAAATGCGAGCAGCCATTATAGGTGGGACAGGGGTTTATGGTATTGGGCAAGCAGTAGAAAAAGAAGTGCAGACCCAATATGGTTCCGTCACTGTAGACATTGTAACCGTTGAAGGCAAAGAGATTATCTTCCTACCTCGCCATGGCAAGGGCCATGGCCTCCCTCCCCACATGATCAATTACCGGGCCAATATGATGGCCCTGAAAGAGCTGGAGGTCACTCACGTTTTGGCCACTTGTGCAGTTGGGTCTTGCAATGACTCCATGGCCCCTGGTGATGTCATGGTCATAAAAGACTTCTTGGATTTTACCAAGGCCCGTCCCATTACCTTCTATGATGGGGGAGACGGAGTCTTCCATACGGACGTTTCAGACATTTACTGTTCGGACCTAAGAACAAACTTCCACCAGATCGCCAATGACTTTGACATTGACGTCAAAGGGGAAGGCGTGTATGTGTGTACAGAAGGTCCACGATTTGAAACCGCATCGGAAATTCAATTTTACAAGCAAATTGGCGGAGATGTAGTGGGGATGACCAATGTACCTGAGTCCGTGTTAGCTAAAGAATTAAACATGTGTTATGCAGCTGTGGGTATTGTGACCAACTGGTGTACAGGTGTGTCTGGGGATATTGTCATGCATGATATTCAGGGCGCCATGAAGGCCAACAAGGAAAAAGTGACCCAGGCTTTTATATCTATACTTACGAATAAGGACAACCAAGACGCCTGCGCATGTACCCGTGCAGTAATGGCCCTGTAGAGGTAATGGAGGACAGAATGCCAGTATTACATGAAGACATTAGACAACAAGTGATAGATGCAGGACTTTCTATGTTGAAGTCCAGTTTAGTTGTTGGGACTTGGGGAAACATCAGTGCCCGTGTCCCAGGTGAAGATATTGTTGCCATTACACCGAGTGGTGTGGATTATGACACCATTGGTCCAGCTGACATTGTTCTCGTGGACATGGAGGGCAATATCGTGGACGGTGACAAGAAGCCTTCTATTGAAGTTCCCTTGCACCTGGCTATCTACAAGGATCGACCAGAACTTCTTGCGGTTGTTCACACCCATAGCACCTATGTTACAGCCTTTGCCCTGGCCAGAAAGCCTATCCCGGGAGCTGCAGAGGACTTGGTTCAAATCGTTGGTGGTGATGTCCGAGTGTCAGAGTACGTTCTCCCGGGTTCAAAGGAATTGGGGGAAAATGTCGTGAAGGCCCTCAAAGACCGCCAGGCCGTGATCATGGCCAACCATGGTTGTGTGGCAACGGGAAGAAACATGAAGGAAGCCTTAAAGGTAGCCTTTATTGTGGAGAAGTCTGCAAAGGCAACGGTTATGGCCAATATGCTAGGTGGTGTCGTGGAGTTGACCCAGGACGACATTGACTTTATGCGTGATTTCTTCTTGAATCACTATGGACAGCGGTAGGTGGCCATGGACAAAAAAATGAACTTTGAAACCAAGTTGATGCATGCAGGCCAGAAGGGTCCTAACCCAGATCGGGCCCTGAATCCACCAATTTTTATGACGTCTACTTTTACTTTTGATTCCACCAGGGATGTTCAAAAGGTTATGAACTTTGAGTCCGACGACTATGTCTACACCCGGGGAAATAACCCCACTTTAAGGATTCTGGAAAACAGGATGGCCGAGCTGGAGGGCGGTGCAGGTGCTGTTGCCTTTGCCTCTGGCATGGCTGCCATTAGTTCAGTCTTGTTTTCCTTGGTGAAGCCTGGGGACCATGTGATTGGCCACCGGACCGTTTATGGGTCGACCCATACGGTTTTGACCAAACTCCTACCCAAGTACCACGTTAATTCCTCAATCGTTGACCTGTCGGACTTAGAGGCCTTTAAAGCCTCTATTACTGACCAAACCAAGGTGGTTTATTTTGAAACCCCATGTAATCCAACCTTGGGGATTATTGATATTAAGGCCATTAGCGCCATTGCTAACGAACATGGTGTTAAGGTTGTGATTGATAACACCTTTGCAACACCATTTTTACAGCGGCCCCTTGAACTTGGGGCAGACGTGGTTGTACACTCAGCCACCAAGTATATTTGCGGCCATGGAGACGTGGTGGCAGGGATAGCTGTAGCCAAGGACATGGACTACGTTATGTCTTTGAAGTTCGAGTACATGTGTGAATTTGGCGGGGCCATGAGTCCCTTCAACGGTTGGTTGCTTCTGCGGGGCCTTAAAACCCTGGCGGTTCGCATGCGACAGCATGAGGCAAATGCGAAAAAGGTTGCCTTGTTCCTGAAAGACCATCCAAGGGTAAAAGCGGTTTATTGGCCGGGTTTGGCAGACTTCCCGGGTCATGATATAGCTAAGGATCAAATGGATGGTTTTGGCGCCATGATTGCCTTTGAGTTGGATGGTGATCTTCCTATGGCAGAGAAAGTGGTCAACAACACCCACTTAGCCCAACTGGCTGTTAGCCTAGGGGACTGTGAAACTTTGATAGAACTACCTGCAGCCATGACACATCTGGGTTATGACCGTGAAGAATTGGCGACTTACGGTCTTACTGAAACCATGATCCGGATTTCTGTAGGCATTGAAGACGTGGAAGATATCATTGAAGATCTGCGTCAAGCCTTAGATTCCATCGAATAGAAAACGGCGACACTCAACAGCCGTAAGGGGGGGAATATGGTATACGATCAGTTTGAAGAGCGGATTTTAGTGGAACTCAGTGCCCGGGCAGACCAGCAGGATGAATGGGTGACCCTTGAGCACATTCTTCCTTTTAAAGAAGAAGACCCAGTCATGAAGATCCGAGAACTGGTGTTTCACATGGAGAGGCTACGGGAAGAGGGGCTTGTAGAACTCCAGGACAATTGGTATGAAGCCAATGAATCTGTGTCGTTTAACTATTTAAATGCTGCGGTTTCCATTGACTGGTCGGCTGTATCCATTACTGCCCTTGGCCTAGAAATGGGCATCCAGTTGTCTTCTTCCCGGTGGGGAAAAATGAAGGAGTCTGGAACCTTTAAAGTCTTCACCT
>CAYFHQ010000066.1:0-20674 GCA_964342805.1 uncultured Peptostreptococcaceae bacterium | reverse complement strand
CCTTGTATTTGACCTTGGTGGTGGTACATTTGACGTTTCTATCCTAGAGATTGGTGACGGTGTCTTTGAGGTACTGGCTACAAACGGTAACAACCACCTGGGTGGCGACGACTTTGATGAAGCAATCATGAACTGGATGGCTGACGACTTTGCTAAGGAGCACGGTGTTGACCTTCGAGCTGACAAGATGTCTCTACAGCGTCTAAAAGAAGCTGCAGAAAAGGCGAAGAAGGAACTGTCTTCTACAATGTCCACAAACATCAACCTACCATTCATTACTGCAACTGCAGCAGGTCCACTTCACCTAAACATTGACCTGACGCGTTCTAAGTTCAACCAATTGACAGAAGAACTAGTAAAGAAGACAACAGAGCCTACTCGTAAGGCCCTGAAAGACGCTGGCGTTAGCGCAAGCGATATTGAGCAGGTGATCCTAGTGGGTGGTTCTACACGAATCCCTGCAGTACAGGACGCTGTAAAGCAAATCACTGGTAAGGACCCACACAAGGGTGTGAATCCTGACGAATGTGTTGCCCTTGGTGCAGCTATTCAGGGTGGCGTACTATCCGGTGACGTGAATGACGTTCTACTACTGGACGTAACACCACTTTCCCTAGGTATTGAAACCCTAGGTAATGTGTTCACAAAGCTGATTGAGCGTAACACAACGATTCCAACGAAGAAGTCTCAGATCTTCTCTACAGCAGCTGACAACCAAACAGCGGTAGACATCCACGTCCTACAGGGTGAGCGTCAAATGTCCAAGGACAACGTGACCCTAGGCCGCTTCCAGCTAGACGGTATCCCACCAGCACGTCGTGGTGTGCCTCAGGTAGAAGTAACATTTGATATTGACGCAAATGGTATTGTACACGTAAATGCCAAGGACCTTGGAACGGGCAAAGAGCAGCACATTACAATCACAGCGTCTACTAACCTTTCTGACGAAGAGATCGAAAGAAAGATCAAAGAGGCTGAGGAAAATGCAGAAGCTGACAAGCAAGCCAAGGAAAAGATCGAAACACACAACCAGCTAGATTCCATGATCTACGAGTCTGAAAAGACCCTAAAGGAAATGGAAGGCGAAGTAACAGACGAAGAAAAATCAACTGTGGAAGCCAAGATTGAAGAAGCTAAGAAGGCCCTTGAAACTGACGAAGTGGAAGCTATGAAAACGGCTCTTGAAGGTCTGACAGAAGCCTTCCACCCAATCGCTCAGAAGATGTACGCCAAGGCCCAAGCAGAGCAAGAGGGTCAAGCGGGTCCAGAAGGTCATGCAGGCCCTGGTGGTGCCAACGATGACGTGGTTGACGCAGATTACGAAGTAGTAGACTAGACCCAATTACTCAAGTCTCGTCGACCACCCGGTCGGCGAGACTTCATACCTTACTCCAAACTTTCCATGGTCCATGAACCGTGGTACAATGGAGTGCGACTGAATCGTTCAGTAGACAATATGGAAGGCGAAAGCCATTAGAAAGGTGGTTAATCCTTTGAGTAAGCGGGATTACTACGAGGTTCTGGGAGTTGACCGGAGCGCAGATGAACAAAAACTAAAGAGTGCCTATCGAAAGTTGGCCATGAAATATCACCCGGATAGAAATCCGGATAATCCAGAAGCAGAAGCTAAGTTTAAAGAAGCCAATGAAGCCTACGAAATCCTCTCCAACAAGGAGAAGAGAAACCTATATGACCAGTTTGGCCATGCCGGCGTCAACCAGAATATGAATGGTGGCGGTGGAGCAGGTTTTGGTGGTGGCTTCGGTGGTTTTGAAGACATTATCAATGAAATGTTCGGTGGTGGTTTCGGCGGGTTCGGTGGCGGTGGCCGCCGTACGGGCCCAATGAAGGGCAAAGATATCCGTGTGGATATTACCTTGGACTTTGAAGAAGCTGCTTTTGGTACAGACCAGACCATTGAATACCATAGAACAGAGGATTGTCCAACCTGTGACGGTTCCGGTGCTGAGCCCCATTCTAAAGTGACTACATGTAGCAAGTGTAACGGAACCGGTGAAATTCGTTTTGCCCAGCGGTCTCTATTTGGAGAACAGATTTCTGTTCGTGCTTGTGACGCCTGTGGTGGCAAGGGCGAGGTCATTGAAAACCCCTGCCATACCTGTAAGGGCAAGGGCCGCGTGAAAAAGAAGAAAACTGTGGACCTAAAAATTCCAGCAGGTGTCTTCAACGGAGCCCAAATGACCCTTCGTTCCGAGGGTGATCTTGGCTTTAGAGGAGGTCCAAGAGGTGACGTAGGCGTTGTTATGCGTGTCCGTCCCCACAAGATCTTCAAGCGTGATGGCAATGACGTGTTCTTGGAAATACCGATTTCCTATGCCCAGGCAACCATTGGTGACGACATTCAAATCCCAACCCTCGATGGTGACGTGAAGTTCTCCATCCCAACGGGTACACCAAGTGGAAAACAGTTCCGCCTGAAGGGCAAGGGGATCCCTGTCCTGAATGGTTATGGACGAGGCGACCAGTATGTCCGCGTCTTTGTGGAAGTACCTAAGAAGCTTACCAAGAAGCAAAAGGAACTTCTGCGTGCCTTTGAAGAGGAACTCAACGGTGCCTCCTTCATGGCTGAAGAAGGACCACAGTCCATGGAAGAAGCCTTTGAGGACCACAAGGAAGAAAAGGGCTTTTTCGACAAGGTCAAGGACGCTTTTTCCTAATCACATGATCAATTGAATATGAATAAGGGGTTTGGGTCTTTATGCTGTCGAGCTTTAGACTCAAATCCCTTTGTTTTCCATTATTCGATTTTTTTTCTACAAAGATTCGACAATATTCTTGCAATACCTACAGAAATCTAGTATACTATTAGTAGGCAATTTATTGCCAAAGAAACAGGTATGAACGGATGGTCTTAGCAAGTTATCCAGTAGAAAAATCCAGTAGATATTGCTGATGTACACATAATGTAACGTTGTAATAATCAATGTAGCTTATATCCAGTAACTCATCATTGCAACCACACACAAGTGAAAACAGTTTTTTCATTCCACAGTACATCTAACGTAATTCATCGAAGCGCAAAGGTAACAATTGAAATCGTATATCCGTTTAGAAGTCGACTTTTGTCGACTTCTTTCTTTTTTTGAAAGTGTTCTAAATCCATGGGGGAATGGACCGAGAATATGATAAACTAAGATGATGGGAGAAAATGGTCAGGGTCGGAAGGAGTCAAGTATGAATCGATTTCAAACGTGTCGAAATGCACTGCAAGCAGCCTTGTATGATGATGGACGATTGTTGGAAAGAAGGATTTTTGATTGGCTCTGCAATGACGGAGACGAGGAAGGTGTCCTGCGGGCTATCATGAGCTATCAAAATGGAGACGGTGGCTTTGGCCATGGTATAGAGCCAGACCTCATGACCCCCTCCAGTACCATGATTGCGTCAGAAACAGCCTTGGTCTTAATTGACCTCCTAGGAATTACTGAAAAACATGCCACACAAGGGGTGGCCTACTGGGTCTGCAACCACCTGGACGAGCGAGGAACCATCGCTAATCCACCCAAGGACCTGGAAGACTATCCCCATCAACCCTGGTGGAAGAACGAGGACGACAAGCGCATACTCTTCCTGTCGGGCCAGCTCATGAAAATGGACCACCCATTGCCAGCTGCCTGCGAGGAAAAGGTAGCCGTCTTGGCGGAAGGGTATATGAAGGAGTTCTTGGAAACAGAAGAACCCATGACTTTTTATGACTACCCCTTGTACGTATACGCCCTCAACCACCCTGAGTCCCCTCAAAGTCATGAGGTGATTTCAGCCATGGAGAAGAACTTCCCCTTCTTTTTCAGTGAGTATGCCAACCACTATCCACTCTTTTCCCGCTACTGGTACCACGCCATGGACCGGATGCCAGAAGAGTTCGTAGAACATGAAATGAAAACCCTACAGGAGACCTTGACCCAAGGGAGACTTCCAAACCCTTATCCGGAACTGACCCAATGGGACAATGTGTTTACCCTGGACGCACTTTTGGTGCTCAACAAATATGGATTGACCAATATAGACTAATAGGAAGACATCATGAACATTCAACCAATGACCAAAGCGGGCGCTGAAGAAATTGCCCACTGGGCCTACGACCCTCCTTACGACTTTTACAACATGGAAGGGGAGTCGGCCATTATAGAACTACTAGAAGAAAACTACTATGAAGTCCGGGACAGAGAAGGGGACGTAATTGGCTTTTTCTGCCTTGGACCAGCCGGACGTGTCCCCCATGACGACATGGCTGATTTATATACTGACACCCGGTTCACAGACATAGGAATTGGGATGCGGCCCAACCGAACAGGCCAAGGGGCCGGAACTGCCTTTTTCCAGACGATTTTGTCCTATTGTGAGCGACGTCTTGACATTGTCGATTTCAGATTGGCAGTCGCCTCCTTTAATGAAAGAGCCATCCACCTGTATGAAAAACTAGGATTTGAAAAGGTGGGGTCCTTTGACAAGAGCCATTCCACTGGCTTTACCAACTTCCAAATCATGATTAGAGACCTGGGTCGAAGAGCCGACCAAGAACGGTCTCAGAAACAATGGCTTTGGTTCCTGGTGGTGATTGTCCTCTTTGCCATAGCCGGATGGATTTTTAAGGACATCATTGATTTTAGCCTCTTTGCAAGTGGCCTTCTTACGGGAGTTAACCTATGATGAAAGCTTTTAAAACGACTAAATCTGCCGTACTTGTTACCGGTCTGGCCGTCATGATCAATCTCATGGCCCAGTGGCTGGGACAACCCTTGCTCATCTTCCCGGCGGTTGCCCTTGCGGTCTTTGCCATTATCATTTGCTTCCGCGCGGACAAGGAAGACATGAAGCTCGTACGACGGATGTTACTGGCCCTGAATATCTTTTTTGTGGGTCTTACCATGTTCTTTTATATGTTGATACAAGCAGTGGGCCAAGTGCCCCAAGGTTTGTAAAGTAGGACAGGGTTTTTATCCTTGTCCAATGGGCGTTATGCCCATTTTTTCTAAGGTTACGTTAAAAATATTGAAACGGAGTTCACCATGCCGATTGATCAAGCAGGGCGATTAGAACAAGAGCCCTTTAGTTACCAGGAGACCAAGGACGGTAAAGTCCGGATCTTTTATGAAGGTCGGCAAGTCATGATACTTGTAGGGGCAAAGGCCAAGAAACTCATAGGGCGCATCCAAGGGGCTGGTGACATGGAAGTTCAGCTGGCCCTTGCCAAAGTCACTGGAAATTTCAAAAGGGGCAATGAAAAGATAAAAAAATGAAGGCTTCAAAAATCTGATGTCGAATTGGATGTAAGTGGGTATGTATAACGAGGGTTCGAAAGTTCATGCAAACCGATCGGAGGAAGCCATGGGGAATCTATACATAGCCATTCAGGGAAATGATATACCTTCAGTTAAACGAATTATCAAAGATCATCCCAACCAGTTGACGGACGTTAATGAGTATGGGATCACACCTATTTTATATGCCTTGTATACCAATAAGCCAGACATCGCCAAACTGCTTTACCAGGCCAAACACACCTTTACCATACATGAATGTGTAGGGATGGATGACCTGTCCTGTGTGGCAGACATCTTGGACAAGGCACCGGAAAAAGCCATGGAGTTTAGCATGGATGGTTGGACCCCTTTGCACTTAGCTGCATTTTGGGGCCACCAGGACATGTTGGACATGCTCCTAAAACGGGGAGCGCAAATCGATCGACCTTCATTGAGTGACGCGTCCTTTGGAAACTCGCCCCTTCAGGCGGCCATTGGAAAAGGTCAAGTGAAGGCTGTGAGACTGCTCCTTGAGCGTGGAGCAAATGTGGCCTTTTCCCAAGAACCCAGCCACCTAACGCCCCTACACATAGCGGCGTCAAGAAGCAATATAGAAATCGTTCAGTTATTATTGGAGTGGGGGGCGGATCCTCAGGTCATGAGTGCCGATTTTTTGACACCCATTGACGTGGCAAAGGAGCGCAACCACCTAGAGATCGTCCAGTTGTTAGAAAGCTGGAACAAGGAGTCGTAATAGGGGGACATATGAAGCTATATATCAGTGCAGATATTGAGGGCGTTGCAGGGATTGCCCACTGGAATGAAACAGACAAGAATAAGGGAGACTACCGGGAGTTTGGCAAGCAAATGACCCAGGAAGTCTTGGCCGTTTGCAAGGGTGCAAAAGCAGCTGGCGTAAAAGACATTTGGATCAAGGACGCCCATGACTCTGCCAGGAATATGGACCCCAGTGCCATGCCCATGGAGGCAACCCTGGTACGGGGGTGGAGCGGTCATCCCTTTATGATGATGCAAGAAATTGACGAGACCTTTGACGCCGCCATCATGGTGGGCTATCACTCAGGATCAGGATCAGGCGGAAATCCCCTGTCCCATACCCTAACAGGTCGGGCGACAGAAATCCGATTAAATGGTCAGTTTGCAACCGAGTTCTTGGTTAATGCCTATACAGCAGCTTATGTTGGCGTTCCAACAATCCTGGTGGCCGGGGACTGGGAGTTGGCCACCCATGTGAAGAAGGCCAATGGCCATATTCGTACAGTGGGTGTCAACAAGGGTGTAGGAGACTCCTCTATTAGTATTCACCCCCAGGTCATAGTGGAACAAATTGAAAAGGCGACGAAAGAAGCCCTTTCAGGTAACCTGCAAGCGTGTCTTTTGGAAATGCCAGAGTCCTTTGTACTGGAAGTGGACTACGCCAAGGCCATCCACGCTTATAAGTCTAGTTTTTACCCAGGAGCAAGCCTGGTGGGAGACCGGTTGGTTCGCATGGAAGCAGACGATTACATGGACATCTTACGATTCTTGATGTTTGCCCTTTAGAAGCCTAGTTCCAATGGTAATGTAGCAGGAGAAGTCATGAAAATAAAAGCAGTCATATTCGACATGGATGGCACCATGTTTGACACAGAAAAGACAGCCATAGCCTGTTGGATACAAGCAGCAAAAATATATGGATATCAATTGGAAAATGAATGGCTGGAAGCGTGCATCGGCCAGAATTTAGATCGTACCATTGACATACTCAGTGGTCACGTGGGAGAGCTGTTTCCCTTTAGCACCGTAGCAGCCAGGGCTGACGAAATGATGGTGGAAAAGTACCGCTTGTATGGCATACCCATGAAAGAGGGGCTCATGGACCTCCTGGAGATCCTCCAGGACTTGCAACTTCCCCTGGCGGTTGCGACGTCAACCCACAGGGAAAAAGCTGAAATGATGCTCCAACTGGCGGGGGTTCGCCAGTACTTTAAGGTTGTTGTCTGCGGGGACGAGGTAGAGCACTCCAAACCCCATCCCGAGATTATTGAAAAGGCCTGTATGGGTCTAGACAAGAATCCAAGCAATTGTCTAGTCCTTGAAGACTCGTATGCAGGTGTCGAGGCCGCTTCAACAGCAGGGGCGCCAGTGATTTTTATACCCGATGCGCTTGCGCCAAATGACTTGGTGAAGGACAAGGCTATGAAAATCTTGCCCTCCTTGTCAACCGTGGCCAAGCTCTTTAAAAAGTAAAAAGTCCGCCAAAGGCGGACTAGACATATTGTAATAAGTAAAGAATGACGACGATGGCTACAAAGCTGAAGATGATCAAGATGGACGATAGCATCATCGCGTTGCCAGTCTTGGATTTGGGGTTATTCTTCTTTTGCCCAATCCGAATTCCCAACAGCAGAGAGCCAATGAGCAATGCAATAAATGCGATTAGAAAAAATGGTCGTAGTAGGAATTGCATACTTGCCTCCTTGTACCTTCTATTATAGGAGTGTATGCCACTGATTTCAACCGGGAGAGCAAATATCTGACTTAGATGGAGGAAAAATGCGGAGTAAAATAAAACGCAAGGCTAACGAGGAACAAGTGAATCGGGTTCGTGAGGCGCTTCGTGAGTATAATGCGACCCATTTTGAGGCATTTGACCGGGAAACCATTGTCCTTGAGTCCGAGTCGGACACTGGGGAGTTGATTGGTGGTCTCGTTATCGAGTTGTACGGGGACTGGTTAAAGCTAGAGTACCTATGGATATCAGACGATCACAGGGGCAAGGGGATTGGGAGTCAACTCCTTGACCAGGCCATGGAGCTGGGCTACCGGGAAGGTAAGAAGTATGCCTTTACATCAACCTTTAGCTTTCAGGCCCTGCCCTTTTATCAAAAGTATGGATTTGAAGTGGTCTGGGCCCAAGAAGACTACCCCGTGACCAGTACGCGGTACTTTCTCAGACGTCCCATACAGGGATGGAAGCCTGGCCAGAAACGGTGGATTCCTGCAACCCTTCGTACATTGGAAAAGAAGGATGTGGAGGCTGTGGCCCAGGTGTCTATCGATGTGTGGCGGACGTCCTATGCAGGCGTTCTACCAGAAGCATATCTAAAAAACCTGAATGTTGAAAGTCGAAAGCGGATTGCTGAAGATGTGCTGGAAGACCAGACGGGCAATAGTTATATGGTTGTGGCAGAGGCTGAGAACGGTGAAATTGCTGGTTTTGCCCGGGGGAATATCGTCCGTGACGGAAAGAAGTACCTGGGTGAACTGGGGGCCATCTATATCCTTGAGGACTACCATCGGGGGGGCATTGGCACCCGGCTCATGGCACAAGTGGCAAAATTCTTCCAAGCCCAGAACATAGAAGAAATGGTGGTATGGGTACTGGAGGCCAGCCCTTCCTGTGCTTTCTATGAGGCCATTGGCGGCAAAATGGGATCGGAGAAGGTGCTCACGGTCTTTGGTAAGCAGTTAAGAGAAGTGTCCTACCACTGGTCTGATGTGCGGAGCCTGGCAGGACTGTTAGAAATGTAGAGATATTTAGGGCAGGTCCCAAAGTGGGCGTATATCCCTATGGGCTGAACAAGAAAAATGGCGTGTACAGGAGTGCACGCTTTTTTATCCGTAAGATTGGGATAGTCTGGCAAACTTGACAGATGACAGAGTATAAAAATGGGGGATAAACATGAGAGAGTCTTATACCTTTCAGTCGATTGACGGGCTAAAGATCCAGTGTTACAAATGGCATGATCCTAAGGTGGTGCCCCTGGCAGCCATCCAGCTGGTCCATGGGTCTGTGGAGCACATCCTCCGTTATGATGGATTTGCCTCCTTCCTGGCTGAAAATGGGTTTGTAGTCTTTGGAAATGACCACCGAGGTCATGGGAAGTCGGTTAATGAAGCTGTGCCCCATTCCACATTTTCTGAAAAGGGTAATGGGTGGAACATGACCCTGGGGGACATGGGGACCGTCTACCATCATATTCAGGCAGCTTATGAAGGTCTGCCCGTCTTTGTCTTTGGCCATAGCATGGGTTCCTTTTTGGCAAGAGACTACATGGCCAGGTATGGAGACCGGTTGGCTGGGGCGGTCTTGAGTGGAACAACGGGGGGCAAGGGCCGGTTGGTGTGGCTCGTCCGCAACGTAGCTAAACTGGTTTCCCTTGTTCAAAAAACACAGAATCCCAGCCCCTTCATCCATCAGCTAATCTATGGAACCCTCAATGACGGGGTCAAAGACCCCAGGACACCATCGGATTTTATTAGCCGCGACCCAGTGGAAGTGGACAAGTATATCGCTGATCCATTTTGCAATGTCATGATTTCTGCTGATTATGGCTATCAAATGCTTTCCGGTACGCTCAAGGCTTATGACCAAAGCCGCTTTGACCAGGTACCCAAGGACTTGCCCATCTTCATTATCTCTGGGGAAGAGGACCCCATGGCGGGCAAGGGTGGAGACGATGTCTTGAAGGTTGCCAACCAGTACGAGGCCGCGGGCGTCCAGTCTGTGACTTGTAAGATTTACCCGGGTAGCCGCCACGAACTCCTCAATGACTTCAACAAACAACAGGTGTATACTGACGTTTTACGCTGGTTAAAGGCCCAAGTCCCTACCACTGCAAGTTTATCCATCCGCTAATATGGGGTCCTTTGGGACCGTGAAACCATCAGTATGAGAAAGTTACCCCTTAAAATGAGAGAATTTGATGGAATTTTATGTGTCTTCTAATCGAATGTTAAGGTGTAACAGGTATGATGGTATTGAATTAGTAGTTTGGATTGAGGGTGACAGATATGAGAAAACTATCGAAATGGAGTACGGATATCACAGCAGGCCTAATTGGAGGCGCTGTATTTGTATTATTCTTTGTGGCACTACACACACAAGTATGGATCGCAGCCGGAGCTGGCCTAGGTACATATATTGGTGTATTGCTCTTGTTTGACCGCCGGACGAGGCTTCGCCCCATGAATTACGAGAAGTATGGTCTAGACCGAAAGTCCGTTTTGGCAACTGTGGAAACCATGCGTGGGAAAACAGAAATTATTCGACGCTTGAAGAAACAGATTAAGAGTAAGAAAGTTCGTTCCGTGGTTACTGAGATGGCAGACCTGAGCGATCGTATTACCGACGACATTGTGAAGGACCCCAAGAACATTAAATCAGCTCGTAAGTTCGTCAATTACTATATGGACGCAACCATCAATGTCCTTGAACGATACGTTGAGATTTCAGGCAAGCGTCTCATGACAGACGACATTATCAAGTCACTGAAGCGGTCTGAAAAAATGCTCTTTTCCCTAAGGGACATGTACAAGCAGCAGTTGGTCAGATTTGCACAAGAAGAAGTCTTTGATCTTGATGTTGAACTTGAGTTGCTACAGAAGACCCTGGACTCAGAGGAGGCATAATGAGAGGCAGAATTATCGGACTCATCGTCCTGGCTTTAGTAATCGCCGCAGGCGTCGGCGTAGCCATTTATGGCTTCGGCGTACAAGACATAACCGTTGTACAAGGCACGATAACTCCAGATAAGGCTGATTTGTTTGAGGACCCAGAAGTACAACGGATTTTGAAATGGAAGTATGGCTTAGAGGTTTCTTACCGTGAAGCAGGTTCCTTAGAAATGATTGATTCCAGGAAACAGCGGTATGACTTCTTTTTCACTGGAAGTCCAGTCCCCCAGGGGATTTTAGAAACTGCAGGCATTGAGCCGGTTTCCACGGAAACGGTTTTTTATTCCCCCTTGGTCCTCTATAGTTGGGACCTAGTTTTGGAAGGTACTGACCAGAGTGGCCTCTTTTTGAAAGAAGGGGACTTCACCTATATGGATATGGTCGAGTACCAAGCGGCCTTGCAAAAAGGTGCAAGCTGGAGAGACATGGGATCTGGTGCCCAGGGTGACGTGTTAGTCCAGACGGCAGACCCGGGTAAAAGCGCATCGGCATTGATGTATTATGGTTTACTGGGCACGGTGCTTAACAGCGGACAGGGCCCTGATGTAGCAGAGCTGGAGGCCTTGGCTGACGACTTGCGTCAAGGGCTACCCACTGAACGAATGGACCATTCAGCTGACGCCTTGTTTAAAGACTATCTGCGAATGGGGCCAGGGGCTAAGTCCATGGTCGCAGGCTATGAAAGCCAGTTTTTGTCCTTTGCTTATCACCATCCAACAGTTTGGGAAAGTGTAAAGGATCGTATGGAAGTGGTATATCCAAAACCAACGGTTTGGGCTGAACACACTGTGATTAGTTTGACCGAAGGTGGGCAGCGGTTGTCTAAGGCCCTCCAGGACCCGGATATCCAAGCTAGAGCGAGAGAGCGACATGGTTATCGAACAGGCACCTATGGCCAAGCACCTGCAGAAGGCCAAGTCATGGTGGCTTCGATACCTGAAGACATAAAATATGTGGTAGGCCAGTTAAATGACACTACCATGCAGAAACTCCGAGAGTTGCTGCAAGAGAAGTAATGGAGGTAGGTTATGAAAAATGAAGTAGCAGTTCAAGAAATTGATGTGAAGAAGATAGAGTTGGACCTGGAGGAGCAATTTGACGCCAGTCAACTACCTGCAGAACAAATGGAACAGGCCAAAGAATTGGCCCAGGCCATTGACGTGGAAGACTCTCAATATGTCCTTCAATATGGTGTGGGTATCCAGAGTCAGATCTCCCAATTTGCTGACAAGGTATTAGGCAAGGTTTCAGCAAAAGACAGTGGCTATGTGGGCGAAATTCTTACGGAGCTGATGTTAGACGTTAAGCAATTGGATGTGAACTCCCTCAATGAGAAGGAGAGTTTTCTAGCCAAAATGCCCATTATCGGTGACATGGTGAACTCAACGAAAAAGTTCACTGCCCAGTACACCAAACTCAGTGTAGAAGTTGAGCGGATTGTCAATGAGCTGGACAAGGCGAAAATGAATATGCTGAAGGACATTACCATGTTGGACGGCTTGTTCGAAAAGAACCTGGACTACTTGCGGGACTTGAACGTGTATATCGCAGCAGCAGACATGAAGCTACAGCAACTCCATGAAGTGGACATTCCCAAGGCAAGAGATCTGGCCATCCAGTCCAATGATCCTGTGGACACCCAGCGACTCAACGACCTTATTGAACTGACCAACCGTTTTGAGAAAAAGGCCCATGACCTGAAACTGTCCAAGATGATCACCATTCAAACGGCCCCACAAATCCGTTTGATTCAGAATAATGACCAGGTTCTGGTGGAG
This sequence comes from uncultured Peptostreptococcaceae bacterium, assembly GCA_964342805.1. Lineage (GTDB taxonomy): Bacteria > Bacillota > Clostridia > Peptostreptococcales > Acidaminobacteraceae > CAYFHQ01. Next base: position 8,172 of record CAYFHQ010000066.1, on the reverse strand, counting down.
AAGATCCAGTCCTCCATCCTAAATGCGATCCCCCTATGGAAGAACCAGATTGTGCTTTCCATTACCATGTTACGCCAGCAAAAGGCCCTGGCCGTTCAAAAGAAGGTTACAGACACGACCAATGACCTACTAAAGAAGAACGCAGCCTTGTTGAAGCAAAACACAGTAGGTGCAGCTAGGGAAATGGAGCGTGGTATTGTGGATATCGAAACCCTCCGTCAGGTGAATGACGACCTGTTGACAACAATTGAAGAGACCATCCAAATTCAAAAGGAAGGCCGTGTGAAGCGGATTGAGTCTGAGAAGGAACTACTCCAGTTGGAACAGGGATTAAAAGAGAAGCTTCTGACCCTTCGCAACGAATAACAGGCTTTAAAAACAAGCTATTTGATTAATATGTACAGGAATTTAACAAGAGTTGTTGAAAATGATGAGTGGTTATCATTTTAGCAACTCTTTTCTTGTGGTAACAAAGCTCCATGGGGTTGCTTTGAATCTGCTCGTGACCTGGTAGCTATGGAAAATACGACTACTTCACCTGTGAAGGGGTATAAGTGAAATGATCTCATGGGGACAGGAGGACATGATGAAAAGTCTCACAACAAGGAAGCTTGTAATTGCTGGCCTATTGGTGGCCATATCGATCATACTGGATCAAACACCCTTTGGCACCCTGCGCTTGCCAATCATCAATGCAACAATAGCCCATATCCCAACCATTATTGGGGGGATATTAGCCGGGCCAGTGGTTGGTTTTATCGTTGGGGTGAGCTTCGGCTTATCCAGCCTTATGCGGAACCTGACCCAGCCCACCAGCGTGCTCTTTTTTGTCTTTATTAACCCGGTAGTGTCAGTTGTACCCCGGGCCCTGGTAGGGGTCTTGTCTCACTATGGTTATGTGTGGACCCAAAAGTATATGGGCAATATGCTGGGTATCGCTGCAGGAGCTATCATTGGCAGTGCAACCAATACCCTGGGTGTACTGGGCATGATGTATGTTTTTTATGCTGCGGATATTGTTGAAAAACTGGACCCCAGCTCAACAGCTAGTGCCATATTGACGTCCATAGCCTTGGCCCACGGGATACCTGAGCTCATTGTTGCAGCTGTTTTGACAACCGTGGTGATCAAGGCCCTTCAACCTCTCGTCAAAGAGGAATAAAGGGATTAAGAGAAAATTGAGCTTGAGGTTTCCAATTTCGTGATATTCCTGTAAAATAAGAATGAACGTTATTTTTTTGACGATCATTCAGGGGGATGTGACATGGAACCATCAAAGGGAATAATAGATGTATGGGATCGATTTGACTCGATTCCAGTGGAAACACTGACAAAGGCGTGGTACTGGTCAAAAAAAGAAAGAGACCAGCAGCGGTCAGTGGTAAAAATGCAGGCCAACCGCCAAACGTACGGTTGTGGTGGCAATAGTTTTGACTTATCCATCTGGTTGGTGGACGAGTTTACCCGAGCAGGCTATACGGCCTGGGCAGTGGGACACCACTTGTTTCAAGAAAATACAGCCGTTGCTGTTATCGTAGAGGACGATACTGGCCAATATTTTTGTAACATCGGCAGACGATGGAACAAGCCGGCCTACATAGGAAAGGCCAGGGGCCAAGAATCAATTAAAAATAACCGGGCCATTGCCCACGGTTATGAGGTCAGCTTGTGGCGTGACGGAGACCAGCTAACAATCACGTCTATTAATCACATTGATTTAGTGGAAGAGGAAGTCTTTTCCTTAAAGAAGCTGGATATGGTTTCCCTGAGGGAAGCCGCTGAGTTCAGTCAACGACAACTGGTACAGCCCTATGTGGCAGTCCGTACCCAGTGGCGGGGAGAGTTTGCCCGTTGGGAGTTCAGGGACTTTACCTCCTGTCTGATGACTGAAAAAGAGTGTGTGGAGGAAATGCCAGCCACCAGCCTGGACGAATGGGTGGAGCGGATCCACCAGCGAACGGGGATGGACCGCTATGTAGTCCGGATGGCCTTGGCAGTCTATAGGGGTTTATAGGAAACAGAACCCCCCACAAATTATACAAAAGTTAAGCAGCTATGGAGGCCTTTTACTCCATAGCTGCTTTTTGTGTATAGGGGTGGTAGGAACCCTGTGTCGTGCCTATTCAAGGCCCATCTATTAAAGTGGTTCAAGAACATTGGGCAGGCTGATTTCAATACAGAGCCCAGTGGTCTCCCCGTTCAGGGTCCTGGCCTTGATCATGCCTCCCAGTGACTTGATCCGGTTATGGAGGATGAAGAGGCCCAGTCCACTTTGACCTTGACCAAAGGTAGTGGTAGAGAAGGGTTCAAAAAGCTTGCTGAGGGCCTGGTCTGACACACCACGGCCATTATCACAGTATTCCATGTAGAGGTCATTCTGGTGCTGCCTCTGGATGGTCAAGGTGAACTGAGGATGGTCATGGTCCTCGGTTAGTCCATGGATCATGGTATTGTTGATCAGGGTGTCCAGGGTGGTCAAGAGGAGGTCGTCGGGAATATGGGCCATCCGCACATCAGTGATCTTAAGCTGGAAGTCCACATGAGTGTGAATATGGCGGTAAATCCCAATGAGTTCCTCCAGTCGTTCCTCAATATGGACAGAAGAACGATCCGTGGAGGTCTGTAGTTTGGCAACATGTTTAAATTGGTCTAAGAGTTCAATGGCCCTGGTGAGGGACTTGGCCTGAATATCCCCTGTGTCCCTGGCCTTTTCAAAGAAGTTGGCCATGTTCTTTCGGGTCAGCTGGCCGCCACTGAAATCAGTGTCCAGGTCTTCGATCAATTGCATGAGGTAAGACGCTGACGTTCTGACGGTGCCCAGGGGGGTGTTGACGTTGTGTGAAATGCCAGCCAGAATCTGGCCAAGGGCCGCATTTTTTTCACTGATGATCAGTTGCATTTGGGTTTGTTTCAAATCGTCTAAGGAACGTTCTAGCTCGTCCTGGGTCACCAAGAGTTCTGCCTGGGTTTCCTCGTTTTGAGCCAAGGATTCTTCCAAATAAGAGTTGGTGGTTTCCAGCTCCTGGGTCCGGTCCAGGACCCTTTGCTCCAGCTCCTCGTTAAAGGACTCTAGTTCCTGCTCCCGTTCCCTCAGGGCGGCTGTGGTGGACTCTATACGCTGAAAGTCCTGGTCAATCTGGTCGGCCATGGTGTTAAATTGGTCTCCCAGTGTGCGAAACTCAAAGGAAAAATGACCATCAATCCGGGTTTTGCGCTCACCACTTTGGTACTGTTCCATGGCGTCACGGATTTTCCCAATGGGGTTAAGGAGGCCTGAGGTGATCCGTAGTAGGACGGGTAGGAGGATCACAGCTGCCACCAGGAGGGTTACAAACAAGGTCTCCTGTAACTGTCGAACAAGGATAGTAAACTGCCTGGTGTCGGCGATGGCGATCATATGCCAGTCACTACCCAGGAGTTTTTCCGCCTGGATCACATAGTCATGATGGTTGAGCTCGAAGGCCAAGGGGGTCTTATAATCATAAGTTCCACTGGCCAAGGCCTCACTAAGGGTCTGGTAGGCTAGGAGGTAGTGGGCTTCCGTGAAGTCCAGTTCCTCAGACTGGGGCCGATACACCAAGGCACCCTCCTGGTCCACCAAGAATAAGTGGCCGGTTTCACCAATTCGCACTTCTTTTAGGGCATTTTCGATGATGTCTGGATTGAGCATGGTTAATATCATGCCTGCCGGTTGACCGGTTAGGCCATTGCGATAGGCCTTCAAAATCATGATGTTCTCTCGAATGGGAGAGAATATGGGGTGGAAGTTTGGCCCTAACCAAACCATCTTGTCCTCATCCTGCCAGGCAAGCTCATAAAGGGCCTTGTCTAAAAACTCGTCTTGATCAATGCTCAAAAACCGTGAGACTGGCGTCCCAACACTGAACTGGTCATTGGACACAAAGACAATGTTGTCCACATAGGAATAAGACCGTTGCAGGGGTTCAACGATTCCCAGCAACTCCGTGCGACGTTCATATAGGGTTAAATCCTCAGAAAACCGAGGTGAAATCAGCCGGTTGAAGCGGTTGCTATTGGCCATTTGCGTATTCATGTCCCGAATGTTGTTGAAGAGAAAGTTGACAAAGCGGGTTTGCTGGGTCAAGTGTATGTTGGACTCGTCCAGGAACTCGTCCCTGGAGTAGGACTGGAGGCTGGAGGAGAAAAAGACGCCCACACTGGCAAAGGTTGCTACCAAGAGCAAGACAAAAAGACCAGAGAGCATGACAAACACGCCAAGGCCCTTGGTCTTGTTTTGTGGACTTGTCTGCTGTCTGTTTTCCTTGGAATGATGATTGAGCATAGTCTACCTCCACTTGTCAGATTTCTACCCATTTCCAAGGGAAATATCGGGGTCAACCAGCGATTTTGGGTATAGACTTACCAAATGGAAGGAGGGGCCATGACGAATATGCAAAAAGGGCTTGCCATAGTCTTGTCCTTGGCAGTCATGTTGATTGCCATGTTGACCATTCAAAACATGCAGGCCATTTCACAAGTGGATGTCAACCAAGCCAATAAAGAAGCAGTTACCATCCGCCAGGAGTTACTCAATGGCTATGCTGACCAAATTGGGTCGTCCATTGACGACCATGTGAATGAGATTTTTACAGAGCTGTCTATCCTACGGGGACTCATGCAAACTGTGATTGACCAGGAAGAGACCTTCATGCCCCTCATAGAGGCAATGGAGGACAATCCCTATTTCAAAGACCAATTGTCCTACAATGGCAAGTGGTATCAGAACGTGCCAGAGGAACCCACGGCCGTGACCATCCATAACTATCTTGTAAATCCCAACGGGACCATAAAAGAACCCGCCCTCAGAGAGTTGGCCCTGACCCGGTTCCAGGACCTTTTCTTTCCGGCCTTTTATGACAACGGCATTCAAAAACAAATCGTTTTTTACGCCGGTGGCGTAGATGCGCCCTTCCTGAGGATCACCCCTTGGGCTGACCTGGGTACCCTCTTTTTTACCAACTATCCAGGCTTCGTGGATACGTCCATTTGGGACACATTTTATCCGGGACTGCCCGACGACTACCTCCAGCGTCTCCATGACGCGGGAACTGAAGACCGGGCCCTCAATGACCTTTTAAAAGTCTCACCCCCGGTTCAAGATGGCCTGACCGGCCAGCTCATACTGACCTTTGAAGCACCACTCTTTAGTCCAGACCGGCAAACCTTCAGAGGGAAGGTTGCTTTTGACATTCCCATTGACGACCTGGTTCAATTGGTCGAAAATGTCCAGATTGCCGACGGTGGTTTCTCCTTCCTGGCCCAGAGTAATGGCAATGTCTTTGCCATCAACCAGAGTGGGGAGGAATTATTGGGCCTTGGAGACGTCTTTGAAAACATTGATGTGACGGGACAAGGGGTAGGCTTCAATACCCTTGACCGGATGTTGGCTGACAGTAGCATACCTCAAATACAGGCCTTACAACTACCGGACTCGACCCAGCCGACCTACACTTCCTTCCAATATGAAGGGGTGGCCTATACCTTGATTACCAAACGCCTGCAACCCTTCTTGGTGTGGACGCCGGAGCGCCACTTCCATGAAGAGTCTTGGGTGTTAGGGATGGTTATACCAGAGGAAGAGACCTCTCAAGAAGGGTCTGGGGTGGACCAGGAAATGTCAGACCTGATTGGGTCCACCACAAGGCTGTCCTGGATACTCCTTGGGCTGTCGGTCCTACTGGTAGGCTTCTTTGTCTTCATAATGGTAAGGCGAGAAAAAACGTCCAGTTAGTATGACATGGCTTAGGGCCGCATCGAATGAGAAGTTTACATGGTGCCAAGGGTGGTAGCTAGCCTTGGGCGATACTGTAGTCGAACTGTGCCAAGGACTCTTAGGGTTCTTGGCTTTCTTTATTGGAGGGAAGCTGGGGCTTTCCCAAGTGAAAGTCTAGTGATATAATATGAATTTGAATCTGATCATAACGTCAGCAGACGATGGAGGAATAAATATGTGGTATGAAGTTCAAGTAAAAACAACGACGGAAGCTGTAGAAGCCGTAAGTAATTTCCTAGTGGATATCGGGGCCCAGGGTGTGGTTATTGAAGACCCCAATGACGCCATTTACCAAGAGGGCTTCGAAGGGGACTGGGACCTATTTGATAAAGACGAGATGGAGTTTTCCTATGAGGGGGCCCTGCTCAAGGGTTACCTGGTGGGCACCAATTTAGAGGAAAAAATCAATTCCCTAAGGCAGCGGATTTCCCTGCTTTCAGAGTTCGGACTTGACCCAGGTGAAGGGGAAGTGACCTATGCAGAGGTGAAGGACTCTGACTGGGCCAATGAGTGGAAGAAGTACTTTAAGCCCTTCCGTATTGGTGACCATATTGTCATTAAACCAACTTGGGAAACCTTTGACGCCAAAGAGGACGACCTGATCATTGAGATTGACCCAGGAAGTGCTTTTGGGTCAGGCACCCACGAGACCACGGGTCTTTGTATTGAATTGATCAGTGAAGTGGTGCGGGCAGACACAGAAGTTTTTGACATCGGCTGTGGAAGCGGGATCTTGGGCATTGCTGCGGCTATGTTGGGAGCCAAGCACGTAACAGCTGTTGACCTGGACGACGCGGCGGTAATTGCCACAAAGGACAATGCAGACCAAAATGGTGTAGGGGACAAGTTTACGGTTAAGGCTGGCAACTTGGTTGACGTGGTAGAGGGCCAGGCAGACCTGGTTGTGGCCAATATCATTGCAGACATCATTATTCTTTTGGCAGGTCAAATCCGTCCTTATATTAAAGAAGGCGGCCAATTTATTTGCAGTGGTATTATCCTGGATAAACTAGACGAAGTCCTTGTAGCCCTGGAAGCCAATGGCTTTGAAGTGGTTGAAGTTCGCAAGAAAAAGGACTGGGCTGCAATTCTAAGCCGTTAGGAGGCCTTGTGCATCGTTTTTTTGTACCCGTAGAAGATATAAGCGATCAAACCATTGTCATCCGGTCCAAGGAGGATGTGAAGCATGCTGTAAAGGCCCTTCGCATTCAAACTGGTGAGGAGATTGAGGTAAGCGATGGCCAGGGCAATGAGTTTGTTTGCCAGGTTACGGACCTGGATCAAGGCCTTGTTGAAGCCCGCATTATTGAAAAGTCTACCAACCAAAGGGAGTCTGGGGTAAAGGTGACCCTTTACCAGGGCCTGCCCAAGTCTGATAAGTTAGAGTTGATCATTCAAAAAGTGACGGAGTTGGGGGCGACGGAGATTGTACCCCTTGCCCTGGAACGTTGCGTGGTCAAGTTAAAAGATGACAAGTCCACCACGAAGAAGTTAGACCGGTGGAACCGCATAGCCTATGAAGCTGCCAAGCAGTCCAAGCGGGGTGTCTTACCTGAGGTAAGTAAGCCCATGAACTTAAAGCAGATGCTTGACCAAATGAACCGACACGACCTGGTGATCGTTCCCTACGAAGGGGAGCAAGCCCAGGGGATTAAAGGTGTACTGAGGGCGCAACCGGCTAAGTCAGTGGGTATTGTCATAGGTTCTGAAGGTGGATTTGAGCAAGAAGAAGTAGAAAAGCTGATTGCTGCAGGAGCCAAGTCTGTTACCTTGGGTCCAAGGATTCTCAGAACGGAAACCGCAGGAATTATTGCAACAGGGATCGTCCAGTACGAGCTGGGGGACCTGGGAGGACAAGTATGCAACGAGTAGGATTTCACACCCTTGGGTGTAAAGTGAACCAATATGAAACAGAAGCCATGTCTGAGCTCTTTCAAGCCAAGGGCTACCACCTTGTGGAAGGGCATGAATATGCAGATGTGTATGTGATCAACACCTGTACCGTGACCAGCCTGGGAGATAAAAAGTCTCGCCAGTTCATTCGGCGGGCCAAGCGGTTGAACCCAGGCGCCATTATTGCCGTAGTGGGTTGTTATTCTCAAATATCCCCTGACGCTGTGCAAAACATTGAAGGGGTTAACTTGGTGTTGGGAACCAATGACCGTAAGCGGGTAGTGGACTTGGTCCAGGACCTGAATGTGTTTGACAAGGTAGTCATGGTGGGTGACATCATGCAGGTTCGTGAGTTCGAGGAGTTGGAAATTGACAGGGTCAAGGACAAGACCCGAGCCTTTTTGAAAATACAAGAGGGTTGCAACCAATACTGCTCCTACTGTATTATTCCCTTTGCCCGAGGTCCAATCCGGTCCCGGCAGCCG
>CAYFHQ010000065.1:0-21395 GCA_964342805.1 uncultured Peptostreptococcaceae bacterium | reverse complement strand
TGATCCACTGGCCTCTCATCAAAAAGCTCGAATAGAAAAGAACCACGAATACATAAGATATGTTCTTCCAAAGGGTCAGTCATTTGATCATTTAACTGGGGAAAAAGTGATGCTCTTAATGAATCATATCAATAGCACAGCAAGAGCCAGCCTCAACGATAATACACCGTTCGGACTGGCCCAAATGCTGCTTGATGAAAGTCTGTTGAACTCGTGCTCATTACAGCTCATTCCAGCAGATGATGTTCATCTAAAACCCGCGCTTCTTAAAGCGTAGTTAATAACAAGTGTACTCGGATAGATATCACGGAACTTAATCCTGCAAACCTAAGGCCAGCGGAATTTAGTTCTGCACAATTATCCGGTGGTCTCATTTGCATGTGATAAATATGGTCGAATTTTGTTATTCGTCACTGATTATATAGCTTTTTGCATTAAATGAATAGTCCATTTGAGGCTGAAAACGGATCTTACTCTTGCAATTGCAAGGGTTATAGAAAAACGGAAGTTCGGATTTCAATCAACCCGAAAAAATGATTTCCAATTTTTTAGCCAATTATTTCTAAAGAAATGGCTTTTGAGTCGTTTGGTCTGTATATTTATGGGTAATTATGAAGTGGATGTTTCAAAAGAGTACCGATTTTTACACCTTTTCGTAGAATTCTTTTGACTTCGGGAATTTTTTTCAAAAATAGGGTTGACTTTAAATGTCAACGTTGGTATTCTTTAATCAAGCGAAATTTGTCGAATATTGTCTAGAGGAGGATTTCTATGAAATCTACAGGTATTGTACGTAAGGTTGATGAGCTGGGTCGAGTGGTTATTCCTATCGAACTTCGAAGAACTTTGAGCATCGGTGAAAAAGACGCGCTTGAAATTTTCGTTGAGGGTGACACAATCATTCTTAAGAAGTATGAACCAGCTTGTATCTTCTGTGGTCAGGCAAAAGGCGTTCGTAACCTAAAGGGTAAGAACATCTGTCCAGACTGTATCGAAGATATGAAAAAACTATAAGAAACTTTTGAGCGTACATTGTACGCTCATTTTTCTTTTTTGGACAAAACACAATCCTCAACTGGTGGGAAAGGCCAGATTTTCAATGGACACTTTCCACGCCCCATTACAAGCTATCAAAAGAGAAAGCCACTCCCTTGAGTCCTTGGTGTTTACAAGTAGGATTAAAGGGCAGTGGCTTGTTTACTTAACAGTTTTATATTGCTGCTTTGCTTATAATATCAATTGGTCATGAAATCTATGGCAAATGGCATAGGCAGATAACCACAGCTAACCCACCGAGAACTCGATTACTCACCCACATCCTTGTGCTCATGGTCCAACCGACTGGCGCCGATCCAAACCCAGCCTGCTACCAAGGTAACGATCACTGCGGACACGGAGAAGGCAAACTTCAGCCCCCACTGGTCACCCAGCCAGCCCACAAGGGGGAAGAGGCCGATCATGACCAGGCTGTGGGCCATACTGTCAAAGGACAGGAGGGTTGCCCGCTGGTCAGACGGTATTCGCTTATTGAGGTAGTCCATGTTCATCACATAGAGAACCCCCTCCATGGCGGACACAATCACAAAACCCAGGATCTCTAAGTCCGTATAACCCACCAAGAGGAAGCCCACCACCATAATGGCTGGCAGGACCCGAAGGACCAAGCTTTCCTTCCATTTGCGCAGGCGGTAGGCCTGGGCGCCTGCAAAGGCACTGACAATGGAGGCTATGGACAAGATAACTCCTACAGTGGCTTCCGTGGCGCCACCTTGTTTCATGTAGTTTTGTATATAGAAAAACTGTGTGGTCACAAAGGCTGACAGGCCACTGACCGACAACATGAGAAAGGCGATATTGGGGTTCTTCTTAAAGGCCGAAGAAGCTTCTTTTAACTGTGTCACCATGGCATGACCTGCGTGCTTAAACTCGTCTGGATCACGACGCCCCACGTCTGGCTCCACAAAGGTGAAGCTCTGGACGAGGACCACTAGGCTGATCAGGATTTCAGCAGCAAAGGCCCATTCATGGGTAAAGGTCGCCAAGGTACCGCCAATAATGAAGGCGGCCACACTGGTTGTCTGGTATAAAAATTCCGTCCGTCCAGAAACCTTAAGGAAGTCTCCTTCTGTCTCGGTTTGCTTCATACTATCATAGATCAGGGCCGTACCCGCTCCTGACTCCAGGTTGTAGGAGAGGGCAGACAAAACAAAACTAATGATGGCCACGGGGAAATTAAAGGTGGAGACCATGGCTATCAGGGAAAAGATATGGATGACCCTGCCCAAAATACGACTGACCCGCCGCCCATATATATCTGCTATGGCACCGGTAGGCACCTCCATGAGCAAGGAGGTCACATGGAAAATGGACTCCAATAAACCCAGCTCAATCAGTGAGAGTCCCCTGGCTGCCAAAAAAATCATCCAAACCCCCCGGGTAAAGCCCAGGTTGGATAAAACCACAAAGGTATATTGCCGCTTAATATTCTTCTTCAATTGCTCTATCTTGTTCATCTTTCTTTCCTTTCAGCTATGCTGACGGTCCGAAAAAGTGCTTTTCAAAAAATAAAAAAGCCAGGTGTAATCCACCCGGCAATTGCTCTTTCAAACAGAACCGCTATGCATTATGATTTACATTTATTTACATTTGAATTGTAGACTTTCCCTAGGGACTTGGAATCATGGGTTATGCCCATGAGACACATCGGAAGCTGATTCAGAATGTAAGTGGTGTAAATCCGATTACTCATAGCGTGTCCTTTCAATTAGTCTTATCATAACACAGGATCATTTATTGATCAATTTCCACTGTGGTGCTGAGTTTGTAGACCTCTTTTTTATTGAGACCCCTCTCCTCTGCAACCTTTGCAGCCACTTCCTTTCGCCGCAACCCCTCTTTTAAGTAATGGCGAATATGGTCTTCCAAACTCAAGTCCAGCAAGGGGTTGGTGTCCGGTGGCAGAAGGTCTTCAGGGGCACCATCAACAACCAAAACAAATTCTCCCTTGGGCTTGTTTTCTCCAAAGTATACACGCATTTCAGACAGGGGCAGGCGGATGGCCTCCTCATATCGTTTGGTGATTTCCCGTACGGCAGCTGCCTGTCGGTCACCCAAGACCAACTCCATGTCCTTTAGGGTGTCCGTTAGTCTATGGGGGGCTTCATAAAAAATCAGTGTTCGCTGGTCGTACTTGAGGGCCTCCAGTTGGTCCCGTCGCTTCTTCTTCTGGCGGTCCAAAAACCCTTCAAAGGAGAACCGCAAGGTCGAAAGGCCAGAAAGGATCAAGGCAGACACAAAGGCCGTTGGTCCTGGTATGGTTGTCACCTCGATATCATGGTCAATACAAAGTTTGACCAGGTCCTCGCCGGGATCAGAAACAGCTGGCATGCCAGCGTCGGAAACAAGGGCGATGGTTTCCCCCTCTTCCAGATAGTGTAGGAGCTGGTCCCCAACCTTTTTCCGGTTGTGGTCATGATAACTGATCATGGGCTTGGAAATTTCAAAATGGGTCAGTAACTTTCTCGTATGCCGGGTGTCCTCCGCTGCTATGCGGTCAGCCTCCCCTAGGACTTCCAGGGCCCGACTACTCATGTCGCCCAAGTTACCGATGGGTGTTCCTACAATATATAACATTCCCTTGGCCATTAGTTGCCACCTCCCGCTTTGGGTTCAATGGTTTCCTGGTCGTACAAGGCTTGGATTTGATCGGTCAGCTGCCCATTATCCTGGTAGACAAAGAGGGGCTCCATAACCCGAACCTCTGGTTTGCCACCCCGTACACAGTGGACCATGACCATGGTTGGTTCCTTGCCTTCCTTAGGGTGGACAAACTGAATCCGTTTGGGTTCCAGCTTGTATTTCCTACAGGTGGTGATAATGTCCACCAAGCGTGTTGGCCGGTGGATCATAAAAAACTGGCCATGGATTTTCAGTAGTTCTTTGGCCGTACGGACCACGTCGTCCAGGGTTACCGTGATTTCATGGCGGGATATGGCCTTTTTACTCCCTGGGTTTTGTAGGGCCTTGCCCACTGGCATGTAGGGTGGATTGGAGGTCACCACGTCTGCCACTTCCTTTGGGAAAATGCTTAAGACCTGGTTCATATCTAGGTTATGGATGGTTACCCGGCCCTCTAAGCCATTCAAGGCCACACTTCTTTGGGCCATGTCGGCTACCTCTTCTTGGATTTCCAAGCCATGGACATGGGCCGCCCGACTCTTTCCGGCTATCACAAGGGGAATGACCCCCGTACCCGTTCCCAGGTCCACCACTGTGGCGTCTTTTTTGACCCTGGCAAAGTTGGAGAGCAGTATAGCGTCAATGCCAAAACAAAACCCCTTTGGGTTCTGAATGATTTTCAGGTCATTTACGTACAGGTCGTCAATTCTCTCGTTGTCCTTAATCACAACTGAATCCATGGTACTTTCCTCTCATTTAAGCGTAAAAAGGGGAGCTAGCTTCGCTCCCCTATGTTGACTATTCATTATTCTGACTTGGCTTTGGGCCACCGTCACCCGACGGTTTACGTATACGGCGACGCTTGTAATTGGGGTTTCGGTTTTCGTTCTTCTGACCCTCAGGTCGTGCCTGGTCACCCTTAGGCTTGTCTTGACGCGGTTTGCCATCTGGCCTTTGGTCAGGACGCTTGCGGTTGTCATTGCGCGGTTTTTGATCCCTGCGCTGGTCACTACGACGACCATCTTTATTTTGTGGACGACCTTCACGATTTTGCTTCTGGTCATTCCGCTGCTTTTGGTCCGTTCTAGGCTTTTGACCCTGACGTCCCTGCTGGTCCTTCTTCTGACCCCCGTCCCGGTTGTCTTTCTTTTGTCCAGGGCGTTGGTTGGACCGTTGCTGGTTCCGTTGACGATTGTCACTGCGGCGACCGTCATTTCGCTTCTGGTCTGACCGCTGGCCACCTGCCTGCTTACCACCTTGTGGTTTCCCAGCTGGCTTGCCTTCTTGCTTGTCCGGTCCGCCTTTGGCATCATCGCCCTTTTTATTGTTGGGTCGACGGTTGTTTCTACGACGGTTACGTCCCTTTTTCGGATCAGCCTTACGCTTTTCCTCTTCAGGCATCATTTCTTCAAAAGCACGAAGTTTGGAGAAGTCAAACTCGAATGCGTCTTCCAGTTCTTCCTCTACCTCTTCTTCTTTTCGGGTGTGGAGGCACTGTGGGCAGTTTCCGCTGGTATGACAGCTTCCACCTTCCTTGCACCATTCACCTCGGCCTGCAACGATGATATCCTCACCCAATTCACCGGTTTCAGGATTCACAATCAATCGTGTTTTAATGGCTTCCTTTAGAATGATATTGTCAACAACTACAGCCTTGCCGTCGCGAACCCAAACCTGTTCATTCTTCTTAGGCAGTTCACTTCGAATTTGCACATAGTTGTCATGCTCATAGCGTAAGCAGCACATGAGACGGCCACAGATCCCTGATATTTTGGTTGGGTTCAGGGATAAATTCTGGTCCTTGGCCATCCGAATGGACACAGGTGCAAAATCACCCAGCCAGTTGGCGCAACAAAGGCCAAAACCGCAAGGGCCAATGCCATTAACCATCTTGGCTTCGTCTCTTACACCAATTTGGCGCAACTCAATCCGCGTACGGAATACAGCGGCCAGGTCCTTGACCAGTTCTCTAAAGTCCACTCGACCATCAGCCGTAAAGTAGAAGATCACCTTGTTATTGTCAAAGGTGTACTCCACGTCAATCAGCTTCATGTCCAGTTTGTGTTCTTTAATTTTTTCCACGCAGATTTCAAAGGCTTCCCGGGTACGGGTTTGATTTTCATTGTGGATACTTGTATCTTCTTTAGTTGCAACCCGTAGGACTTGCTTAAGAGGTAGAACAATTTCGTCCTCTGTTACTTCCTTTGGACCCACAACGACTTTACCATATTCAACGCCTCTGGCGGTTTCTACAATTACAGCTTGACCTGTTTCTATCTCAATTTCGCCCGGATCGAAGTAATAAATCTTACCCGCTTTTTTAAACCGGACGCCGACTACTTTTATCATTTCATACCCTCCTGGATATCCAGAATCAGCGTCTCTAGGATCAGACCCAAATTCACATACGCCCGTACTTGGCGCTTCGCTTTTTCAATCCGTTCAATCGCTTGAACGGCTTCCTTGTATTCTAACTGAGACGCTTGTGTTTGTAAAGCTGACAGCCTGTCTCTATTGCGGATCAAGTCATGGTCATAGCCGCCCTTGATAAACACGATATCTCGAAACCAACCAATCAGTAAATTCAATAGTTGGTCGATGTCTTCTTTATGGTCTTCAAAAAATTGCGCCTGGTCCAGGGCCTTCATAAACTTCCGGCTGCAAATGCCTGCGGCCATGTTTTCTACAGCTTCCCTCAGGGACTGAAAATCCTCCGACTCTGCAGCATGGACCGCCATGCCGTAAGAACCGTCAGCAAAGGCTGCACATTGTTTGGCCAAGTCAGGTGCCAGGCCCTTCTTGTCCACCAGGTCCTGTTCAATTAGGGAACTGGACAAGCGATTCATCCGTACCGTTTGACACCGGGACCGGATGGTTGGCAAGAGGCCATTGCCATTCTCCGTCACAAAAATGATGGTGGCATAGGCCGGTGGCTCCTCCAGGACTTTTAATATTCGATTTTGCGCACTGACCGTCATGGACTCTGCCCGGTCAATAATGACTATTTTTGCGTCTCGATCATAAGGCTTGGTCAGGACAAATTCCTGAAAACCCTCAATCTGCTTATTCTTGATGGAGGCCCCATCCGGTTCAATATACAAGTAATCCGGATGGTTCTCATGTACAAACTTCATGCATGCATCACAGCGACCACAGGCATTGCTCTTGCTTGTCTCACAAAGAATAGCTTCCGCCAACTCCTTGGCGACGCTTGCTTTCCCAATCCCACTTGGGCCTTCAAATATATAGGCATGGGCCAAACGATCCCGCTCCAAGGCACCTTGCATGCGCCCGATCAACTGGTCGTGACCTATGATGTCTGCAAATGACATAAGACTCCCTTACACTTTCAAATACTGCTCCACGTCCACCACAAATACGGTGGCACCACCCACTGTAACTTCCAGGGGCATGGACAAATAGCTTCCTGCTTCACCAATCATAGTGGAAGCAGACGTAATTTCTTTTCTGGTTTTACAGGTTTCACGGATGGCATCCATCACTTCTTCAACCCGTTCTTTATTGACGCCAATAAGCAAAGTTGTGTTTCCAGACTTCAAAAAACCGCCTGTAGAAGCCAACTTTGTTACACCAATATTCATTTGGTTCATACGTTCCACAACTTCATTGGAATCCTCGTCGTGGACAATGGCAATCACAAGTTTCATACAGTCCCCCTACTTGTCGATCCCACCAATTTTATTCAGTGGGAAGAAACGGAATAATGCTCTACCAATGATTTTGTCTCCATCAATGAGGCCCACCGATGGATTTCTAGAGTCTAGACTCACCACGCGGTTGTCTCCCATGACAAAGTACTTTCCTTCAGGAATATTCTCATAATAAGCAGCGTCCGTGGTAATGGTGTTGATATAGGGCTCATTGAGCACCTCTCCATTCACCGTAACAACGCCGTCCAAAACTTCCACGGTGTCCCCGGGTACACCAATCACCCGCTTGATCAGGTTCTTCTTGGGTTCCTCACCAGTCACCATGGTTTTTACACCAAAAACCATCCGTTGAATGGGGTTGAGCAAGGCCAAGTCACTTTCCCGCAGGGGAATCTCTGTTTCAAATGAAATAATGTCCCCATGTTGCACATCCGACGTTCGCTGCATAAACAAACGATCTTGTTCCACCAGTGTAGGTAGCATGGACGTGTTAAAAACCGTCGTCGTCGTAATGAAAATGTTCAAAATACCAAATAGTACAAGGGCCAAAGCAATTGCCTTGATCCACTCAAAAAGTTCTTTTTTCAATGTCGCCATCTTACTCTCCTTGGGCCCGAAGGCCTTTCATGATTTGGATCATTCCCTGTTGTAAACCCATCACCTGTCGTCGATCCCCCATGGCTGCTTGTAAGGCCATGATCATGTCGCGGTCGATCCCTTCCCCTGGTGCCAAAACCGGTATGCCTGGCGGATAGGGTATCACAAACCCGCCACTGACTGCACCCTCTGCCTCCTCCAAGGAACACCACTTCTTTTTCCCATAAAAGGCTGCTCGAGGCCCAATGACCTGGTTGGGCTGGGGATACGCCCGCTGCGTTTGTTCTACTCGTCCTAATCCATTTCCCCCGTGGGCAGAAATGGCCTTTGCCAATCGCTCAAAGTCCTGAGGTGTCGTCCACAAACTGGGAACCAAAACCACCCGGCTCCCCGTGGCATACTCCACTTGGATTTGATGGTCATGACGGAGGGCCCATTCCAAGTCCTGGGCGCCGGATGTAAATAAAACCAGGCGACTGGGATCATGGGTAAAACCCGCGTCAAGGACGTCGTCTTCAGTTAAAAGCCTTACAGTAGGCTCCATGTGAACCTTGCGCCGGAGCGCATCAATTTCCCCAAGTAAGTGGTCTGCTTGTTGTTTTCCTTGGCTGAATAAATGGCCAATGCTCCACTCAATGGATGCCATGAGCAAATAGGATGGGCTGGTCGTTTGTAGCATGCCCAACCACTGCTGTAACATTTCCCGGGAAATGCGATCGGAGTTTCTATGGACCACAGCAGCTTGGGTCAAGCCACCCAGGGTCTTGTGGATACTTTGTACTGCACCGTCTGCCCCTTGAGCCAAGGCCGAATGGCCAAAATCACCATGGGCTGGCAGGTGGGCCCCGTGGGCTTCGTCAACAATCACAGTGATTCCATGTTGGTGGCAAAAGGTACAAATGGCTTTGATATTGCTGTGAATCCCCTCGTAAGTGGGGCTGGTGAAGACCAAGGCCTTCACGTGAGGGTTTTTCCCTACAAGCTCTTGAACCGCCTCTAGGGTGACTCCCAGGGTCAAGTCCAGTTGGTCTTTGCGCTGGGGTTGAATATAAATGGGGTTTAGGTCTCCAAGGATCAAAGCACTGTGCACACTTTTGTGACAATTTCTCGCCACTGCAACGGTGTCCCCCGGTGATGTGCTGGCCAGTATAAGGCTTTGAAGTCCATTGGTGGACCCACCCACAACGTAAAACGTGTCCATGGCACCATAGAGGCTGGCCGCTTGGGCCTGGGACTCTAAAATTACGTCCTCTGGTGCATGTAGGTTGTCGAGACCTGGGATTTCTGTGTAGTCTAGGCGTTCTAGACTGGTCCCCGCGTAAGCCAGTAGGGAGGCAAGTGCCCGCCCGTGATTGTGACCGGGAACGTGGAAGGAAGACCGGTCCGACTCAACCTCTTCCTTCAATTGGTCAATCAAAGGGTAAGAGATCATGACGCTGTCCTTTTGGTTATGTGGCCTTCAAGGATAGAACGGAAGGTCTCGTCCGGTTGAAAAATGAGTTTTTTCTGGTCCCCATCCTGTTGGTAGGTCAGCAAGTACCAGGGGCCTGCCCCCTTTACACCCATTCGTCTCCCCCGTGAGACCTTACCATCAGTGGCTTGGTCGTAGGGTTTTAAGGACGTCATCTGGTCCAGTTGAATGGTGTGAAAAATATGATTGGCCTTGCCGATGGCTCGTTCCAAGTAGACTTCTTCTTCAATAATGCGGTATTCATACTGGGCTAGGTTACCGTAGACCAGTCTCAGGCAATACAGGCCCCCAAGGCCCATAACGCCAATGGCTGACAATCCTGCAGCCGAGGTGCTTATTCGACCGATCAGGTCTAGAGCAATATTCATGAGGACAATGGTTATGGCGATGGACGCCATGATTTTTCCAAATCCAGTCTTGGTTCGGTGCAACGTCTGTTTGTACAACTTGCCCATTTTGACTCCTTATTTAACAGCCCTGAGATAGGGGACTTTCTGGACTTCAACGCCTTGGGTTTGGGGCTTTTTTTTACCGCCCCCCACTGGACGTAGGTTCTTTCGTCGCTTTTTTTGCTTGTTTTGGGCACGACTGGCCATGACATCTCTTCCAATGTCACGGAGCATCCAAAACATCATACTGATTGTGATGAGAAATACGCCACCCAAAACGATTAACTCAATGTATTTCATAGGAACCATCCTTCTTTAACACATTCATTCTATTTTATCATGGCAGGGTCTTCCTGCAAAATGTTTCCTACTTATATGTAATGGGATTTCAATATGGTTTCTTTGGTTGGCGAATTCCACTGGCTATGGTATGCTTATGCAAAAGTATGAGGAGGATATCCATGCTATCGAAAAAAATGTCCACGGTGACACCGTCATTTACCATAGGGATCAGTACAAAAGTTGCTGAAATGAAACGTCAGGGGATCGACGTGATCAGCCTCAGTATTGGAGAACCTGACTTTTTCACACCGGAAAAAGCCAAAGAAGCCGGCAAACAAGCCATTGACCAAAACAAGACCAAGTACGACGCCGCTCCAGGTCTGCTGGAACTTAGACAGGCCATTGTTGAAAAACTAAAGACAGAAAATGGCCTGGACTACCAGGTGAGCGATATTGTCGTTTCCAGCGGTGCTAAACATTCCATTACCAATGCCCTCATGGCTATGTTGGACCCAGGAGACGAAGTCCTGATTCCAAAACCCTACTGGGTCAGCTACCCGGAGATGGTCAAGCTAACGGGAGGAGTCCCTGTTTTTGTTGAAACGGACAAGGCCAGAGACTTTAAACTGACGGTTGCTGACCTGGAGAAAGTGGTCACTGACAGAACCAAGCTTATTTTCATAACCAATCCATCCAATCCTTCTGGAGCAGTCTATACTGAAGACGAGCTGCGACCTGTAGTTGACTACTGCGTTGCCAATGGCATCTATATCATTGCTGACGAAATCTATGAGCGAATTTGCTACTTGGATTCCTTCACCAGCATTGCTTCCCTTTCTGAGGAAGCCAAGGCCCACACCATTGTCATTAATGGCCTATCCAAGTCGGCCTCCATGACCGGCTGGCGGATTGGATATACAGCAAGTAGACCGGAAATTGCCAAGGCCATGGGGTCCCTCCAGGGTCATTTGGTTTCCCATCCTTGTACCATTGCCCAGTGGACAGCCAAGGAAGCCCTGACATCCTGCCAGGCAGACACGGCCCACATGAAGCAGGCCTATAAGGCACGCCGGGACCAGGCCACGGATATCTTGGCCAAGATGAAGGACGTCCATGTGGTTAAGCCAGATGGTGCCTTCTACCTCTTTATCGACCTATCGGCCTATGCGAGCAAGGTCTCCCATGGGGACTCCTTCTCCATTGCCTTCTGCAACAAGTTGCTGGAGGACTACAAGGTGGCAGTGGTGCCAGGAATCGCCTTTGGACTCGACGGTTTCATTCGAGTTTCCTACGCTGCGGATATTGAGGAAATCAAGGAAGGCCTCCGCCGGATTGAAGAGCTTCTAACATCTTTATAAACACGCGTTCAGATACATTGATTAGCACCAAATAATACACATTAAAAAGGCGATGATTCCTTCGGGAACCATCGCCAATTTTATTGATCTGTTTTTCAGCTATTCAGATGAACTGTATAACATACCATGACCCCTAAATATCTACCACACGTGAGTCCAAAGTCTACTTAAGTACCTCAACCCCACGTAGGTAAGGACGAAGGGCCTCTGGAACGACAATGCTGCCGTCTTCTTGCTGGTAATTTTCTAGGATTGCTGCCAGGGTACGACCCACAGCCAGGCCAGAACCATTCAGGGTGTGGACAAACTGTACTTTTTTCGTTTCCCCGTCTCTAAAACGGATGTTGGCACGGCGAGCCTGGTAGTCTTCGAAGTTAGAGCAGCTACTGATCTCCAGGTAACGGTCGTAGCTTGGCATCCAAACTTCAATGTCATAAGTCTTAGCAGAACTGAAACCAAGGTCACCTGTACATAGGTGAACCACACGGTAAGGCAGTTCAAGGAGCTGGAGAACTTTTTCAGCTGCATTGGTAAGGGTCTCTAGTTCCTCGTAAGACTTTTCAGGACGTACAAACTTAACCATTTCCACCTTGTTGAACTGGTGCTGGCGGATGATCCCTCTGGTGTCACGGCCTGCAGATCCCGCTTCCTTACGGAAACATGGTGTATAAGCAGTGTGGTAAATAGGAAGCTGACCCTCGTCTAAGATTTCTCCACCATACATATTGGTTACAGGCACTTCTGCTGTAGGAACCATGAAGAAGTCCTTGGCAGGCACATGGAACATGTCGTCTTCAAACTTAGGTAGCTGGCCTGTTCCAGTCATGGCACCACGGTTGACCATAAAAGGCGTCATTACTTCTGTGAAGTTGTGGTCTCCTGTGTGTAGGTCCAACATAAAGTTGATCAGGGCACGTTCCAGCTTGGCACCAAAACCTTTTAGTACAGTAAAGCGTGCACCTGCAATTTTAGCGCCCCGCTCAAAGTCCAGGATATCCAGGTCAGTCCCCAGGTCCCAGTGGGCCTTAACTTCAAAATCAAATGCACGTGGTGTACCCCAAGTACGTACTTCCACATTGTCCTCGTCCGTGTCCCCTACAGGGTTCTCAGCATTGGACATGTTGGGAATGGCCAGAAGCAGGTCTTTCAGCTTCTCGTCAATGACTTTTGTTTCCGCGTCCATATTCTTCACTTCTTCAGACAGGGCCTTCATTTGAGCCATGATCTCAGTGGTGTCCTCTCCAGCCTTTTTCAGCTGGGGGATTTGCTTGGACACTTTCTTTTGCTGGGCTTTTTTTTCTTCTACAATGGTGATGATCTCACGGCGTTTTTTGTCCAGTTCCAGCACTTCAGCCAGGCCAAAGTCCCCTTTACCCCGCATTTCAATGCGCTTTTTCACGTCTTCATACTCATTACGGATCAATTTGATATCTAACATAATGCACCCTCCTCTTACTAAGTATCGATTCATTACTTGCGTCCATTTCAGACGCCCTAACCAGAACGATGTAAACCATGGTTCCGGCGATTTCTCAAAAAACAAAAAACTCCCCGTCCCCATAAGGGACGAGAAGTTACATATTCCCGCGTTGCCACCCCAGTTGACCTTCCGGTCCACTCGAAAGCAGGTTAACGACTGCCAATCGTTCGGCATTACCCGAAGGACTCCCAGTTGGATTCCGGTGTCACTCACATCGATTTTCACCAACCATCGACTCTCTACAGTGATTTGTCCACCCTACTAGACTGTTCAACGTCCAATTCATTCTGTTGCTAAAGAATATACCACAAGAAATGGTTTTGAAGCAAGAAGATTATAACTTTTTTTTCATCAAGTTAAAGACTATTTTTTCAGCCTTGAGTATTTCCTGCTTCATTTTCTTTGGTGTCATTTTCAAAACCTTGGTCATCTCTTTGAAGTTTAAAGGTCGAGTTTCTCCTAAACCATATCGAAAGCGGATGACTTGTTCAGTGGTTTCGTCCAACAATTGGTCTTCCACTAAGGTCTCTAATTCTGTATGAATATACGCCAGTGCCTCTGGCCCGATTTGTTCCATGTAGTGCCCCCCTATCGGCGTCGCCGACGAGTGGTTTGTCTGATATGATCTCCGATCAACCAGGAATCGAGCGTGACTTTTTTCTGTCGCATACCGAGCAATGACTTGATCCAATCAAGCACTTTCAGCATACGTCCTCCTCTTTCTCAAAAAACAAGTACGCATCCATTCTATAACAATGTGATCGGCCAGACAACCGTTTTTTAGACATATTTGTACTGGTCCAGCAGCCAGTTGGAACGCTCCACCATCTGCTGGTTCAGGGAATTAATAATCTGGATATGGCTCTCTTCTTCTTGGTCATTGAGCAGGTTTTTTTCTGCCAAAAGGTTATATAAATGCTTGGCCGTGCCTAAATTTCCATCGTAGATGGTCACATGGTCACCCAGGACTTGCCGAACCGCCTGCTTGAGGTAGACAAAGTGGGTACAACCCAAAACAACCCCAGAAATTCGTCCAGTCTCCCTCCCCTGGAAGCAGTGGCTAATGGCGTCGTTTACCAAGGACCCGTCAATGGCTCCCGACTCCACAAGGGGGACCAGTTCTGGACAAGGCACCTTATGAATGACCCGGTCTGCACCAATGCGGCCCATGAGGTCCACAAACTTGTCCTCCCGGAGCGTTACCTCCGTGGCCATAACTGCAATTTCGCCAGCGGGCGCATCTTCTACAGCGGGTTTTAAGGCAGGTTCCATGCCAATGATGGGGATGTCGTATTCCTTACGTAACTGTACAACCGCAGCACTGGTAGCTGTATTACAGGCAATGACAATGGCCTTACACCCTCGCTCAATCAGAAAGTCACAGATATGACGTGACAACCTGACCAGCTCGTCGGTTGTTTTCACACCGTAGGGTGCATTGGCTGAGTCGCCGTAATATATGAAATTTTCATGGGGCATTTGCCGCATGAGTTCGCCTAAAACAGAAACGCCACCCATACCGGAATCAAATACACCAATTGCTCCTTTTGAATTGCCCATGTAAACCTCCTGCTCCCCTATTATATAACAGGTCTGCCCCTGAATAAATAAGGACTTTTCAACATGTGAACGCTTCTGATCCAACTGACTTATCCACAAACCCACACGAAAGTTGTGTATAAGTCTTCTTGTTATTCACAGGTGGATTCCCTATACTAAAAAGGAGGAGAGGCGTTGAATTGCAACGGATTAATTGTTTACAATGTGTGCACTACCAAGTGACTTGGGACCCAAATAATCCACGGGGCTGTGGATATTTTGGCTTTAAGTCCAAGCAGATGCCTTCTATCGTTGTGCAGAAAAGTAGTGGCTCTCCATGTAAGGCATTTACACCTAAAAATCAAGGTCAAAAAAATTAGGCGTCACCGTAAAGGTGGCGCCTAATTTGTCATCCGGTGATGACGCTGGATTACAAGCTCGCAATCCAAATAAGGTAAGTGAGTGATTCAGTTGATATAAGGAGGCAAGTGATCAGTTTTACACCGACCCCTTACATATTATGAATGCAGTTTCATGTCCCCAAAGCGTATAAGCTCTTTGCGGCGCATGAATTCTGCGATCACAAGCGTCAGTAGTGCAGGCAAGATAAAGTGTAAAATGCCTACTTTAAATAGTATTTCTGTCATAGGTGTCTCTCCACCCATGGCTGCAATGGTGCCAAACTGGCCCACCAAACCGCTGGTCCCCATACCGGCACCAATGGAGTTGGACTTCATTTGGAACAACGTAGTTGCAAAAGGACCAAGGATTGCACTGGCCAAGGTTGGCGGCACCCAGATCCAAGGATTTTTAATGATATTGGGCACCTGGAGCATGGAGGTTCCAAGTCCCTGTGCCAGGAAGCCACCAAATCCGTTTTCCCGGTAGGAGGCCACTGCAAAGCCAATCATCTGGCAACAACAACCCACCAGGGATGCGCCCGCTGCTAGGCCGCTCAGGCCGAGGGAAATGGCCAGGGCCGCTGAGGAAATGGGCAGTGTCAAAATCATGCCCATGAGTACGGCTACCAAAATCCCCATGGGGATGGGTTGCAGCTCCGTAGCTGTATTAATCACAGCACCTAAGGACTTCATAACCATGGCGATCCATGGACTAATGAAAATACCCACAAGGCCACCGACCAGAATGGTCAGGGCAGGTACCAGTACAATGTCCATTTTTGTTTTTCCAGCAATCAACTTGGAGAACTCTGCTGCACTGAGACCTGCAACAAAGGCCCCCATGGGTTCACCAATTTTTGCAATATAGAGCATACTGCCACCGGCTTCGGTGGTTCCGATGGTTCCCGCGCCAACAGCACCGGCAACCATGGACGCAAAGATGCCCAGAGGACCTGCGTCAACAGAATAGGCTACGGCTGCACCTATGGCAGGCCCCATCATAAACTGGGCTACCTTGCCAAACTGGACCAACTGCTCTATTCCTGTGTAGTCCCCAATCTGCTTGAGGATGAGTCCAATAATTAAGGAGGCAAATAGGCCCAGGGCCATGCCATTTAATGTCTTGGTTAAGTAATTACGAACACCATTACCTTTCATGGTTTGTCCTTTCTTACAAGCTCGACTTACAAGCGAATGTTTAAGCTAATATCCAGGGCCATGACAGAATGGGTCAAGGCTCCTACGGAAATCACGTCTACGCCTGTTTCTGCGATTTCACGAACCGTGTCCAGGGTAACACCACCAGACGCTTCAAGAATAACCTGCCCAGCTGCCTTTTCAACAGCTGCCTTCATGTCTGCACAAGACATGTTGTCCAACATAACGATGTCTGCACCAGCTTCAATGGCTTCCATCATTTCTTCCTGGGACTGAACTTCAACTTCTATCTTTGTTGCATGGCCCAGTTGGCCAGCAATGACTTTCACTGCATTGGTAATGCCGCCAGCTGCTTGTATATGATTGTCCTTAATCATAACCGCGTCTGACAGGCTGTAGCGGTGGTTGTAACAGCCCCCAATACGCACAGCGTACTTCTCAAATTGACGCAGGCCTGGGGTTGTCTTTCTTGTGTCTACAATTTTAACCGGAAGGCCAGCAACTGCTTCTGCATATGTAGCTGCCTGACTGGCTATACCAGAAATGCGCTGGAGTAAGTTAAGAGCCAGCCGCTCTGCCTTGAGCAAGTCTGCTGCACTGCCAGTGACTTGAATAATGTCTGTTCCCTTTTGAACGTGAGCACCTTCTTCAACTAGAAAGTCCACTTGCACCTTAGGATTGACCCTTTGGAAGACTGCCTTAAAAACTTCAAGGCCCGCAATCACGCCATCGGCCTTAGCTGTCGCAATGGCTGTGGTCTCTTGAATAAGACCTAAGAGGTCTGTTGTCATGTCCATATAGGGCATGTCTTCTATTAAAAACTGATCGATCAATTGATCCAGTCCTATAAACTTCACTTTATTCTCCTTCATCTGTACGGATATGGCTACCCAAGGATGTTTCCCTGACGAGGGCTGCCTGGAGTATTCTGTCTGCCACCAAGACCATGTTGAAGATTTCCACTTCTTCGGCCTTGGTTGCGGTTTGGCTTTCCAGTTCAATTTTTATGTTCGCAAGGGCCTCAATGCCCTTTAGAATTTGATCCCTGTTGCGGACAATGAAGGCTGACTGACTGAGAATAGCCTGTACGGCCTGTCTCACATCTTCTGAACCCACTAGCTCCCTTCCATTTCTTTGTGAATGAATAATGGGGAGGTGGGCAGACAAGTTACGCTGATTAATATCTTCAGCGACAGACTTACCATATACCACAGCCTCAAGTAAGGAGTTACTG
This sequence comes from uncultured Peptostreptococcaceae bacterium, assembly GCA_964342805.1. Lineage (GTDB taxonomy): Bacteria > Bacillota > Clostridia > Peptostreptococcales > Acidaminobacteraceae > CAYFHQ01. Next base: position 4,137 of record CAYFHQ010000065.1, on the reverse strand, counting down.
GCCAAACGATTGGCGCCATGTACGCCTGTCCAAGCCGCCTCTCCACATGCATAAAGTCGATCTACAGCGGTCCGGCCCACAGGGTCCGTTTGAATCCCGCCCATGACATAGTGTTGCACTGGTTGTATGGGGACGGGGGTGTCCAGTGGGTCAACCCCTTGGGCCATGCAATTGCCATAGATGGTTGGGAAACGTTCCTTGAAATAAGGCCCTAGATGGCGTACATCCAGGTAGACAGTTTGTCCATCTTGCATTTGATCAAATATGGCTTTGGCAACAATATTACGAGGGGCCAACTCCGCCATAGGGTGGATGCCCTTCATAAATCGCTGACCTTGGTCATTGATCAAGACGCCCCCTTCTCCTCGAACAGCTTCTGAGATCAGAAAGGTCACGCCTGATGTTGAGTAGGCAGTCGGATGAAATTGAATAAATTCTAAATCTTTGACAGATGCGCCTGCACGGATGGCCATGGCCATGCCGTCACCGGTAAGTGTCGTTGTGTTTGTCGTTGCCTTGAATAGTCCACCGATCCCCCCAGTGGCAAGTACTATACAATTGCCGGCTACGACATGCTGTTTTCCCCCACGGAAATAGGACACACCGACTGCCTTGTGTTGGTCTGTAACAATATCCGACACACATGCATCTGAAAGTAGCGTAATGTTATCTTTAGTCTGAAGAGCCTCCAATAAGCTATCTGTGATAGCTTTACCTGTCATGTCTTTATAGTGAAGGACACGACGGGCTGAATGGCCGCCTTCTCTGGTTACCAGGAGATCATTGTCTTCGTCCCGGTCAAAGGGTACGCCATACTGTAAGAGCACATCAATGGCCTCTGATGAACGCTTGATCATGTCTCCCACTGCCTTTTCGTCATTGAAATTACACCCTGCTATCATGGTGTCAGCAATGTGCAGGTCAATATCTTCTTCCGAAAGGGCCGCAGCGATTCCCCCCTGGGCCAAAGCACTATTGGAGTCTTCTGGTTGGGTCTTGGTCAAGATCAATATACGTTTGTCTTCATGAAGGGTTAAGGCTGTCATTAATCCGGCAGCACCCGATCCTATGATCACACAATCATACTGGGGAACATGGGACATATTCACTTGTAGGTCCGTAATATAGGTTCTTGACATAGACGCTTCCTAAATTTTCACCTGTAGCATTCGATCAAGGGCTGTGTAGGCCTTTTTACGGATGTCCTCAGGAACTTCAATCACATTTTTTTCTTCTTTTAGAGCCGCGTATACATCTTCTAGGCTCGTTTTCTTCATATTGTGGCAAATCAAGCTTGGTGACAGCAGTGTAAACCGTACACCAGGGTTTTCCTTACGAAGGGTGTGGAGAATGCCCATTTCAGTGCCAATAATCACTTCTTTGGCGTCTGAGTTTCGAACATGATTGATAATTTGAGACGTACTGCCCACAAAATCAGCCAGTTCCACAACTGCAGGATTGCACTCAGGGTGAACCAGTACTTCCACACCAGGTTTACGATTGCGGATCATCTCCACTTCACGGGGTAGAACACGCTCGTGGGTAATGCAGAAACCTTGCCATCTGATAATTTCCTTGTTAGGCACAAACTGCTGAATCCAGTGGCTTAGATTTTTATCTGGTACAAATAGGAGTTTGTCCGCTTCTAGGGACTCAACAACCTTGACCCCATTGGATGATGTACAACAAATATCGGAGTAGGCCTTCACTTCCGCTGACGAGTTCACGTAGCTCACAACAGGCACATCCGGATTTTCTTTTTTGAACTCAATCAGGTCTTGGGCAGTAATCATATCTGCCATGGGACATCCAGCGTCCATAACAGGTAGTAGGACCGTTTTTTCTGGACTAAGGATTTTTGCACTTTCAGCCATGAAATGAACACCACAAAATACGATCATGTCATGGTCTGTTTCTGCAGCCACCTGGCTGAGTTTTAAGGAGTCGCCAACTACGTCTGCGATATCTTGTACTTCTGGAATTTGATAATTATGAGCTAGGATGATTGCATTCTTTTCTTCTTTTAGTCGACGAATCTCACTCGCCATAGTTTGTAGATCCATGGTTCTTTCCTTTCAATCAGTGCGATAGGTACCATTATGAATAAACTGTAATGTCAGCTGTCTTGTCATCTAGTTGCAAAATGAAACTGCGCTTATCACGCAGTTTAAGCATCTATAAAACCTCGTTTTTTTAGATCATCTACCAAAGCAGTATAGACTTTTTCGCTCGGTACTTCTATTGTATGGATATGATGTCCTTCTGTCAACGAGGAGAGTGGGGAGGCGTTATGCTTCTCCACTTTTTCAATATATTGATGGACTTCTTCTTCAGTCCCGATCATCAATTGGGCAACGATCTCTCCAAAGATTGGGTGTTCAACAATTACGTCAATCACCTTACAACCATAACCCACAATCAACATCAGTTCATCCTTCATGTCCCTTGTCCCCGTGTGGGAAGACACAATGGTTTTTATGATGGTATTGTTTGATTTTTTCTTGGGTAGAAAGTAGCCATTGGAAGATGCCATAACATTGTAACCAGAAGCACGAAGGACAGCAATATCTTGGACGATGACTTGCCTTGAAATATCGAAACGCTGTGCCAGCTCCGACCCTGTTATGGGCGTGTCTGCTGTCTGTAACAGTTCAATTATCTCATTGCGTCGTTCATCTGACATAGAATCCTCCCTTTATCTCTCTGTAGAGACATACTTCATTTATATACGGTTTTCTGTCAAAAGTTTGACAGGCAGGTTAAGAAAGTAAAGCCACTTTTCAGCGACCTCTACCATCCTATATTCATTGATCATTTGGCTTCTATTGGGAAGCCTTTGCGTTTTGACGCTCGAAGTTCTCTTTAGAGTTGTTAATATGCTTAAGGATGCGCTTCACAGCTTCGTCTGTATTCCGCTCAGTGAATGCGTCCAAAATGGCACGGTGCTCTTCAAGTGTATGCTCCATACGTCCCTCAGACTTCAGTGATTCATACCGAGTGGATTTAATGAACAACTGGAAGTCCCGAAGTACATGCTCCAAGAAACGAGACTTGGTTGCCATGTAAATTGTCTCGTGGAAACGCGTGTTCAACTCAAAAATTTTGTCTACGTCTTTCTTAAAGGTATAGAACTCCATTAACTCGAAGATCTCCTTTAAGGTTTGTAGCTCTTCTTCTGTCATTCGTTCCACAGACCATTTGGCTGCTACACCTTCAATAGCTTCACGAATGGTATAAATATCTTCAACATCCTGCATGCTGACGCCTTTGACAATCACGCCACGGTTAGGGATATTTTCAACAAGACCGTCTAGTTCAAGTTGCTTGAGTGCCTCACGCACCGGAGTACGGCTAACACCTAAATCGTCAGCAAGCTTTGCTTCTACAATTTTCTCGCCGGGATCATACTCTCCATTAACGATATCTTCTCTGATTTTCTCAAAAATAATCGACGTAAGGGATTTGTTTTCTTTTTTCTGGTCAAATAAATCCATGGGTTTCCTCCAGGAAATCTCCTATATTATGTGTCCCGTGCTCGTCCAGCACGGAGCGATAAACATAATAGTTGTCCTACCAAGGGCAGGACGTTCATTGGGTCGTGTGAAAAATTGTTTATTTGTATGTATGATTTTCTGTACATACTATTGCACTCTTATTCTATCGAATTGTCAGAACGGTGTCAACGAATGTACGCTTGTCATTTCAATGTTTTCAACTTATTTCAATCACAATTTTGTAAAAACTCTTATATCACAAAAAGCGCACAGAAATGTGCGCTTAGTACAATTCATAAACAACTTCATAAGGACTTAGTTGCCTGCAGAGTCCAAGTCAACTATCAGTCTATTGAAGGACTAGCCAATTGGTTTGCTGATGATCTTGACCAGCGGTTGGCTGCTTTTCTACTTTAAAAGTATACGGTGTACTCACCAACCAACCGCTCTACTGTCTACAAGAAGAAAATAAGCAATAAAAAAAGAGTAAAGCTATTTGCTTTACTCTTTTAATGGAGCGGAAAACGAGATTCGAACTCGCGACCCTCGCCTTGGCAAGGCGATGCTCTACCACTGAGCCATTTCCGCATATAAACCGGCGACGTCCTACTCTCCCAGGCAGTCTCCCACCAAGTACCATCGG
>CAYFHQ010000064.1:0-21636 GCA_964342805.1 uncultured Peptostreptococcaceae bacterium | reverse complement strand
CCCTTTACCTATGCCTCGGACTTGATCTCCCATGTCAAGGACAGGGGGACCTATAGTGTTGGAGGGGCCTGTTATCCAGAAGGTCACTTGGAGTCCAGTGACCTTGAAGCAGACATTCGCAATTTGAAAAAGAAGGCCGACCTGGGTCTGGATTTTCTAATCACCCAGTTATTCTATGACAACGAGACCCTCTTTCGCTTTAAGGACCGATTGGAGTCCCATGGTATTCAGACACCGCTTATTGCAGGTATCCTTCCCGTGCTGAATAAGAAGCAGATTATTCGAATACAACAATTATCGGGTTGCACCCTGCCCAAGAAGTTCCTCAGGATACTCAACCGCTACGAACATGATCCAGCGGCTTTGAAGGAGGCTGGCACCGCCTATGCTACTGAACAGATTATTGACCTTTTGTCCTGGGGCGTAGACGGTGTCCATATCTACACCATGAACAAGGCAGAGACCACCAGACGCATTGTGGAGTCCATTGGGTCTATACGCAAAAACCTGGTCCGTACCCTATAATTTTGTAAATATTCAGAAATCGGTGTATACTGTTCTTAGAGATTAATGGTAACGGTAGAGAATGGAGATGGCGGTATGGTTCGCAAAGAAGAAGTCCTCACTGGCTTGTTAGTTAATCTGCCTGGTGGTCAAGGACAGCGGGCTACGGAAATCAAAGATCTGTACAGTGGCATTGACACCATTTCAGTAGAATTAATCAGCGCACTTGAAAGTGGACAGACCGAGAATTTCCGGTGGCTATTCGCACTGATTGAAAAATATTTAAGGGACGGCGACCAAGAAGTTCAAGAACTGATCAGTTATGGACTCATTGACCATATGCAAGAAGGCCTCATTCGAAAAGAAAGAAAATTAAGTGCCTTTGACACTTGGCTTCGACCTGAAACCAAGGTGGTATGGCAAAATATGATTGACGTCTGGTCCTTGAACGACAAGCGTGACTATTAAACCTAGCGAAATTTCCATGATTCTGTGGAAGTTTCGCTTTTTTTCGTCCAAAGGAATTGGAAATCTGCTAACATATAATAGGAAGTAAAAAGCGTATAAATTGGGAGGTGCTTATGGGAAAATCTGTTGAGTTTCAGAGCGATTGTAGGTCTGAGTCCGAACTCGTGGACCGATTGATCGACAAAAGAGGTCGCTTGCCCATGTCCAAGGGGGTCTTTGGCAAGAAAATCATGGGGGACATCGACGACGAAGGAGTCATTCGCGTATCCACCACGTCCCAGTTGGGGATATTTAAATATTTTGAAGGCCGAGCAGAACGTCGCGGTGAAGCGTATCACTTGGTGGGTGAGATCCTTATTCGACCCTTTACCTGGTTCACCACGGGCATGATGGCTGTGATCGTCGTTTTGGCAGTATTTTTGATTATGATGGATGATCCGGAAGCAGCCATATTCGCCGTCCCATTGATGGTCTTGGTTGTCCTCCTGAATAGCGCGATTATGTTCCTGTCCAATGGACTACACAAGCATATTGAACAAAATTTACATAGGACTGACAAGGAGTAGACATGAGAAAGAAAAAAAAACAGCTAGAGATCCACGAAGACGTTCGCAAGCGGATGATCACTGAAATCCAAAGCTTCTTTTCTGTAGAGCGTGACGAGGATATTGGTGACTTGGCTGCCATGATGGTCTTGGACTTTATGGTGGAAAAACTAGGTCCGGCCTTTTACAACCAGGGCATTCAGGACGCTACCAAGTACATGCAGGACCGACTGGAAGAAGTTCAAGACATAGAGATCCTATAGACACTTTATGAGGGGGCACAGATTTGAGTTACTTAGACACGAAATTAATTAAGATTGGTGTGTATTACGACGGCAATTATTTTGCCCATGCCAGTGATTATTACAGATATGTTCACCAGCTAAAATCCCGAATTAGTATCCAAGGGCTCCACGACTACATCATCCACAAGGTTGCTGAGGTGGAGGAGACCAAGGAACGCTACTGCCACGTGGTGGACTCCCACTATTTCCGAGGACGCTACAATGCCGACGACACCCGGGCCCATAACAAGCTTTATAGTGAGCGGCAGTTTGACGATATTTTGATCGGGTCTGGCGTCACCACCCACTACCTGCCCATGACCAAGTATGGGGAGAAGGGGGTAGACGTTTGGTTTGCCCTGGAGGCCTACGAGGGTGCTCTTTTAAAGAAGTATGACGTCATTGTATTGATTGCTGGCGACCGGGACTATGTTCCCCTGGCTCGTAAACTGAATGCCCTTGGGACCCGCATTATGCTCCTGGGCTGGAACTTTGAATATGAAGACGTAGACGGCCAGCTCCATACCACCTATACGTCCAAGTCTCTGGTAAGTGAAGTGACCTATCCTATTCTGATGGATTTAGAGATTGACGAAGCCCTTCGGACGGGGGAAAGAGACGTGAGTGGCATTTTCGTTCGGCCCCAAAACCGTAGGAGCCAGACACCGTCCTCATCGTCTGTCCAAAGTGGTAGCATTTGCAACATTCAAGGCTATTATGGCTTTATTACACCGGACACAGGTGGAGAGAACATCTTCTTCCACTTCAAGAGTCTCCAGGACGAGGACGAAGTGACCCGTCTGGAATTGGACGCTTGTGTGACTTACGAAATTGGCGAGTACAACGGCAAAACGGTTGCCGTGAATGTGGCGCTGAACTGCACTGCCTAGTGGATTTCGTATGGAGGGCAGCCTGGCCCGTGTAAGCCAACAAGACCTGTGGCCTGCAGCTAGCCCCTCTACCCGCTCCATACAGAAAGTATGTTACAATGTTTGCATGACATTTAAGGAGGCAATACCATGAAAATTAACATGACCTATATGACGGATCATTTGAAAGAACTACTCAATATCCCATCCCCAACGGGTTTTACCAAAGAAGCAGTTGTCTATTCTAAGCAGGTGTTTGATGACCTGGGTGTGGAAAGCAAGTTGACCAACAAGGGTGCCTTGATCGCCACAATTCCTGGTGACAATACGGCTGACCACCGACTCCTGTCTGCCCACGTGGACACCCTGGGTGGAATGGTTAAGGAAATCAAGGGTAATGGCCGCCTAAAGCTCACACAAATTGGTGGTTATGCTTGGAATAGCGTAGAAGGTGAATACTGTACCGTACATACGGCTGACGGCAAGGAGATCACCGGTACCATTATGTTGACCATGGCCTCAAGCCACGTTCACGGTGGTAAACTGTCTGATACCAAGCGTACAGCTGACACCATGGAAGTTCGTCTGGACGAAGTGGTTGCAGGTAAAGACGACGTGAAAAAGCTAGGCATTGAAGTGGGTGACTTCGTGTCCTTTGACCCCCGTGTCCAGCACACGGCTTCTGGATATATCAAGTCCCGTCACCTGGACGACAAGGCTTGTGTGGCAACCCTGTTCGCCATGGCTGAAGCCATTGTGAAGTCTGGCAAAAAACCACCCCATACAACTCATTTCTTTATTAGTAACTTTGAAGAAGTAGGCCATGGGTCTTCAGCGTCCATTCCAGCTGAAACTCGAGAATTCATAGCAGTGGACATGGCAGCCCCTGGTGATGGCCAAACTTCCCACGAAGAAAAAGTTACCATCTGTGCCAAGGACTCCTCTGGTCCTTATGACTACGAACTCAAACAACGGCTTGTGAAGCTAGCCAAGGGCAAAGACGTGGACTATGTTATTGACATTTATCCATACTACGGTTCTGACGCTTCTGCAGCCCTACGGGCAGGTTGGGAAATCCGTGCCGGTCTGATTGGACCAGGCGTTGACGCTTCCCATTCCTTTGAAAGAACCCACGAAAAGGGTCTAATGGCTACGGCTGAGTTGGGTCTAGCCTACATCATGGAAAAATAATTAGAGGAAGATAGACCTCGACGTGGAATAAAGTGAAATAGAGCATTTTATCGGCATGTAAGGGGATAAATAAAGGGAGTTACTCCCAAACGCTGCCAGTGGCAGTGGAAAAAGTACGGTCTTTTGGCCGTACCTTTTCTTTGTTTACGCAAACCTACCTCGAAAGGATCTTTTATGAACTGGATCATTATCTTGTATATTGCACTACCGTCCTTGTTGGTCTACCAGCACCTCAAGGTCATGAAAAAGGGCGGGGCAACCCAGCTGTCCTTCCCACTAATGACGAAAAAAATGGGCTGGATTATTAACAGCTTGTTGGTCATTCTCTTTGCCCTGATCATTGGCTACTGGGCTGTGGTGATGCGCTCTGGAGAAGAAATACTCACAGGCATAGTGACCATCACGGGCTCGGTTGTCTTGGTGGGGATGATCCTACGGACCAATCGGATCATCTTTAAGGAAGAAGGGATTTTGGTCCGGTCATGGTTCATGACCTATGAGGAAATTGTTGAATTTCGTATGACTGACAAGGACCAGGACTATGCCAACCTCATGCTCAAGGTCCGTGCACGGCGGAATGCAGTTGTCGTTAACCACCGGATTCCTATTGGTTCAAGGGAAGAGGTTAATGAGCTCCTTAAGGCTACCCGGAGAAAAAAGAAAAAGAAGAAATAAGGTCAAGGCCAAGCAAATTTGCACATTGGTAAGGTCTTTGATACAATGAAACAAACATATGTTCGCATTCTGACAGCCATATCCCTTCAAGAGGTCTTTGATTCCTGCTTGAAGTTGCAAGGAGATCAAAATGGATTTATTTGATGTTATTCGTGAGGAAAATTTAAAGCAAGAAGCCCCCTTGGCAGAACGGATGAAACCCAAGACCCTGGAAGACTTTGTGGGCCAAGAACACATACTGGGTAACGGCAAATTGCTCAACCGTTTAATACGTGCGGACAAGTTGAGTTCTATCATTCTTTATGGGCCTCCAGGTACCGGTAAAACCAGTATTGCCCGGATCATAGCCAACTCGACCAAGTCGGAGTTTGTTGCCCTTAATGCGGTGACCTCCGGTGTCAAGGACCTGAGAGAGGTTGTTGGACAAGCTGAGGCCAGCCTGGGTATGTACAACAAGCGGACGATCTTGTTTTTGGACGAGATCCACCGTTTTAACAAAAGTCAACAGGACGCCCTCTTGCCCCATGTGGAAAAGGGAACCTTGATCCTGATTGGTGCGACGACAGAGAATCCCTATTATGAGGTCAATAACGCCTTGATATCCCGGTCCATGATCTTCCGACTGGAGCGGCTGACCACCAAGGAAGTCCGTACCATAGTAGAAAATGCCCTTAAAGACCCCATAAATGGCCTGGGGATGTTTGGTGTGGAGATTGAGGACGACGCCCTTGACTTCATTGCCCACGTGGCCTCTGGAGACGCAAGAAAGGCCCTGAACGCAGTTGAACTGGGCGTTTTGAGTACAGAAAAGCAAGACGGCAAGCTAGTCCTTACCTTGGAGATTCTTAAGGAGTGTGTTCAGAAGAAGGGCAATCTCTATGACAAGTCAGGAGACAGCCACTATGACATTGCTTCTGCCTTTATTAAGTCCATGCGGGGGACAGACCCCAATGCAGCCTTACACTATCTGGCTCGGATGATCCAAGGGGGAGAAGACCCTAAGTTTATTGCTCGACGCATTGTCATCGCTGCTGCTGAAGACGTTGGCAACGCAGACCCACAGGCCCTGGTTGTTGCAACCTCTGCCGCCCAAGCAGTCAATATGATTGGCATGCCTGAAGGTCGGATCATTTTGGCCCAGGCAGCGGCCTATGTGGCCAGTGCGCCCAAGTCCAATGCCGCTTATGTGGGCATTAAAGCAGCCATGCAGGACGTGGAACAAATGGACATTGGCAATGTACCTTACTATCTGAAAGACGGTACCTCCTTGAGCATGAGCTCCAAGAAGGAGGAGTGGGGAGACCAGTCCTATAAGTACCCCCACAGTTATCCAGATAGCTATATCCCACAACAATATCTGCCAGACGAGTTAAAAGCCAAGGTGTATTATGAGCCCACTCGAAACGGCCATGAAAAAGAGATCCACAGACACTTTGAAGCCCTTGGGATTTATGAGTCTGAGGAGTAATGAAGCCCATGTGGAGATGCCTGATCATCCACATGGGCTTTGTTTGTTGCCTTCCATTATTCATCTAATAGGTTTGACGGTAGATCATGCCTCGTTTAAGGGTGTTGGATTCCAGCTGGCCCTTCAATATGTCCACCAGGTGGTAGGCAAAGTCCATGGCCGTGCCAGGTCCCCTGGAGGTGGTGATTTTTCCGTCCTGTACCACTTCGTCTGTCAAATGGTTTGCACCATTCAGTTCTTTTTCAAAACCTGGGTAGCAGGTGGCGTTTTTCCCTTTTAAAAGTCCCATTTGGCCCAGAACAGATGGGGCTGCACAGATGGCAGACACATACTTGTCTGCTTCAATCATTTCCTCAATAATACCCTTTAGAGTTTCTGACTCACCCAAGTGCTTGGTCCCAGGCATACCACCAGGGAGGACAATCATATCTGCCCGGTCCACATGAACGTTTGATAAGCTACCATCGGCAATGACAGGAACCCCATGGGCACCCATGACGGTTCTTTCTTTTGTTATACTGATGGTTTCCACTGTTATGCCCCCCCTGCGGAGAACATCAATGACTGTAATGGCTTCGATCTCTTCAAAACCATCTGCTAAAAAAACATAAACCATAAATACACATCCTTCCTTGGTCCTTATACATACAGTATATCCCAAAATTCCATGGATAACACTGGAATTGATTTAATAGGGTAAGCATTTTCGGGTATAAGGGTACTAACAAGGAGGAACTATGGCCTATTCGATCATTTATGTTTTTATCACCCTGGGTCTGACAGGGGTTCAGGTGGTCCGCCACCTCAGGGCAAGAAGAGAGTCACAGGTGTTCAAAACTGCGGCCAGACAATACGGCCTAGTCTTTGCCGCCATGCAGTTATTGAGCGGAATCCTTTTGGTCATGGAAGGCGGCCAGGGGGCAGGGCTGGTGGTTACCCTTGTGGCCATTGCCATTCAAGTACCCTTGGTAATGATGCATGTCACCATTGGCCTAAGAGACGCAACCCGCCTGGGTATTGGAGGGAGTATTCTCAGCAATGGTATCCAAAGCCAGGTGGTTTACGATGGAGACTTTCTACCAGTGAATGACATTCACCTAGGCTCCAGCCCCCTCCTATGGAAAAAAGAGTACGACCCAAGGGGGTCAAGTGGGGAGGAAGCATTCGAACCCCACCCCTATAGGTACCTGATCCACAAGTTTAAATGGTCAGAAGTGAAACGAGCCCTCATGGTTGGTGCAGGGGGCGCTGCGGTTTGGATGGCTTATACAGTAGTCCTCTTCCAGGTAACAAGTCCTTCCCATTCAGCCTTTGTAAAGGGGATGACTGACCAACTGGTCTATGACGCGTCTGACCCTTTTTTTATGGCGGGTACCCTGCTAACCGTATTACGGGCCTCTCTATTTGAAGAAGTCCTTATCCGGATTAGTTTTCAGAGTCTCTTACACTGGTGGTTTAGAAATAAAAGGTATGGGGCTTGGCTGGCCATCATCCTGTCATCTATTGTATGGACCTTTGGTCACGGAGGCGTACTGGATCCAGAATGGGTAAAATTTGCACAGATCTTTCCCATTGGTTTATTTTTAGGCTGGCTATACCAAAAACACGGGGCAGAGTCAGTTGTCCTTGCCCATGGATTTTTTAATGTCGTCATGGTCTCCTTGTCCGGTTGGTTAATTCCACTGGGATAAGTAGCAAGACGGCCATAGTGGAGGTAGAAAATGGATGTAAAAAAGAAGTTTAGTTTGTGTGTCCCCTTTATGGACCAGGAACATGAAGTGATCTACAAGGAAGCCGTGGTCCTCATGGAAGCCCTCCATGAGGGACAGCTTGATCCCGCTTTTATTGAACGGGTTGAGAACTTAGAACAAACCATACTAGACCACTTCAACCACGAAGAACTCCTCCTTCGAAACAAGAATTATCCTAACTTAGACGCCCATATTGCCAAACACCATGAACTCCTACATAAATTCCAGAACATCAAACATATTCTTGTTTATGATGGTGTCACCGCCCAACAGGTCAAGCGGATCAAGGGGACCATTGAAAGGTGGATCAATGTCCATCTGGAAGAAGAGGACCGGGAAGTGGTCTTGTGGCTGAAAACCCAAGGAAAAATGTAGGTGCCTTTGTTAGTATGCAAGTTTGATTAAAGAAAGAAAAAAAGCACAGCCAATGGCTGTGCTTTTGCTCGTAAACGACCTAGTAAAAACTCTCAATTGTTAATCGTTCAATCAAGGCCTTGTGTTGTGGGTGCATGGCCAGGAGTTCGTCCCGGTCATAGATCTTAATATCGTCAAAATCAAAGCCTGGACTTACCATAACGCCAACCATAGAGAAGGCTTGGTCCATGCGTTCAGCTCCAAGAGCGTAGTTTTTAGGGATTAAGATCTGGGGACGCTGCCCCTTGTCAATATCCAAACCCAACTCCTCAACGATTAAGTCACCGTCAGGGGAGATCATGTAGATTTTGACTGGTGCACCACAGTGGTAGTACCAAACCTCTTCCGACCGAACCCTGTGAAAGGCAGTGAAGTCGTCGCTTTCTAAAAGGAGGTAAATACTTGACCAGAGTTTTCTCTCTGAGGAAGAAACCCCTGCAATATCGTGGCGAAACATGGTTTGATCAGATGTATAAGAAGAATGATACCAACCCCCTTCAGGGTGAGGGATCATGTCTAATTTATTAATCCAGTATTGGGCAGTGTGCATAGGGTATTGCCCCTTTCTATGACTTTAGTATGTACTTCTCTTATCATAGTGAAATTTTACGAATACGTCAAGAATAGGAGGGGTATATGTGAAGGGTATGGAAAGGAGTGTCAATGTGAATAAAACGAGAAAAATCCTCAACGGAAACCAAGCCGTAGCAAGGGGATTCTATGAAGCAGGTGGTCAAGTTGCAACCTCTTATCCAGGGTCACCAACCGTGGAGATACTCCAGTCTGTTAAAGAACTGGGAGAGGAAACTGAAGCCAAGATCTATAGTGAGTTCTCTGTAAATGAGAAAGTGGCTTTAGAAGTCGGAATCGGTGCTTCCTTTACGGGTGCCAGGACCCTTTGTAGCATGAAGCATGTGGGTGTCAACGTGGCAGCAGACCCCCTCATGACCTTTACCCAAACACAAATAAACGGTGGTTTTGTCCTTGTTACCGGTGACGACCCCGGCATGGCCTCGTCCCAAAATGAACAAGACAACCGCCACCTAGGCAAGTTCGCCAACATGGCCATACTGGATCCAGCAGACCCCCAGGAGGCCAAGGACTTTACCAAGTTGGCGCTGAGCCTGTCTGAGGATTTTAATATGCCCATTATGCTCCGGATCACCAGCCGGGTCTGTCACAGTCGAGGCCTTGTGGACATTGGAGACCGGCATGACCATCAGATCAGTGGATTCACCCACAAGCTAGAAGACTATGCCATGATTCCACCCAATACATATCCCAAGCAGTACCTCATGAAAGAGCGGATTGATAAGACAGCCACCTGGGCCAACACCGCACCAATAAACCGCTACGAGCCTTCCAAGGATGGGAAAAAGGACGTATTGATTATTACATCGGGCCTCATGTATATGAACCTTTTAGAAATCGGTTTAGACCTGTCCATTTACAAGCTGGGTATGGTCTATCCACTACCCATAGAAGACATCCGGCAAAAGGCCAAGGACTATAAAAGGGTCTTGGTCCTGGAGGAAATGACCCCCTTCATTGAAAACGAACTGAAAATCCATGGAATTGATTGTCAGGGCAAAGAGTGGTTCTCCTTTACAGGGGAACTCAACAGTGAGGATATTGAACAAGGGCTCCTAGAAGCAGGGATCATTACAAAGGCCACCTATGACGTGGCCAGCCCCTCAAGTCTGACAGCAAGGCCACCCATGTTCTGCTCAGGTTGCCCCCACCGGCCCGTTTTTGACGTTCTAAAAAAGGCCAGGGTCAGTGTTATCGGTGACATTGGATGTTACTCATTGGCAGTCCTTGAGCCCCTCAAGGCGGTAAACTCCATTATTAGCATGGGGGCTTCCATTGGGATCATGAAGGGTATGTCCAAGGCCCAACAGCTGGCAGGGGACGATACCCCACTGGTATGTGTAATAGGAGACGGCACCTTCTTCCACTCGGGCATGACAGGGATGGTCAATCTCCTACACCAATTGGACGATGACGTAAACATGACCGTCCTGATTCTCAACAATGGAACGACAGCCATGACGGGTGGACAGGCCACAGCGGTTACGGGTAGCTACTCTCCCATGGGTGACATGGACGTCCATATCCCTGAACTTCTGGATGCCATGGGCTTTACCAATGTCCATGTGGTAGACCAATTTGCCTACAAAACTGCTAAAGACACCATTGACCAGCAACTGAAACACAAGGGTTTGTCCATTGTCATGACCACGCAGCCTTGTGCCCTGAACTTTAAGATCGTCAACCCGCCATTTCAGGTTGACCCTGCCGTATGCATTGGCTGTAGGTCCTGTGTGAAGACCAACTGTCCACCCATTCAAATGCGCGACTATGAAGGCTTTGACAAAATGAAGTCCCATATAGCAGCTGATATGTGCGTGGGCTGTAGCGTATGCGCCCAGGTATGCCCAGTTGGGGCAATTTCACAGGTGCAAGTCCAGGAGGAGGCCTAAGATGATGCATAACATACTACTCGCAGGTGTCGGTGGCCAAGGCCTTGTCCTTACAACTGGCCTGATCTGTCAGGCGGCCATGAATGCCGGCCTTGACGTAAAGAGCAATGACGTGGTTGGCCTCTCCCAAAGGGGTGGCCGCGTATGGGGCAATGTCCGCATAGGCGAGCGAGTCTACTCACCCAATGTCCCCTACGGCCAAGGAGACTTTCTTTTAGCCATGGAACCCCTGGAGGGTTTGCGCTGGGCGGAAGCTGTCAAATTGGGTGGATGGATTTTCGTCAACACCAGACAAGTTCCGCCGGTTCCTGTGATCGCTGAGAAAGAGATCTATCCAACAGACATCTTGAAAAAGCTAGAGGAAAATTATCAGGTGGTTGCCATTGATGCTGTCGAGGAAGGCCTTTTATTGGGAAATCCTAAGATCGCCAATACGTTTTTAGTGGGCATGTTAGCCAGCCGACTGGAAATCAGCAAGGACCATTGGTTGAAGGCCATTGAAGACACAGTGCCCCCAAAAGCCATCGAACTCAATAAAAAAGCCTTTGAAATCGGCTACCAGTTATAAAAAAACCTCCACTGCGAAAAGCCCCAATCCAGTCGCGGTGGAGGTTTCAAGTATGTTAAAATAGATAAAAAGCGACAGGAGGACCACATGACCTATCATGAAGAATATGCCAAGGCAGTAGACGCACTGTCCGTAGCTGTTCAAGCCCAGCGGAAGGCCGCATCTCTAAAGGGGGATGTCCAGTCATTACAAGCAAAATGTGACCAACTGAAATCGGTTTGGATCAAGGAGCAAAAGGACGTGGAGCGATTTGAACGACTCTCTTTGTCCTCCTTCATTGCTTCCATAACCGGTAGTATTGACAGTCGCTTGGAGAAGGAGCAACAAGAGGCCTTAGAGGCTAAAATGGCCTACGATTCTGTGGTTTTTTCTTTGGAACAAACCAAGGACGACCTGGCACGGATTCAAGTCACCGACCATGCTGTGGAACGACTACAGGAACGGGTGGATACGCTTTTTGACCAATTATTAGCCTATACCATTCAAAACGACCCTACCCATGGGCCTCGTCTACAGGCCATCAATGGGACCTTACAGGAGGGCCAACATACCTTGCGGGAAATTGGTGAAGCCCTAAGCGTGGGACTACAGCTGGACGCACAGTTAAAGGAAGTCCTAAACATACTGGATTCTGCGCGTAACTGGGGCCTCTATGACATGGTCGCTGGTGGTCTTATCGCCAGTGCCATCAAGCATGACCGGTTGGACCGGGCCAAACAGCAGATTGATGAAGCTGTATACCTGCTAAAACGGTTTAACACGGAGCTAGCAGACGTGTCCAAAGAAATTGCAGGTGATCTTCAGTTCGATGGTTTTACCCGGTTTGCTGACCTCTTCTTTGACAACTTCTTTTTTGACTGGTTTGTCCAGGACAAGATTGTTAATGTCACCACGCAAACCAAGGAACTTCAGCGTCGAGTTAGGGAAACCCTGGACGCCCTGCGTCTAGAACGTAATGCACTAGAAGAAAAAAATCTTACACTACACAATGAACAAGAGTCCATTTTAAGGGTCACAGGTCCTTTCCATGGCCTTTAGGAAAAACGAGGCTTAGTATGAAACGAATTGATGAACGAAACACAATGTTTGCCCGTATGGGGTGGGAAAAAGATGGGGAGGCCTACCAGGACTTCTACGAGCGTAATCCCCATTTGAAGGAGAAAGACGATTACATGAGGACCCTGCCCCATATTTGTGGAGAGGGAACCATGAGTTATCATCCTGTCCATTCAAGGTTGGCAGACAGTGTCTTTCGTTTCCTCGGAGACATTAATCACCTGGCAGAGGGGCCAGTCCAAAGCCCAGGGGACGTGGATGTTGATCCGGAGGTAATGACAAAGAGACTGAAGAAGCTGGCCAAGTATTATGGGGCAGCCGATGTGGGCATAGCCAAAATGCAGGACCACTTCTGGTATAGCCACAGGGGCCGTAAGGAAGAAACCTATGGGGACCCCATTGAAGGACGTCATGAATATGCCATTGTCTTTGCCGTTGAAATGGATGAGGATATGATCGACCGAGCGCCACAGGTGGAAGAAGTGATCGAGGTGACCAAGGGCTACCTTAATGCTGGTATTATTGGAATGGTCCTGTCATACTTCCTTAGGGAAATTGGATTTGAGGCCCGTAACCACATGGATGGCAACTACCTGGTAGTTGCACCCCTGGTTGCCCAAGAAGCGGGACTGGGCCAGTTGGGCCGCATGGGAATCCTCAATACGCGAAAATTCGGTCCACGGGTTCGTCTGGGCGTGATTACGACTAATCTGCAACTTGTGGCTGATGAACCAGACGACTTTGGTTTCACTGATTTCTGCGCCATGTGTGGCATGTGTATTAAGACCTGCCCAGGCAAGGCCATACCTGCAACAGCGGCCTTTGAACAGGATGGGGCAAAACGATGGCAGATCGTTCAAGAAAATTGTTATGAGCGTTGGCGTTCTCTGGGTACAGACTGTGGTGTATGCCTTTCTGTCTGTCCTTTTTCCCACCATGTGGACCCACAACTGGTTGCCGCGATGAAGGGGAACAAGGAGGTCATGGCTGAGATCTTAAAACAGCATAGGGAAACCTATGGCAAACGGCGGTATATTCGCACGCCTTTGCATTTGATTGCAGACTAGGACATGATCGATAAATGTATGACAATCCCATTACATTTATGGTTCTGGCGGAATATATTGTCATATTGTGTTACAATTGGCTAGGTCGTACGCACAGGAGGATAAAATGAAAAGAAATCGTATTTTGATCTTTCTTTTGGCATTGGTTGTGGTTGTAGCAGCAGTCGGCTGTGGGCCAAAATTAACACCAAAACAAAGACTAGAAGAAGCCTTTACAAAGAGTAAGGACATCACGTCCAGTGAAGCGGACTTTAATATGAACTTCAAGTTGGACTTGGGTGAACAACCGGACTCCATGCTGGGTATGATCCTAGGGATGTTGGAAGACGTCCAAATGAAGGGTAATACAAAGACCCTTCTACAGGACAATGGTACACCCCTTATGTCATTTGCAGGTTCAGCTACAACAGCTGGTGTTACCTATGACGCTGAGCTTTTCATGAACGAAAAGCAAATGGCCCTAAAGATTCCAATGCTGCCCCAGTACCTTGTTCAAGAACTACCAGAAACCCAGGCAATGGACAAAGAACAATCTATGGCCATGGTGGACGAGGTTTATAAGGTAGTCCTAGGTCAAATCGACGAGGACAAGCTGGTCCTAACAGAAGGTGTTGAAATGGTGGTAGGTGAAACTACTGTGAAGGGTGACAAAATTGCCTTCTCCATGACGGACGCTGAAGCCAAAGATTTCACTAAGAAAATGATGGACGCCCTGTTCAACAATGAGACTTTTGTGAACATGTCCATTGACCAGCAAAAGGCTCAAATGGAAGCCATGGGTTACACGGTAACTGACGAAGAGTTACGGGCTGAGTTCGAAGAGTCAAAGAAAATGTTTGATGAAAACTGGAATGAAGCAGTGGGCTCTTTGAATATTACGAAGATGGACATGAGCTACCTTCTGGACAAGGACAACCAGGCCATAGGCGCAACTGTGGATATGGACATGGCTATTACAGATGAGCAAGCTGGTCTTGAAATGAAGGTTCATATGGATCTGGAGTCAGTGAACACAATGATCAACCAGCTAAAGGCTGAAGACATTGCCTTCCCTGAGTTAAATGAAGAAAACTCTATGCCCATGGAGCAACTACTGAATAACATGTAAACTGAGCTGCTAACTGAATACATAGTTAGGTTACTAAGTTAGGTACTAAGTTAGTTACTATGCAAGTTGGTAAGCAAGTAAGTTAAGACAACGACCAAAAAGGGTGTTGAAACGATTGATTTCGTCTCAACACCCTTATTATTTATGCTGACTTTTGCATGTGGGCTTCCAGCGCCTTGTACAGCTGGTCTGGACAGGACGTTGCCCGTGGTCCACATGGAATACCCTTCAAGCGTTGCATGACGTCTTCTACTTCTAGACCCACAACTAGGTTGGCAATGCCATGGAGGCTGCCGGGACATCCCTTTTCAAAAACCACTTTTTGTACGACATTGTCTTCAATTTCAAAGTGAATGGCTTTCGCACAGACACCTTCTGGTGTGAATGTATGCATGATATACTCCTTATAGGTGATTGTTTCGACAGGCTAAATAATACCATAGACCCGTTACAAATCCAAGTTTTATGGAAAGAAAATTAAGAGCATTTTAAGAAACGTTCAACGGTTCTTCAGAATAGGGTGCTATACTGATAGAGATAATAGGGGTGATAGATATGAAAGAGACAATTTTAATTGTTGACGACGATCAGGAAATTCGTAAACTGATAAAGATTTACTTGCAAAATGATGGCTATACATGCCTGGAAGCCGCCAATGGCCTTGAGGCCGTTGCCATAGCAACTGAAAAGTCCATTGATTTGATGATCTTAGATGTCATGATGCCAGAAATGGACGGCATTAGTGCATGCGTTAAAATACGTGAGACCCAGAACCTGCCCATTATTATGCTTTCAGCCAAGTCTGAAGACATGGACAAAATCATGGGCCTGACCTCAGGTGCAGACGACTACTTGTCTAAGCCTTTTAATCCCCTGGAGCTCGTTGCCAGGGTAAAATCACAGCTGAGACGATTCAAGGTCTTAAACACCCAAGGAGGAGCCAGCCAACAAGAGGAACTGATCATCGACGATTTGGTGATCAACACAGCGACCCATGAGATCCATGTTGGGGAAAACCCCATCCGGTTGACACCCAGAGAATTTGAAATTCTGGAACTCTTGGCAAGAAACCGCGGTATTGTCTTTAGTACAGACAAGATTTATCAGGAAGTTTGGAAGGAAGATCCCTTCGAGTCGAAAAACACGGTCATGGTTCATATTCGAAAGATCCGTGAAAAGATTGAAAGTGATCCACGTAATCCTGTCTATATCAAAACGGTTTGGGGAGTGGGGTACAAGGTATGAAGCCAAACACCAGTGCTGAGGAAGTGAAAACTCCACCATTGAAAGAAGACCGAAAGACAGCCCGAAAGCGCAAGCAGCTGGAAGAGGCCCAAAGACGGGCTGACCGCAAGGACGCTAAGCTGAAGGCTAAACAAGAAAAGAAGTTGCGCAGACGAAAAAAACTCTTTGGTTTCTTCAGGGGAATCTTTGAGTATATTGACCGACTGGGCATCAAAGAGCGGATTCAAAGTAGCCTGATGGCCCAAATCCTAATGAACTTTGCCATAGCAGTGGTGTGCGCCTTTCTAGTGTCCTCTGTTACAGCCCAAATGCTCACAGAGACCCGAGAGAATGTAACCATCACTTATAAACATGGGTATGAGTCCATATTTAGCCGGGCCCGGGCCTTCTTCTATGAAATTGAAGAGGCGTCGGAAGATCGATTAATATCTCTGGACGATGTGTCTGAAATGATTAATGAGGAAATGAAGGAATACTGGACCTACATGTCCATTCCTGAAATCTATATCGCAGATATTGAAGGAAATGTACTGCTGAAAAGCAATGAAGCCACAGCTGAGAAGCTGGACATGGTCAAGTTGGTTGAACTGGCTGCAGTGGGCCTCTTCGATGACGATGAGCAAACCCAGGTGGTCTTACTCAAACCCCTTGATTTAGAAGTGAATGACCATGAACTCATGGCCGTATATATGTCCACACCTAAGGAACGTCGACAGTATGAGACCTTCCAAATCAGGAGCGGGGGACCCTTGCCCTATTTAAATGGACTGGGTGCTTTTCTTCTAATCTTTATGCTCCTCACCCGGAGAAAGATCAAGTATATCACTGAGATCAGTGACGGCCTACTTTTTATTGCCAATGGAGACCTGGACTATGCTGTTGACGAGTCTGGAACCGATGAACTACGTCTCCTTTCAGAGAACATTAACCATATGAGAAGGTCCCTAAAACGTAAGATCCATGAGCAGCAAAAAGCAGAGGAAACCAAAAATGAGTTAATCACCAATGTGTCCCATGACTTACGGACACCTCTGACCTCGATAATGGGCTATTTGGGCCTCGTTCGCGACGGCCAGTACAAGGACGAGGGTGAACTCAGAGAGTACCTGGATATCGCCTTTAACAAGAGTGAACAGCTAAGGCGCCTCATTGAAGACTTGTTTGAGTACACCAAGTATTCCCACTCCAACATCCGGGTTCAGGCCCAGGATATCTCCATGAACCAGCTGGTCTTGCAGCTGTTGGAGGAATATGTACCTGTTGTTGAAAACGAAGGTTTGTCCCTGTCCAACGACCTACCATCATATGAACTCATGGTCCATCTGGACGCAGGGCCAACGGTTCGAGTGCTTGAGAACCTGCTGATGAATGCCATTAAGTATGCCCACAAGCCCTCGGACATTAAAATATCCCTGCGCCAAGTGGACGACCAGGCAGTGATAACGGTGGACAACCAAGGGGACAATATCCCTGAAGGGGATCTGGAAAACCTCTTTGAGCGTTTTTACAAGTTGGACAAGAGTCGACAAGAATCAGGTTCAGGCCTAGGTCTTGCCATTGCCAAAAGCATTGTGGAACACCAGGGCGGTGAGATATGGGCGGAAAGTGAAAACAACCGTATACGTTTCCATGTTGCTTTCACCATCCTAAATGGTTCATAGTCAGTCTGTAACCCTTTTTCAGACGATTTATGATAGGTTTAGGTAATGAAAGGAGCAAGATATGACACGAATAGGAAAACTAGCAGCAATGGTCCTTGTGGGCACCCTGGTGCTTGCAGGATGTCAGCCACAAGCTGCGCCGACCCAGGACTCCATAGTTGATAATAACCAAGAGGCCTCCTCAGAGGTCAAGCCATCGGAAGACCCAGCTGGTGAAAGTGGTCAAGAGGACCAGGAAGAAACGCCCTCTTCTGAACAAGCCACTGAAAACAGTGAAGGGGAGACCCAACCGGCTCAACCAATCCTGACGACAGATCAAATGGTGGACAGTGCCTTGATTCTTCGGAATGCCATTGAAATTCAAGACTCCATACTCAATAAAGAAACCATGCGGTTTCCTGGGGACACTGAAAACATGGAGGAAAGAGTCATAACCATTTCTTCTGAGGACCAGGCCATTCTTAAAATGACGGTTACAGAACCCAATGACGCTGGTAAAATGACTGGACTAACGACCTACTGGTTTAAGGATGGGGAAGTCTTCTTCATCAAGCAACCCTTTGCTCTTTACGTAATACGGGACAACCAACTCATGGTCTGGTTGGACGAAAACATGAATGTGGTCGACGACCAAAGAGACACAGACAATATGAAGTCCCGCTACCAGTTCTTAATCGATGACATGGTCAAGTGGATGGACCTCTTTTATAGCGACTACAAGTAAGACAATTAGCAAAATCAATAGCAGAGTCTGCCGGACAAACACTCCCGGTGGACTCTGCTTTTATTTGAGTTTAACAAGCTGGGAGCTTACGAATAGGCGCAGATGCGCTGGTTACCATGATCCCTGTGCTTTTATGACTTCCTACAAAGTCCAAGACTGGATTTGACCCCAAAGATGAATCCTGCTATGCTTAATGTGCAACCGTTTGCATTACATTAAAAACAAAGAGGTGAATCCATGAATGCACAAGCTTTATTCCATCAACCTAAAAGCCAATACTGCTTTGCCTACGATAAAGAAACCGTGATTATTCGTTTCCGTGCAGCTATTCATGACTTAACCCATATAGACCTGATCTATGGGGACAAGTACCAATGGCACCTGGAGCATCATACCCTAGCCATGACCAAGGAACGATCTGACGGAGACTACGACTATTTTTCTGCAGCCATCCATACACCAGTGATCAACCATAGACTGTCCTACTACTTCAAGCTAAGGGACGGACAAGAGACCCGGTACTTCACTGAGTGGGGCCTGGAAGTAGAGATCGATCCCAATGAACTCCACCTACACTTTTTCAACTTCCCCTATGTCAATGAAGTGGACATCCATGCCATTCCAGAATGGGTCAAGGACGCAGTCTTCTATCAGATATTCCCTGAACGATTTGAAAATGGAGACAAGGCCAATGACCCCCAGGCAGTTGTTGACTGGGACCAGGAACCCACAAGGGAAAACTTCTTTGGTGGCGACCTCCAGGGGATCATTAATCGCTTGGACCACATTGAAAAAATGGGGGTCAACGCCATTTATATGACACCTGTTTTTGAATCGACCACCAACCACAAATATGACACCATTGACTATTTTAAGATCGACCCCCATTTCGGCACAAATGAGACCTTTAAGGAGTTGGTAGATGCCTGCCATGCCAGGGGTATCCGTGTGGTTTTAGATGCTGTGTTTAACCATATTGGCTGGAAGTCACCCCAATTCCAGGATGTTGTTGAAAAGGGTCAAGCCTCTCCCTACTGGGACTGGTTCTATATCAAGGACTGGCCTATTGAAGAAAGCCCCTTGACCTACCAGACCTTTGGCTTTGAGCCCAAAATGCCCAAACTCAACACAGCCCACCCAGAAGTGACAGACTACCTTTTGGAAGTGGCGTCTTATTGGATTAAAGAAACAGGCATAGATGGCTGGCGACTTGACGTAGCCAACGAGATTGACCATGAGTTCTGGCGGAAATTCCGCCGGGTGGTAAAGGGACTCAATCCGGACGCCTATATCGTCGGTGAGATCTGGCACGACGCCCAGCCATGGCTCATGGGAGACCAGTTCGATGGGTCCATGAATTATCCCTTTACCCGGGCCTGCCTCCAGTACTTTGCCTGGGGGAAGATTGGTCCTGATCACTTTAAAGAACTCATTAATAAAAACATCATGCGCTATACCAAACAAGCCAACGAGTCCATGCTGAACATCCTAGACAGCCATGACACGGCCCGGTTTGTGACAGAAGCCGGTGGTGACTTTAGAAAACTCAAACTGGCTGCACTTTTCCAAATGACCTATGAAGGAGCCCCCAGTATTTACTATGGGTCAGAAATCGGTCTGGAAGGGAAGAACGACCCAGAGTGTAGAAGAACCATGGTCTGGGACGACTCCAAGTGGCAGGAAGGCCTCTATGACTTCTATGGGAGAATCATCAACCTTCGCCACTCCTTCAAGGCCCTGCGGCTGGGTGTCCTTACCTTTGTTGACCCTAGAACGGACGCCGGCGATGTCCTAATGTATAAGAAGACTCTGGGAGAGGAAACCATTACGATTGTCATGAACAATACAGAGCATGAGGCAAACTTGTCCCTAGACGCCTCCTTGTATACCAAGGACCTCTATAACCAGTGTGACTTAAACAAGGTGGGGGACCAAATTGAGCTCGCCTTAGCTCCATATGGTTTTGCCATCCTTAAGTAAAGTAAACAACTAAAGAAAAGACCTCCGAAGTTGGTCTACAGTATCAATTTTCTGTAGTCTTTGGAGGTCTCTTTAATGGAAAATACAAGCAAAGAATCGGTAATGATTTGTGCTGGTTAACACTTTATGATACTCTATATCTATAGTCCAAAAAACCGTGGCTAGGCCTGTAATCTTAAGCCGTGAGTCCGGTTTGAGTTATTTGACAACAATGGGGAATCCATCCCATGCAATATACTTTGAACTAAAGAGGGAGATTATGAGAATTACACAGGAAGCAGATTACGCACTGCGCATTATACTCACACTATCGAAAAGTGGTAAGGAAGTCCGTACAGACGCAAAAACCATTGCTACACAAGAGAATGTTCCTCAACGATTTGCTCTTAAAATCCTGAGAAAGCTGACAAAAGCTGGTCTTGTTAAATCCTTTAGAGGTGTACAGGGCGGTTACTCCATCGATATGGAACCTGAAGAAATCACAATCCTAGATGTAATCTCTGCCATTGATGGTCCGATTAACATCAACCGGTGTCTGGAGGACCCTGCTTCTTGTAACAAGCAGTCTGCAGCCATTTGTACCATCCACAATGCTCTTGGTGAAGTTCAAGACACTATTACACAAAAGCTTGGTGGAATTACTTTCCGGTCTCTGATCCGGAAACATGAGTTATAAGAAGTACTCAAGTAAAAACAGATTAAAGCTGGCTAAGGCAAACCAAGGCCAATATAAAAGACCGCTAATGCGGTCTTTTTTTGTGTCCAGTTGTTCAGCGGAGACCGTGGGTGTAGAGTCGAGTAGTCCGGTCCATCTACTAAAGCCTATAGCAACAGTTCCTTATTTGTCCTCATATTCACCCAGTTGATAGACATCCATGGTCGACTTCATGTCCATGGGGCGGTCATAGAAAAAGCCTTGGCCGTAGTCACTGCCCATGGAGATCAGTTTATCCTCTTGCTCTGGGGTCTCAATCCCTTCAGAAACGATTTTCATGTCCAGGTCATGGCACATATCAATAATGGACTTGGTCAGTTTCTCCTGGCGGACGTCCCCAAGGATATTTTGGACAAAGTTTCGGTCCAACTTGACTTCATCTGCAGGCATGTGCTGCAAGTAGGTCAATGAAGAGTAACCCGTCCCAAAGTCGTCCAACGATATCTTAAAACCGTATTCTTTGAGCTGCTGTAGCTTATAGACACATTCATCAAAGGCTTCCATGACAGAGGATTCTGTGACCTCCAGTACAATTCGGTTGGGGGAGACACTGAACTCCTGGATGGTGTCTTTGAGTTGGCTGACGAAATCCCTGCTCATGAGCTGGATAGAGGAAATATTCACTGAGACATTAACCTGGTCATTTTGATCTGCGATCCGTTCAATGAAGTCACAGGCAAATTCAAACATGCTGAGCCCAATTTCCAAGATCAAACCATTGTGTTCAGCTATGGGGATAAACTTGGCTGGTGAGACCATGCCATAGTGGGCCGACTCCCACCTGGCCAAGAGTTCAAAACCTGCTATCTCACCTGTCGACAAGTCCATTTGTGGCTGGAAGTAGGGAATAAACTCTCCCC
>CAYFHQ010000063.1:0-21802 GCA_964342805.1 uncultured Peptostreptococcaceae bacterium | reverse complement strand
CGATAGTACCGATATTTACGTGCGGCTTATTACGTTCAAATTTAGCCTTAGCCATCTTGCTTTTCCTCCCTTATGTAAACTTAGTGCTCCATACTTAAATAATGGAGCCCACGAGCGGATTTGAACCGCCGACCTCCGCCTTACCAAGGCGACACTCTAACCTACTGAGCTACGTGGGCATGTATGTGTCT
The DNA here is from genome assembly GCA_964342805.1 of uncultured Peptostreptococcaceae bacterium. Taxonomy (GTDB): domain Bacteria; phylum Bacillota; class Clostridia; order Peptostreptococcales; family Acidaminobacteraceae; genus CAYFHQ01. The sequence continues at coordinate 21,611 of CAYFHQ010000063.1, read as the reverse complement.
AAGTGACTAATTGCGCACTTCTAAGAAGCGCTCCAATTTCCTTTTAATTCGCTGCAGTGCATTATCGATAGACTTCACATGCCGGTCCAGCTCAACTGCGATCTCCTGATAGGATTTCCCTTGAAGATAAAACATCAATACTTTCATTTCCAAATCGGACAGGATCTCCCCGATCTTTGTTTCTATATGATGAACCTCTTCCCTAGAGATCAGCAATTCTTGTGGGTCCATATTCCGTCGTCCAGCTAGCACATCTAAAAGTGTCCGCTCTGACTCCTCGTCGTAAATCGGCTTATTTAAAGAAACGTACGAATTGAGGGGAATATGTTTTTGACGGGTAGCCGTCTTTATAGCCGTGATAATCTGCCGGGTAATACACAACTCAGCAAAAGCCCGGAAAGAAGAAATTTTCTCCGGTTGGAAGTCTCGAATGGCTTTAAAAAGCCCGATCATCCCTTCCTGAATAATATCCTCTCGATCCGCGCCGATGAGAAAATAGGATCGTGCTTTGGCACGAACAAAATTCTTGTACTTTTTGATCAGAAATTCTTGCGCTCTTGAATCGCCATCCCGTGCAACCGCAACAACATGTTCCTCTGGAAGATTCTCATATGTTGTTCTCTCGTACACTTGAACAGCAGGTTCCATGGCAATCACCTCTGACCCTTCCTGTGACTTGCTTTCAAAGCCTAGGCATATTATAACGCAAGGAAACTTCCCAAGTCAAGGATTACAGTTCCTCTTTTCTCCATTTTTCAAGGATTTCAAGTGTATTGTCATCCTGCTAAACTATACCCTATTGGTGGTTCTGGCGTACAACTTCATACATGAGAATAGACGCAGCCACAGAGGCATTTAATGAAGAAACGCCACCCTTCATTGGAATTTGCACCAAGAAGTCACAGTGTTCTTTCACCAAACGGCTGATCCCTTCGCCCTCTGCACCCACTACGATACCAATGCCACCCTTCATGTCTGCTTCAAAATGAAGGCGGTCGCCGTCCATGTCTGCACCTACAATCCAGGCCCCATTTTCCTTGAGGGTTTCAATGGCTCGAACCAGGTTGGACACCCGGCACACAGGGACATACTCAATGGCCCCAGCACTGGTCTTGGCAACAATAGACGTTAGGCCCACCGCTCGGCGCTTGGGGATGATGACCCCATGGGCACCCGTTGCGTCTGCAGTTCGCAAAATAGACCCTAGATTATGGGGGTCAGAAATCCCGTCACAAATAATAAAGTAGGGTTTTTCCCCTTTTGCTGCTACGCTAGCAAGGACCTGGTCCAGGTCAGCATACTCATATGCCGCCACATAGGCAATCACACCCTGGTGGTTGTCCGACGTGGACATGACATCGATCTTTTTACGGTCAACAAACTGGACTGGAATTTGTCGCTTTTTCGCTTCCGCTATGATGCGGTTGAGCGGACCTTCCGTCTTGCCTTTTGTTACAATCAATTTATTAATGGGTCTCTCGGACTTCAAGGCCTCCATGACTGGATTCCGGCCTTCAATGGTGTCCTGATTCACGTTTTTTTCTTTTTGATCCTTCATGATTACTCCTAGAGTTCTGAGAAAAATGCCTTCACTTGGCTGGCTTTTCCACAAGTCATTTTACCCTCTGGACACTTGCCGCGAACACAGCCAGGTCCTGCGTGTTTAAACAAAATAGGGGAAACATCCTTCACTTGCCGCAACATTTCTGTGGCCATGTCCCTGATTTCCCATTGGGCTCGTTCACAGCACCTGTGGGCAAAAAAGTGCTGGAGGGTCCGGGCATTCATGGTTGCAACAATCTTGGTTTCACACGCATTGGGGAAGACAAATCGAGCGTCCTCAATGGCCTTTTTCTCAGCCATGCTCTTAGCTCTTTTTTCTTTTCCCCCCTGGGCCCTATAGGCTTCAAAATATTTGGTAAACAGGCGGTCTGTCAACTGGTCGTAGGACCGTTGGTCGGCTGCCATGGCTTCATCAAAAATTGCCTTGGCTTCAGGGTCCTCGGCGATCATTGGGGGTGTAATATACTCAAAAGCGTCCAGGCGAACATAGCGCTGGGACTGTTGGGAGTAAGAAGCCAGGCGGTGACGCACAAGTTGGTGGGTCAATACACGGCTCACCCCTTCTACACCAAAGGTATAGGAGACATGTTCAATGGGAGACTGGTGACCCAGGTCCATCAGCGTTCCCAGGAAGCGGTCTACCTCTTCATCGGTTAGGCCACCTGCTATATCTGCCACACCAGACGGGGAATAACACAACTTTGCAGCTGCTGCCACATACCGTTCTGGGTCAGGCGTGTAGGTTAAGAGTTCAACTTTCATGGTCTACCCCCTATTGAAACTTGTCCTTGTCTTCTTTAATATAGACTTCTTTGTAAGGAAGAACTCCCGCCACATAACGACGGATCTTGGCCACATAAAGGGTGACCCCCTCTTCCTCTTTTTCACCAATGTCCACTATCCGGTTGACTAAAACGTTAGAGGTAAACAAAACGCTGTCATACTCAGTTGCCATTTGGTTGGTCGTCCATTGGTAAAAGCTCTCTTCACTGGCCCCCTGAGGCGTATAAGGGTCTAACACAAAAGACTTAACCACTAAGACAACCAGGAGTACCGCTATACCAATGCTGTAGATTTTCTCACGCTTGTTCATGACCTACTTCCCTTCCGACTGCGCAGCCAGTTCATCCAAGCAGGCAATACCCGCCCGCACAATTTCACCGATCCGCTCCACATCACCGTTCAGGTATAGCCACCCAATCATGGCCTCAAAACCGGTTGCATAGCGGTAGTCGCTCATGGAAGCATTCTTGGGAACGGAAATGGATTTCTGGTTCCGCCCCCTACGAATGCGCGCTTTTTCATCATCGGTCAAAAACGACTCCAGGCCGTAAACCATCTTCGCTTGGGAAGTGGCCTTCACATACTGGACCGCCTTTTTATTCAACTCGTTCACCGACCCCTTCATGGTATGAAGGATGTAGGTTCTAACATACAACTCATAAACAGCGTCTCCCAGGTAGGCCTGCTGAATGGGATTCATCATCCGAATTTCCTGCTCATTCATCGGTTCAAGACCCATGAGAGATGCGATTTTGAGCTTATCCATTATTTCACCCAAGACCATTTCACTCCTGACGGCGTGTCTTCCAATTGGATTCCTCGTGCTTTGAGTTCGTCTCGAATTCTGTCGGACTCCGCCCAGTTCTTTTCTGTTCTAGCCGTTTGTCGCTGTTCAATCAAGGCTTCGATTTCAGCATCAATATTGTCCTTTTCTCTGCCCAGTAGACCCAATACTGCCGTCAGTTCCACCAACAAGTTCTGCCCCACTTCAATGAGGGCTGCAGATGACTGCTCTGAAACGTGGGTGTTCAGGTCACGGACCAATTCGAAGATCGCCGCGATCGCATCAGCTGTATTCATGTCGTCGTCCATGGAAGCAATAAACTTTTCCCGGTGACTTTCCAGCTGGTCTACGATCTCCTTTTCACCCTCCAAGAAACGGTCATATGACGCGTGTTCCTTCAGGTACTCCAGGTTTTCCTTGGCATTGTAGAGTCGCTCTAGGCCATTACCTGCAGACTCAATCAGCTCACGGCTGAAATTCACTGGATTCCGGTAGTGGGCAGACAACATGAAGAAGCGGACAACTTCAGAATCAAAATCTTCTAGGATGTCCCTTACCGTAAAGAAATTATTCTTGGACTTGGACATCTTTTCGTTGTTGATATTGATATAGCCATTGTGTAGCCAGTAGTTCACATATTTCTTGCCAGAATAAGCTTCTGACTGGGCAATTTCATTTTCGTGGTGGGGGAAGATCAGGTCCTGTCCACCGGCGTGAATATCAATGGTCTCCCCGAGGAACTTGGTGCTCATTACAGAGCACTCAATGTGCCAACCTGGGCGACCATCACTCCACGGACTTGTCCAGTAGGGTTCGCCGTCCTTCTTCTTTTTCCATAGGGTGAAGTCAGACGGGTGCTTTTTCCGGGAATCCACGTCAATGCGGGCACCCAGTTCCAGCTCATCAAGGTTTTGACCTGACAGCTTGCCGTACTTTTCGAAGGCCTTGGTGTCAAAGTATACATCCCCATCGACTGAATAAGCGTATCCCTTTTCAATGAGGACACCAATATAGGCAATGATCTCGTCCATGGTTTCCGTCACCTTGGGGTGGATGGTCGCCCGGTGGATGCCCAGTTGGTCGGCGTCCTTGAAGTACTCGTCAATATAGCGTTCACTGATCACAGTGGACTCTACACTTTCTTCTTGGGCCTTTTTGATGATCTTGTCATCCACGTCAGTGAAGTTTTGAACGTAGGTTACCTTGAATTCTCTGTATTCCAAATAACGACGCAGGGCGTCGAACATGATAAATGGTCGTGCGTTTCCTATATGAAAGTAGTTATATACAGTCGGTCCGCAGACATACATTTTCACCTCACCAGGCGTAATGGGAATAAAGTCTTCCTTCTGTCGCGTCAGGCTATTGTACAGTTTCATGCATGTCTCTCCTTTCACTCATCTCTTTAACCTGCGGCTGCCCCCTTTTCCCTTGCAGCCAGCACATCATATACAATAAAAAACCCCTACCAAACAAAGGCAGGGGTCTGCGGTTCCACTTTGCTAAAGACACAAATCTTGCGCCTCACTCAAGTGACCTATAACGGGGTCAACCGGTTCAAACTACTGAGATTCACCGTTCGTTTCAACAGCTCATGGGTGCACTTCAAATCAATTAGCCGCAGGGAAACTTCCAGCCGATGATTTCCCTTCTCTTCCACTTACGTGTTGCGCCGCCTAGATCCTACTCTCCCACTCAAAGCCACTTTATTGTGTACAATGTACCATAAACATGGGTCTTTATCAAGCCCTAGACTTGGTCGTCATCCTGACGGATGGCAATCCCATCAGGACCTGTTATCTTGCTGGTTTCCTGGTCCTCGTCACCTGCTTGTTCAGCCCACTCTTCCGTGTCACTGGCTGGTTCAGACTGAGTCACTTGGTCCTCGTCATATGAAGTGTCTTCTACCATAGTGTCTTCCACGATAGTTTCTTCTTCAACCACCTGGTCGTCAGCCATCTGTGAGACCTGGTCGTCTTCCGTTAGGGCGCTTACATCCCAAAGGTCTTCTGTGACAACTTCTTCTGGTGTAGGTTGGGGATCAACATAATCAGATTTTGCAGCCGTGAAAGAAGCTTCTTCATGAGGCCTAGCGTTTGCTTGTTGGTCTTCCCCTACCTGGTCGCCTGAGTCGGTAGCACCAAAGGTGGTTCCGTGGGTGGACCCATCCTTCTTGTCATAGACCGGTCGACCTTCAATGTTAAACTTCTGAACTTGACGTTTCAACTGTTCTGAAAGGGCCGCCATTTCAGTGGCCGCCGAAGAAATTTCCTGAATAGAAGCCGTCTGCTGTTCGGTCGACGCAGACACTTCTTCTGTACTGGCTGCATTTTCTTCTGCAATCGAAGCAATGCTTTCAATGTTTTCACCAACAACGGTGGAGTAAGAAGTCAGTTCAGCTGCTTCCTTGTTCATGTCCAGAACCGTAGTTCCAACTGTTTCAACTGCGGCCAAGATTTCGCCAAAGGCTTCAACGGTCTTTTCCACAGAACCTTCCTGGCTTTCAACGATTTCCTGTACTTCTTCCGTCCGTCGAACTACCTTCTCAATGCCGGCCTTAATACTGGCAATCTGCTCAGAAATCGAAGTGGTTGCATTCCCAGACTGTTCTGCCAGCTTTCGGACCTCGTCTGCTACAACGGCAAAGCCACGGCCATGCTCACCAGCTCTGGCCGCTTCAATGGAAGCATTTAGGGCTAGGAGGTTGGTTTGGTCGGCTATACCCTTAATCATTTCCACAATACGGTTGATCTCTTCGGACTGCTCGTAAAGGGCGGAAATGTCCTTGCTTACCAAATTTGTTGCTTCTTTATTATTAGTCATTTGTTGCTTTTGCTCGTCCACCGTTTCAATACCACTTTGAACGGAGTTTTTGGCAGCTTGCATGAGTTCGTCTGACTGGTCAGCGTACTCTGTCATGCGGCCAATACCGTCGATCAATTGCTGGACCATTTGGCTGGAGTCCTGGGAAGCTTGGGCCTGTTCAGAAGCCCCTTCTGCCACTTCGGAAACCGTGTCTGCGATCTGCTCTGACACACGGCCTGCGTCGTCAGACGCCATATTCAACTGCTGGGCAGAGGTGTCCACATGACCGGCAACCACATTCATGTCACTAATGAGGTCTCTCATGCTGTTGAGCATGAAATTGAAATTACAGGCAAGAACCCCAATTTCGTCTTCCGTTTTCACATCTACATCTATGGTCAGGTCGCCTGCTGCAACCTTCTTTGTCACTTCAACCATTCCCTTGACCGGCTTAACTACCCGGCCCACTACCATGAAGACCACTAATACCAGCAATGCTACAACAGCAGCACCCAGTCCAGCTGAGGTCAGACCTGTACGAATTACAGGAGCATTGAGCTCACTGTAGTCCACGGTCATGGCAACAATCCAGTCAGTCATTTCTAACTGACCGAAAGCGATAAATCGGTCTTTGTCGTCTTTGGCCTCATAGCGATCATGGCCCAACTCACCAGTGAGCATTTGTTCCAAAATGGGTACAACGCCTGTCCCCTGGTCAGCACCCAGGTTGTCATTCATGACCTTGTCTGCGTCACGATTGGCAATATAAGTTCCGTCGTTGGAAATCATAACCCCATAACCTTCTCGGCCAAGGCGCTCTTGGACAACCACTTCTGTCAGGCTAGAAAGTTCTATACTACCCACCAGTACCGCTTTTACGGTTCCATAGTCGTCTTGAACCGGAGCGGCAATAATGACACTGGGTGTACCTGTATATCTTGAGATCACTGGATCTGAAATGACCAGTTCGTCTTCCATAGCCCTTTGGAAGTATTCTCGGTCTGCCACATTTCCCTTGGTACTGTTGGTCGCCCTGTAGTCGCCTTTCGAGTTGACCAAGGCCAGTGCAGAATAATCATCAAAGACTTCTGTCCGTCTCTTATAGATCTGTAGACTATTGAAGTTCTCCTCACGGACAAAGTCAGCCAAGGCCAACATTTGGATTTGGGCCTGCCATTCCTTCAATTGTCCGTCAGTGGCCGATTTAAGTTTTTCAACCTTCGCAATTGCCTCATTGGCCACGTTGCGTTCAATGAGTCCCTTCATATTTGTGTAAGAAGTCCCAGTTAACGCGGCAATCCCGATGAACACAACTAATACGACTGGTATGATGATTTTTGCTCTTAAACTCTTCAAATGCGTTCCCCCCTGCCATACTGCCTTTTACTTTTTCTTAATATTCTAACATACTTTCGACTGGAACTAGGTCCTGAATGTACGGATACATGCGTCCTTTTTGTAATACCCGTGGGACCTTGCCTATAAACAAATGACAATATTCCTAGTATTTATTCTATTATCCAAATATTTAAAAACTTCAATGCCTAGTGTTCCTATTCCATTGGACAGGACTTTCCATTGCCCCGCCAACCTGTCTCCTTGGTAATTATTTTAGCACAGGACCACCCTGGCGTCATAGGACTAAATTCCCATACAGCTTTTGTCATTTTGTCGAAATCGCGATTCCTACTGGCTCCGTACGATCAAGAGCAAATAAAAAAAGACCAAGCCACCATAAGGCGAACTTGGTCTAATCTTTAACATAGGTTTTCGATCACATAAGTCAATCGAGCAGCAGCCTTTTCCTTACCTAGAATAGAGATGGACTCCATTAGGTCTGGTCCGTGGACTGCACCGGTCATGGCAACACGAACTGGCATGAATAGGTTCTTGCCCTTGTTGCCTGTTTCCTTTTGAACTTCCTTGAATAGTTTCTTGATGGACCCTGCTTCAAAGTCTTCAGCAGCCAGCAATTTGCCCTTCAGTACTTCTAGCATGGCTGGAACGTGTTCCATAGTGATCATTTCTTTTGCCTGGTCATCTTCAAGGGTCACTTCCGTGCCAATGAACAACTCCACATGCTTTGGAATCTGAGACATGAAGTCCAAGTATTCCCGGCTGAGGTTGACAATCCGTTTGATCCACTCCCGCTCAGCGGCCGCATCTTCTGAAGTAAGTAGTTCAGCTTCTACCACGTAGGGTAGGGCCATGTCTGTCAGGCGGTCAGCGTCAGCTTCTTTAATATAGTGGTTGTTCATCCAGTTAAGCTTCTGAACGTCGAAGACACCACCGGACTTGGACACCCGGTCAAAGGAGAACTTCTCAATCATTTCCTCCATGGACATGATTTCCTGCTCACCTTCTGGTGACCAGCCCACAAGGGCCAGGAAGTTCACAAGAGCCTCTGGCAGGTAACCCCGCTTGCGGAAGTCCGCAACGGACACGTCGCCATGACGCTTGGACAGCTTCTTCTTTTCAGCATTTAGAATGTTGGGTAGGTGGGCGTAACGTGGTGCTTCCCAGCCCAGCATGTCATAAAGAACAATGTGCTTGGGTGTAGACGGCAACCATTCTTCACCCCGGATAATGTGGGTAATGCCCATGAGGTGGTCGTCCACAACTACCGCCATGTGGTAGGTTGGGAAGCCATCTGCCTTGAGCAGGACCTGGTCGTCAGAGTCGTTGGTATTCATGGTAACGTCGCCGCGAACCATATCATCGATGGTAATTTCCTTGTTTTCAGGAAGACGTAGACGGACTACATGGGACTCACCCGCTGCAATGCGCTTTTCTGCTTCTTCCTTGGAAACCGAACGGCAGTGGCCGTCATAGCCAGACATTTGGCCTGCCGCCTTGTTCTGCTCGCGGACCTGGTCTAGACGCTCCTTGGTACAGAAGCAGTGGTAGGCGTCTCCCTGGTCCAGGAGGCGGTCCACATACTGCTTGTAGGTGTCAAGACGCTCGGACTGGATGTACGAACCCTTGTCGCCTTTTTGGATCATCTTGCCGTTTTGGTCTAGGAAGGGGCCTTCGTCGTGCATGACACCTGTCCACTCTGCAGCTTCCAGCAAGTTGTCGATGGCGTCTTCCACAAGACGCGTACGATCTGTATCTTCAATTCGTAGCACATAAGCGCCACCTTGTTGTTTTGCGTATAAATAGTCGTATAATGCCGTTCTCAGTGAGCCAATATGAACATAGCCCGTTGGACTTGGGGCAAAGCGTACCCGTACTGACATTGGAATTCCTCCTTATTAATCACTTCTTATATATCGATTCATTTTATCACGATCCCCCCAGAAAGCCATATCAATTCCACACTTTTTTCACATTTTTCATCTATTTCTCTCACGCTTCCTTCCTATACTGTAACCAACATAAGCGATCCCCAAACAAGAAAGCTTCATCCCCCACCGGGGACCGCGAGTGCAAGTTTTCCTAACTATAAACTGAGAGTGAAAAGGAGTGAGTCACATGTTGAAAAAACTAGCAAGCGGAATGATGGTAGGTATGATCGTATTGGCCATGGCAGCACCGGGTATGTCCTTTGCCAACACCGAGGGTGAAGTGGCACCGGATTATAACAATCCCTTTAGGGGAGAGAAAGTCGCAGTGGAACGTACACCGGAAGAACGTCGCGAACACAGGCTGGCATTTATTGCAGAGTGGGCACCAGACCTACTGGACGACTTCACAGCCCTGTTGGCAGACCATGACGCAGTTCATGAACAACTGGAAGCAACCAAGGAAGCCGGCAAGGTAGCCAAGGAAGCAGTCCGCCTCCAGGAAACAGAAGAACGAAAGGCCTATGTAGAGCAATTACGCCAAGACATCAACGACGGCATTATCACCCAAGAAGACGCTGCTGACCTCTTTGACGCCTTCATAGCAGATCAAAAAGCCCAGCACGACACATGGAAGGCCCAATTTGAAATCCACAAGGCTGAGTTTGAAATGATCAAGGAAGACCTCCTGGCCAACAAGGACGCTAGAGAAGCCAAGCGCGCTGAACTCAGAGTAGCTGTTGAAGAGGAAAATGGCGACCTGATCGCCTCTATCCTGGCAGAAATCCTGGTACTAGACAAGGCTCATGTGGCCCTGGACTATGACAAGTTGGCTGTTTCCCAAACCCACTTGGCTTACGTGGAGTCCCTCCTCCAGTAAGGCGGAATACGAATGCCTACAAGGCTCATGTGCAAGCAAACCCTCATTACAAGATCCACCCTAAAAACCCCTCTCAATTCAAAAGATTAAGAGGGGTTTTCCTTGTTTACTTGTTTCTTGTTTGCCATCTTGCTTCATGTCAGTCCCATGACACCCCTTCCCCTTCTTGTGTAGGTTGCCAAAATCCGGGTAAAGATAGCTCAGGACACGTATACAAAAGGAGGAAATCATGAAACGATCTCTATGGTTTGTTGTACTCTTGGTTTTCCTACTGGCTTTCACTGCCTGTGCTGCTCCAGCAGCCGAACCTGCACAAGACGAACCCATGGCCGAGGAGGCCAAAGCTGAAGAACCCATGACTGAAGCCAAGGACGAAGAGATGGAAGCGTCTTCCGAAGCCACGGAAGAAATGGACATGAAGGAGTTTACCCTTGAGGAGTTGGCAACCTTTGACGGTAAAGACGGCGGGCAGCCTATGTGGCAGTCGACGGGATTGTCTACGACGTGAGTCACCTGGACCTCTGGAAGGGTGGCGAACACAAGGGCATGCATAGTGCTGGTGCCGACCTAAGTGAAGCAATCACCAAGTCTCCCCACGGTAAGAAAATCTTAGAACGGGCGATCAAGGTAGGTACACTCAAATAACAATAAAAACCCACATGGGCAATGTCCCATGTGGGTTTCAGATTGTCGACAAAGTCGGCAAGATGGAGACTGTAGAAAACTTCCTCAGACAAGGCGCGGCTGAAAGCCAGTTGGTGAGCGATCTCCTAGATCGTGATCCAGCTGGATTGAAGCCAGCAACGCAGTATGAGGGAGTTTTATACGGTCTCAAACCCACATGGGCAATGGTCCCATGTGGGTTTTTCACCTTTATTCTTCTGTAATCTCAACGCCCTTCCAAAAAGCAAAGTAACCCTTGATCTCCTTGGCGGCTTCTGATGGCTCCGGATAGAACCAGGCCGCATTGGCATTCACATCCCCTTCTACGGTAATGTGTTTATAGCTGGCCTTGCCCTTCCAGGGACAGGTGGTCTGGTGTTCCGACCGCACAAAAACGGCCTGGTCCACGTCCTCCGGCGGGAAGTAGTGGTTGCCTTCCACAACAATGGTTTTATCACTTTTTGCAATGGTTTTTCCTTGCCATCTTGCTACGATCATATCATCACCCTTTCTTGGTCTTTGCTACTTTATACCCAAGAAAGAAGGCCTTTACACCTGACGCACACCCATTTCTGCTGCCACGCCGCCGACCCTAACCACGACTTGGTCATCCATTTCTTCAATTTGAGCAAAAATCACACTGGTAGCCCCCATGGCCTCCCCCTGCTTAAAGGAAGATGCGCCCCTGCGCCCCCTCCGCTTGTGGAGTAAGGCTGCCAGGGCCCCGCTGGACGTCCCGGTTGCAGACTCTTCATCTATGTCATAGTAGGGAGCAAAGTTACGACAGGAAGCTGTGAAGTCTCCCTCTTGGCCCAGGGCAAAAACATGGTAACCGGACACCTCGTTGTCTATACTGATGGTCTTAATCTGATCAAAGTTCGGATGCAAGTTATTGAGGATGGCCTCTGACTTGACGGGAATAAAAATGTCCCTCAGACCAGTGGTCACCACCTCTATATCCAGTTGGGGGTCAAGGTCTTCTTTTACTAGACCTAGGCTCTCCAGAATGACCCCCGGGTCCTTGACCCGGTCAAAGACAGGTTGGGCCTGGTTCATCCACACCTGGCCTCCCTCAGAGACTTCCACAGGTAAGACCCCTGCCCCGGTTTCCATGATATGGCTACCCGCCTCTATGAGTCCGTGGCTGAGGAGCTGGGAGACCGTAGCAATGGTGGCATGGCCACACAGGGGTACTTCCTCCACCGGCGTAAAATATCGAATGCGAAAGTCCGCCCGGTCACTGTCCAGGACAAAGGCCGTTTCCGACGCACCAATTTCCTTGGCGATGGCTAACATTCTCTCTTCACTTAGCCCCTGACCGTTGAGACATACCCCAGCTGGGTTGCCCCCTTGGTTTTCATATGTAAATGCATTGACCATGTAGATCTTCATATTGGACCTCCTCATTGACTTTGGACTCATCATATCCTATTGGACCCGGAGACCACAACAAAAAGTGCCTAGCCAATTGTTCCCCACCCCTGCCTATGTCATAATGGGATTAATACTGGCAGGCCAGGACCTGCTGGCCACAGGTTGTCGACAGAGTTGATAGATTGAGTTTGTTGACAGTCTCAAGCGGGCTAAGCAAGGGCCTGCTTCCCATATGACACAACCTGCGCAGCTATCCTTGTAGCGCAGCACACGGTATACAGACAAGAAGGTGACCCATGAAGTTTTTTGGATTGAACTCAACCCTCCACCAGGCCGACAGCTTGGCGGATTTTGTGAAGGATTTTGCTGTGAATGGTCGGGACTTGATCATCACCAGCAAGGGCATGTACCAGCGGCAGTTTGAAGACCTCAACCTGGAGGCAAACTTCTTGTTCCACGACACCTATGGCAAGGGCGAGCCAACGGACGTCAAGATTGACGCCTTGCTAAAAGACGCATCGGCCATGGCCTTTGACCGTGTCATTGCAGTGGGTGGCGGCAGTGTTCTGGACATTGCTAAACTATTTGTCCTCAAGGACCTCGTCCATGCGGAGGACGCCTTCACCCGGTCTATGGACCTGGTCAAGGACAAACAGTTGGTCTGCGTACCGACCACTTGTGGGACCGGCAGTGAAGTGACCAACATTACCATTGCAGAACTCACAAAAAAAGGAACTAAAATGGGTCTTGCTGATCCAGTTCTTTACCCAGACGAAGCTGTTTTGATCCCTGGTCTTTTGATTGACCTGCCCTACAAGAGTTTCCTTTACTCTGCAGCTGACGCCTTGATCCATGCCACAGAGTCTTGGGTGTCACCTAAGGCCAATGCCATGACCCGGCTCCTGTCTGCTGAAGCCATCGAAAGTATTCTAGACGTCTTCACCCTTCTGGACCGATACGGTGAAGAGGAACGTTATATGCACCTGGGCGATATGCTCCTTGCTTCTACCATGGCGGGGATCGCCTTTGGAAACACGGGGGTCGGTGCAGTCCACGCCCTGTCCTATCCCCTGGGAGGCACCTACCATGTAGCCCACGGAGAAGCCAACACCCAGTTCTTCTCCAGGGTCTTTGAGGTCTATGACCAGAAGGACCCCGGTGGCGCCATGGCTGCCCTCAAGGAATTAATCGCCGTTTGCCTTGACTGCTCCGACGAAGAGGCACTCACAGAACTCAAAAAGCTCCTTGAGCGCTTGGTGGGTATCCAGGCCCTTTCCACCTATGGCATGAAGGAAGCAGATATAGAAGCCTTTGCTGATAGTGTCATGGAGAGCCAGCAAAGACTCTTGGCCAACAACTATGTGGCCCTGAGTCGGGACGAAATTCGGGACATATACAAGGACCTCTTCTAGGATGGCCATTGCTCAAGAGAGGAAATGATCAAACTTGTTGCGATTTCATCGACTTGATTTCAGTGACTTGATTTTTGTGACTTGATATCAGCGACTTAGAAAGGACACCAATTATGGACCAGTGGTTACAAGATCCTACGGTGCAAGCCTTAAAGGATTACCAAGAAACCCTGTGGATCAACCCCAAGCTAAAAAGTATGGCCTCCATCCAGGACCATTTGCAACTGACTTTGGAAGACGTCAAGGAAGCCCAGGCAAGACTAGCCCGGTTTGCCCCTTATATCCAGTCAGTCTTTCCAGAGACCCAAAGCACCCAGGGGATTATTGAGTCCCCCCTTCGACCGCTACCCCGGATGAAGAAAGACCTGGAAGACCGTTATCAAGTCACCCTTCCAGGAGACTTGCTTCTGAAGTGTGACAGCCACCTGGCTATTTCTGGTTCTATCAAGGCCAGGGGTGGCATTTATGAAGTTTTAAAACACGGTGAACACCTGGCCCTTGAGGCTGGCCTCCTGTCCTTAACTGACGACTACAGCAAGCTGGATCATCCGGAATTCCGTGACTTCTTCGGCCAGTATGCCATTGCCGTTGGGTCCACGGGCAATTTGGGCCTGTCCATTGGGATTATCAGTGCCAAAATGGGTTTTAAGGTCTTTGTCCACATGTCTGCTGACGCCAAACAGTGGAAGAAGGACATGCTCCGGTCTAAGGGGGTAACCGTGGTTGAATACCAGGACGACTACTCCAAGGCCGTTGAAGAAGGACGGCGGCAGGCTGAGGCCGATCCCAATATGCACTTTATTGACGACGAAAACTCAACCGACCTCTTTATGGGATACGCTGTGGCGGGCCTGCGTTTGGAAGCCCAGCTCCGTGACGCTGGAAAAAGGGTCGACCAGGACCACCCCCTTTATGTCCACCTCCCCTGTGGGGTTGGCGGCGGGCCTGGTGGTGTGGCCTTTGGACTGAAACTGGTCTTCGGTGACCATGTCCACTGCTTCTTTGCAGAACCTACCCATAGCCCCTGTATGATCTTGGGCATGGCAAGTGGCCTCCATGACGACATTGCTGTTGGTGACATTGGCCTAGACAATGTGACTGCAGCAGATGGTTTGGCCGTGGGCCGCCCCTCTGGCTTTGTGGGCCGCTTCATGGAACCCATGATGGACGGCTGCTACACCCTTTCCGACGAGGAAATGTACCGCCTACTCACCCGCCTCCACCAAACTGAGGATCTCCAGTTGGAACCTTCTGCCTTGGCTGGAATGAAGGGGCCTGTCCTCCTGGCTGGTGACCCTGTCCAGGGCAAGACCCTTCCCCAGGGGGCCATCCACCTGGCATGGGCGACTGGTGGGTCCATGGTGCCAAGTGAAGAAATGAAGGGATTTATCGCCAAGGGCGCATCTCTTTTATAGGTTTTCTTATTTTTCTACGATAAAAAGGGCATTGCCTGGGTTGAACCCCCTGGCAATGCCCTTTGTTTATGCTATTGGATGTTTATAGATAAGGCTTGAAACAATCTGGTGTGTCGCCAGAATGGCTAATGCTGATTTCGAACTTGATCTTGTGTTTGTCCGCAATGACTTTGATCTTGTCCAGCCATGCACAGATTTCTTCCGGTGTCATGATAAAGAGGTTGGTGATGCCGTCAATGTAGATGGACTCAATATCATAGTTGTTGCTGATCATGCCGTGCAAGAAGCCGATTACACCATTGGAGGACTCCAATGGGAACTCCCTGATATTCACGTGGCGGATGTCATGGTTGATTTCGAGAATGCATTCCTTCGATTCACCGATGAAGACGATATTGCCTTTTGCTGTCTCCAGGGCTGAATTCGCGTGCTTGATCATTTCTTTTGTTTTGCCGCTTCCCGGCTGGCCAAGTAGTAGTTTAGTCATTTGAACGCCTCCTCTTTGGGTCATTGGTGATGTGTGTCTAGTTCTATTGTACCCCAGCTTGCCTTCATTTTCTAATTGTTTTCAGAAAAATCCACCAATTATGCCAATTTGTCACTTGCGTGGATGTGGTACAATTGAAGCCTTAGAAGTTGTATATACCCAAGTAGTAGGATCATTATAGAGGTGAACCATGGAAAATCAAGAAAAGAAGCTCAAACGTCGGGTCCGGTATAAGGGGACCCACCCGCGTAAGTTCAGCGAGAAGTATAAGGAGCACAATCCGGACAAGTATGCGGACACCATTGAAAAGGTCATTAAAAAGGGGAGTACGCCTGCGGGCATGCACATTTCCATTTGTGTTAATGAAATTCTAGACTTCCTGCAAATCCAGCCGGGTCAAGTGGGCCTTGACGCCACCTTTGGCTATGGGGGCCACTCCAAGGAAATGCTTAAGAAACTGGAAGGTCAGGGCCACTTGTACGCCCTGGACATCGATCCCATTGAACTACCCAAAACACGCCAGCGTTTGGCTGACCAGGGCTTTGGCCCGGACATTCTCACGGCCAAACACTTAAACTTTGCCAACATTGACCAGGTCTTGCCGGAGTCGGGACCCTTAAACTTTGTCCTAGCTGACTTAGGAGTCTCCTCCATGCAGATTGATAATCCGGAACGGGGTTTTTCCTATAAGAGTCAAGGACCCCTGGACCTTCGTCTAAATCCCAACCAAGGGGTTTCCGCTGCAGAGCGACTAAAGACCATGTCCCAAGAGGAAATGGAAGGCATGTTTATTGAAAACGCCGACGAACCCTATGCCGGTGGCATTTCCCGGGCAATTACCACGGCCCTTCGCAAGGGAAAATCCATTGAGACAACCAGCGATTTACAGAAGATCATAGAAGACGCCCTCAAGTTCCTTCCTGCCAAAACCCGGAAGGAAACTACGAAAAAGTCCTGCCAGCGATGCTTCCAGGCCCTACGGATCGATGTAAACGAGGAGTTCGAGGTCTTGTATGAGTTCCTTGAAAAGCTACCAGATGTCTTGGCACCAGGTGGCCGGGTGGCGATTTTGTCCTTCCACTCCGGTGAAGACCGGATGGTGAAAAAGTCCTTCAAGCGACTCCTTAAGGCCGGGGTCTACAAGGAAATTGCGTCAGACATTATTCGTCCTTCAGCAGAGGAATGCTTCAATAACAGCCGGGCCAAGTCCACAAAAATGCGGTGGGCCATCAAGGCCTAATCAAGGAGGCCCTATGAACTGGAATAAAATCAGAAAGCAATTGGAGGGGTTTCTAAATCCTTCTGTGGCAGACCGGGTGACCTATAGCACAGCCGGCTACCGGTATGCGCCGGACAAGAAAAACCAGTGTTACCTTCTGGTGGACAAGGACGAGGTCCTCAATAACCGTAATGAAAACTCCGGAGTGACCTGGTATCAGAACGAGCAGGAGGTCAAGGCTGATCCTTCTGTTAGCATATCCATTGGTCCTGAAGAGATTGAAGGGGTGCGAAAGTCTTCCGGTGGAAAAATTCCAGAGGACCGCTTGCGAGTCATTGCGCGAAACCAGATCCTCAACACCTATGCCAAGGACGTGATCAAGGCCCAAAATGCCTTACTCAAGTCCGACTTCACCAAGGTAGCCACCAGCTACCTGTCCAAGTCCATTGAAGAATGCTTGGACAGTGAGGATATCTTACTCAATATTTTAGCCCTTCTGGATAGACGGGTGGGCAAAAAGAGGATCATGGGTCTGGAAAAAACCTATGGGCTCAAACACCCAGCGGTCCAGTATTTCTACAAGCTCAGACGATTCGGATAAAATGCAATAAGGACCATGCCTTGGGGCTATACAAATGCCTCCAAGATATGGTCCTTTATTTTACTTATGGTCCTTCATTCTTACATAGAAGCGATTTTCCGGTCCTTGGGATAGGGAAGGAAGCCCAAGTGTTGTAGGCGGTCACCGAAACCAAACAAGGCGTCACCGTCGGCTTCACCCAGGGACTTGAGTAAGGCCTGCCAGGGGGCTGTCCGACCGGGGATCACAGGAGTGATAGCCTCAAACACATGGTCGTGATCGCCCATATCCTTGGTAATGGCCACTGCCCGGATTTCATGGTTTTCTGTGGCCACCCAGACATCCCAATTGTCTGCTGCAATTTTCTTTAGGAGGTCCATTTCCACAAAACCCGACGCCCCAAAGATGGACATGCCTTCTTGGCCATGGGTGACCTTATACTGGCTATCCACCTGGTCAAGGGGTTGGTTGATCATATAGTGGGGGTGGAGGGGCTTGGAGTCCCAGGGGCAGGTATCCAGTTCCTTGCGGGCTGCTTCAGAAAGCTCCCATAGGGGGTCTGGAAAACCGACAATAATGCCAAACCAATAACACCAGTCTTTTTGGACAAAACCTGTTTTTCTCGCCAGGCCTTCTGACTTGCTATTGCCTTCTACGATTTGCACATAGGGGATATTGCCCCTTTCCCTCACCTTGCGACAGAGGTCCAGGGTCACGTCCACTGCATAGCCCTTCCGCCGGTGGTCCTCCAGGGTATACATGATGCCCATGGAATTGTCCTCATGGATCAGGACCCAACAGACAGGAAGACCGTCAATGATAATGGCTGAAGAGGGCCGGTCTTCAATATCCTTACGAATCCGGTCGACACTGCCTTCGCCGGCATACTCATAGTGCTTGTTGATCCATTCCGCATGTTGGGGCTGGAGGGACTGGGGCTGGTGGTTGATCTGGGAGAGGTCGATTTCCTCCTCCATGGACCAAATGGAGCACTTGTTCTTCCAGTGGAAGCCAAAATGGTCCATGAGCTTCTTCGCTAGGGGTTCATGGATGCCAGAGAAACCATAAAAGTCCTCTTTTTCCTCTAGCTTGCGGATAACTGCCTGCAAGAAGTCGTCTGACTCCGTATAGAGGTAGCGCATGTAGCCCCTGTAGGCATAGACCCCTTGTGGGTTCCCTGGGTCGTCTACATATATGTTCAACTCATCTACATTTTGCAGGGCCCCCAGGATATTCTGGTTGACCAGTGGCCTTTGCTTCAGATAAGCGATAATCTTGTCATTACATTCTGTTTGAACGAGGTTCATGTCTTTCTCCTTTCATAAACCTTTCTATCCATAAACTAGTACCAGTATAACAAAATTTCTCAACATTAAAAATACTTGAATGAAACAAGATAAACTTCATTAATTCTCCTAACATTTTTGCAACTCTCCACAAATCTCAGGAAATCGTTTTTTCGTTATTTTTATACGACTCCCTCGGGTCACCCCGCCCATTCTATTTGTGTACTTTATACAAGTCAGATAGGGTGTCTTGCTTGTTTTTTTAAGAATTGTCCGCTTTTTGACTCCTTTCTGAACATTCTTCATTTTTCTTGTAGCTAAAACTCCTTGTGTAGAATATACAATCACAAATCTATTAGAACTTTGTAACATATTCTTTGTGGTCATTGGTCGATACAATGACAACTGTAGAAAAATAGATAGAGCTCACGTCCAAGAAAAAAGACGAGTCATTCTTTGAGCGGTATTTCGAGTTGGCAAAACACGGTACCGATGTCAAAACAGAAGTTATTGCAGGTTTAACTACATTCGTAACCATGGCCTATGTCCTTTTGGTTATCCCCAATATCCTCAAGGTAGCAGGCATTAACGCCCAGGGATTGGTAGGGGACGCTGCTGCAGGTCTTAACATGGTCAACGACCCACTGATTGCTTCCATATTTGTGGCCACCTGCCTCATTTCTGCTTACGGCACCTTGTCCATGGCCCTCTACGCCAAGCTTCCATTTGCTACAGCACCTGGCCTGGGACTGACTGCATTTTTTGCTTACACGGTTTGTTTGACCATGGGATACACTTGGCAGCAAGGGATTGCCGCTGTGTTTATCTCTGGCTGTATTTTTATATTCATCACAGTAACATCCATTAGAGAAAAGATCATCAACGCCCTACCGGACAACATTAAGGTGGCCATCGGCCCCGGCGTCGGCTTGTTCATTGCCTTAATTGGCCTGAAAAGTGCAGGCCTCGTCGTATCCAACCCTGGCACCCTGGTTGGCTTTGGTAGTTTCACTGACCCTGGCGTACTCCTATCACTCATTGGTCTAGTTCTCATGGTTGTTCTGATTGCCCGCAAGGTCAAAGGCGCCATGCTCATTGCGATCATATTGACGACCCTCATTGGGATTCCCATGGGCGTGACCAACCTTGACGGTATTTCATTGTTCTCCATGCCACCGTCCGTTGCACCTACCTTTATGAAGTGGGACTTCAACGGACTTCTCTTCGGTGGTAGTGGAGGGATTGTTGGCGCCATAACCAGCGTGGCCATGGTTGTCCTTACCATCAGTTTGGTGGACCTCTTTGACAACATTGGCACCCTCCTTGGCACTGCCCAAAAGGCCAACATGATCCAAGAAGACGGCAGTATTCGGAATCTGAACAAGGCCCTTTTGTCAGACTCCGTTGCAACTACATTGAGTTCATTCCTAGGCACGACGACGACATCAACCTACGTTGAGTCCAATGCAGGTATTGCAGAGGGCGGTCGCACAGGTCTAACTTCCCTAGTGACCGGCGTCCTATTCCTGTTCTCATTGTTCTTTGCCGGTATTATCGGCATAGTACCTACACAAGCCACAGCCCCTGCTCTAATTGTGGTTGGTGTACTGATGTTGGAATCGATTAAGAAAGTTAATTTCGAAGATTTCACAGAAGCAGTTCCCGCTTTCTTCACCATTGCCCTAATGCCATTTAGTTTTAGTATTGCCAATGGTGTGGCAGCAGGACTGATTTTTTACCCCTTGATGAAGGTCGTTACAGGGCGTCATAAGGAAGTTCACCCTATTATTTACGCGCTGGCGGTCCTATTCATTATTCGTTTCGTTTTATTGCCCAACTAGGTTAACGTCACCCCGTTACTAGTACCCAAAGGGGCTGTTGCTAATAGAATCTTCGATTCTATTAGCAACAGCCCCTTTGTCGTTCAAAAGCTTACATGCGGGTTCAAAAGAATCCGCCTCAGAAAGAGATGCCACCAAGAATATCAAGGCGGTACTCCTTGGCCAGGAATCGGCGACCTCTATGCGATCAATAACCACCTTCGCCTTCGTGGCATGGGCTACTGAGGCCAAGTCGATTACCGACACTTGGTGCTTGTACTCCTTTTCTTCATAGGAAAACTCTATCTCGATCAGCTGATGTATGGTATCTAAGAGGCCTCTTACATAGTGTTTTAAGGCTAAGCTTATGGACACCATCTTAAATCTGCCTGAACTGATCAGTTCGCGTTGGATAAACCGTCTGGAGAACCCATAAGCTCTGCAGACATCTTCATCGTGCAGATCCACGCCTATGTGATATCATTTTCCAGTGTGTACAGACTGCTAACTTCGCTTTCTAAAAATGAACTTCACTGGCTTTATTATTAGGTTTATGACCAACAGCATAACTGTAAGAATCGGAATCGTGAAAAAAGGCTTCAAAAGAAAGTAGATTCTATGAAGCCAGTGCGAGGATTTGATATCAGAGCCAAAGATCATGAATTTGACCATCGTGCGATTGTAACTCATCGCATAGTATTTCTTCTTGTAGTCACCTTTTGTGACATCGTTGATTGCGAAAAATAGAGTTTGAGGAATAGAATTGTTCTGAGTTAGTCTCAAACTTCCTAATCATATTGTCGATGTTTTTAGAACTTTTCATAAGACACTTGTGTTATATCTTCTAACTGATCATTTTGTTGCAAAGATTCTTCAACTATAATAGGCACAGGCTTCTCATTACTAGTCATTAATTGTGATCGAGCCAATATTAATCCTTTGGGTCACTATTTAAGTACTTATAGTATGTCGGTCTTTTAATCCCGAATGTGTCACATATCGCTTTCACTGAAAGGGACTTATCTCGAGACATCGTGATTAATTGCCTGTGTTGTTCTTTTGTCAATGCTCTCGGACGCCCCCCGACTCTACCCCTACTCCGTGCAGCTGCCAGACCAGCGTCTGTTCTCTCCCTATTTCTATCTGCTTCAAATTCAGCTAGTGAGGCAAAAATGTGAAAGATCAACTTACCTCCTGAAGTAGTTGTGAATGGTAATATAAAGTAGTCCATTTTCAGACACATGAAGTAGTCCAAT
>CAYFHQ010000062.1:0-22235 GCA_964342805.1 uncultured Peptostreptococcaceae bacterium | reverse complement strand
CGGTTCAGATGAACCACCATCAGGCTCAGGACCATCTGAATCCATTACCGACGAAGAAAAGGATGCGCTTGGTGAAATTGGTAATATCAGCATGGGGACAGCGGCTACAACCTTGTTCACACTGCTGGGACAGAAGGTTACAATCACTACTCCACGGGTTTTTGTAACAAATTTCGAAGAATTATCAAAGGATTTCATTGATCCCCTTGTTTTGATTAATATTCGGTATAAAATAGGTATTGAGGGGTTGAACCTTTTAATCCTCAATGAAAGTGATGTAAAGATAATAACTGATTTAATGATGGGTGGAGATGGTACAAATGTAGCAGAGGAACTTACTGATCTACACTTAAGTGCCATATCTGAAGCCATGAATCAGATGATTGGTTCTTCTTCAACATCTTTGTCTGAAATGTTGGGCACTAAGATAGATATAACTCCACCAGAAGCCATTTATCAAAAGCTGGAAACGATCAATTTCGATGACTTTGGCGTTGACCAAGACGAAGTGATGGTTAAAATTGCTTTTAAAATGACAGTGGGCGACCTGATTGATAGTGAAATCATGCAGGTAATCCCTGTGGCAGTGGCGAAACAGTTAGTGTCGAGCTTATTACAGCAAAGTATGGATCCGGAGCCAGCACCTGCACCGGCACCACAGGCAACACCGGAGCCAAGTCCTGCACCACAGGCAGCACAGCCTGCAGCAGCGGCTCCACAACCAGCACCACAGCAGCCTTCACCACAACCACAACAAATGCCGCAACAGGGGATGCCAGCTCAGGCACCACCTCCGCAGCAGGGTTATGGACAGGCGCCACCGCAATACGCACAACCACCTCGTCAGCATGTAAACCCTGTGAGTGCTCAGCCACTTCAGTTGGAGAGTTTTGACGGTTCATATGGTGGTCAATATCTAACATCCGACATCAGCCTAATCCGCGATGTTCCGCTGGAGATCTCTGTTGAACTGGGGCGTACTTCAAAGAAAATCAGCGAAATTTTGGATTTTGGTATTGGAACAGTTGTTGAACTGGACCGATTGGTCGGTGAATCATTGGATATCCTTGCCAATGGCAAGCGCATAGCCAAAGGCGAAGTAGTAGTAGTTGATGAAAACTACGGAATTCGCATTACTGACATAATTGTCCCAGAACAGCGAATACAAGAATAGGTTTGGTAAGGAGGAGCTTGTAATGCCGAACGGAATATTAGTGGTTGATGACGCAGCATTCATGCGAATGATGATTAAAGATGTCCTAACAAAGAATGGCTACACTGTAGTGGGTGAAGCTGAGAATGGACAAAAGGCAATTGAAAAGTTCAAAGAATTAACTCCAGATCTAGTGATCATGGATATTACGATGCCAGAAGTTGATGGTATCCAAGCTGTGAAAGAAATTAAAAAAGTTGATCCTAACGCTAAGATTGTGATGTGTTCTGCAATGGGCCAGCAGGCAATGGTTATTGAATCAATTCAAGCCGGTGCCCGTGACTTTATTGTAAAGCCATTCCAAGCTGATCGCGTTATTGAAGCTGTTAAAAAAGTTCTAGGTTAATGAAAAGGGGGAAGACCGTATGATACGGAACCTTTCCTTTTCTGCCGTTGCACTACTAGATGGAAATAGCGATTATTCTCTCATTCCGATGTCGACTTGGGTAAGCTTGGTACTTTTTTTCACGGTGTTACTTGGTGCGTATGTTTGGATCAAACGAGCCACAGGTACGTCTGGGGGCTCTATGTTCAATCGCAATATGAAGCTTGTTGAAAAGCTTTCCCTGAGCGTGGACAAAAGTATAGTTATCTTTGAGTTGCAGGGCACTTACTATGTCGTATACATGGATAAAAATGGAGCTCAGCTTTTAGACAAACGATCGGATTTGAATATTGATAAAACAATCGCCGCTTCTAGCGGCGATTTTTCCAGTGTGTTGAAACGGTGGATGGACAAAGGTGAAAAAGTAGAGGATCAAAATCATGAAAATGAAGACTAAAGTACTGATCCTGATTCTAGTTTTGTTACTGGTAGGGTCTCATTCTTTTGCAGATAATGTGACCATACCCAACATTAGCATTGATTTCGGCGGAGTTGAGGAAGGCGATGAAGCAGCATCAACGGTTCAGATTATCTTGCTTCTATCCATACTAACTTTGGCACCATCAATTTTGGTCATGATGACCAGCTTCACTCGGATAATTATTATACTCTCTTTTGTGCGTCGGGCCTTGGCATTACAAACAACACCACCCAATCAGGTCCTTATTGGCTTGGCCCTCTTTTTAACATTCTTTGTCATGAACCCGACTTTTACAGCAGTCAAAGAAAATGCTTATGATCCTTTGGTGGCGGGTGAGATTACGCAAGAACAAGCCTTTGACGCAGCAATTGAACCTATGAGAGATTTTATGTTGAGTCAAGTAAGAGGGAAAGACCTTCAATTGTTTGTAGATATAGCAAATGTTGATTCAGTCGAAAGTTATCAAGATGTGCCAACATCTGCTCTGATACCCGCTTTTGTAATTAGTGAAATCAAAACTGGATTTGAAGTAGGATTTCTGATATTTTTGCCCTTTATTGTTATAGACATGGTTGTAGCCAGTACCCTTATGGCTCTAGGGATGCTGATGCTCCCTCCTGTTATGATCTCCTTACCATTTAAGCTTTTGCTCTTCATTATGATGGATGGATGGAATTTAATCATTGAAAAAACAATATTAACATTTGGTGGAGTAGGATAGAGGTAGATATGGACCAAGGATTGGCCCTGGATATATTTTCATTAGGCATTCAAACACTATTGGTCGTTTCAGCACCAATACTCCTTGTTGGATTAATTATCGGTCTTGTTATCGCTGTTTTTCAAGCTACGACACAAATTCAGGAGCAAACTTTGGCTTTTGTACCTAAGATTTTTGGTGTATTCATCACCCTATTATTACTGGGACCCTGGATACTTCAGAAGTTAATTGACTTTGCCAGGGCTTCTTTTAACACAATAGATCGATTGTTCATCTAGTTGGAGGTATACATGTTAACCACTGGATTGATGATGGTGATATTAGTTTTTTTTCGTATGACTGGCATGTTAATGATTATACCTATCTTTGGTAGTCGGAATGTTCCAACACAGATAAGGTTAGGACTTTCAATTTTTTTGACACTTGCGGCAGTTCCAATTGCAAGTACTGCAGAAGTTGCTAACAGTATTACTTTTGACTTGTTTGTTTACTATATGTTGATGGAATTTGTTACAGGTTTTGCTATTGGCCTTGTTACAACTATGTTACTTACTTTCGTATATGTTGCAGGTACGATTATTGATAGAAATATCGGATTTGCAATGGTAAGTGTTATGAATGCAACAGGCGATCAACAGCTTCCTGTAACTGCAAATCTTTTTTATTTGCTTGCATTGATGGTCTTTATGACAACAGACACACATCAAATGGTTATCAGAGCAGTCATGAACTCATTTGAGATGATTCCATTAGGTACTGCGACATTCGACTTTAGGATAGTTTATCAGTTAGTTCACTTGTTAAGCTCAGCAACTGAGATTGGCTTTCAATTGGCAGCTCCATTTATAATCATGGTTTTCATTTCCAATGTAATTCTGGGTCTATTGTCAAAAGCTATGCCAGGCATGAATATTTTCATTCTAGGTCTACCCTTTAAGATTTTCTTCGGTTTAGCCCTCATGTCCATTATGATTCCATATTTGGCAAATATTTTTTTGGATTTATTCCTATGGTTAAGTGAATATATTATGTACTTCCCAGGAGTTATGCGGTGATTATTAGACAAGTTGTTCCAATGAACCTGCAGTATTTTGCAGGTGAAAAAACTGAAAAAGCGACAACCAAAAAAAAGCAAGATGCAAGGAAAAAAGGACAAGTTGTAACTAGTAAAGACCTGACCTCTGTTTCAGGACTTCTAGCTGTAGTAGTTGCTATTAATGCATTAGGAGGCTATATAAGTTCCCAAATCGCTGGGGTTTTCAATTGGATAATGTCACTTTCAGCAAACCCTAAAGCCTTAGAGGAGTCACAGTTTATAATGTCAATAATGGGGGAGATATTCATTCAAATCCTAACGATTTCTATTCCTTTGTTGGGAGTAGCCCTTCTAGTAGGCTTTTCCATTACTTTTCTACAAGTAGGTCCACTGTTTTCAACTGAGGCTATACAACCAAAACTTGACAAAATCAATCCTATAAGTGGCTTTAAGAGGATGTTCTCTATTCGATCTTTAGTTGAGCTTGTAAAGTCTTTATCTAAAGCGGGTCTACTCATTTATGTGGCTATCACATACGTGATTTCAAGAATGGATGCATTGATTAAGTCCATGCAACTTGAGCTCGGCCAGATTTTTTCCTTGCTGTGGGACATTGGGTTCAACATTCTAATTCGTTGTATTGCTGTACTTTTTGTCTTAGCAATAGGCGATTACGCCTACAAATACTGGCAAAATGAACGAGACCTCCGTATGTCCAAACAAGAAATCAAAGACGAGTATAAGATGGTTGAGGGGGACCCTCAGCTAAAAGGAAAGATAAAAGAAAAGCAACGGCAAATGGCCATGGGGCGGATGATGCAGGAAGTCCCTGGAGCAGATGTAGTGATCACTAACCCTACACATTTTGCAGTAGCCATTACATATGACGCAGACCTGGGTAGTTCACCGAAGGTGGTAGCCAAGGGTCAAGATTTGATTGCAGCAAACATAAAACGTATAGCCGGTGACCATGATGTGCCAGTTATTGAAAATAAGCCTCTGGCAAGAGCCTTGTATGCCGACGTGGAAATAGGTGACTTCATTCCCGAGGTCCTTTACCACGCCGTGGCAGAAGTCTTGGCTTACGTTTATAACTTGAAGAAGAAAGTCTAGGAGGCATCTATGCGATTTGGAGATTTAGCTGTCGTATTACTTGTCATAGGAATCGTATTGTTGATGATTATCCCTGTACCCTTGGGATTACTCGACATGTTTCTTAGCGTCAATATCGCACTGGCACTCCTTATTTTGATTTTATCCATGTTCATTCGTGAACCTCTTGAACTGGCTATATTTCCATCCTTGCTATTGATTACGACCCTGTTTCGCCTTTCTCTCAATATTTCAACCACACGAAATATTCTTTCCATAGGAGAAGGTGGACAGGTTATTGCTGCTTTCGGACAGTTTGTAATCGGTGGCGATCCCATCGTTGGTTTTGTTATCTTCGTTATTATCATTATTATTCAGTTCATGGTTATCACAAAGGGTGCAGAACGAGTTTCAGAAGTTGCTGCACGATTTACCTTGGACGCCATGCCAGGTAAACAGATGGCCATCGATGCGGACCTAAACTCAGGCCTGATTTCTGAGGCCCAGGCAAGGGAACGACGCATGACTATCCAAAAGGAAGCTGACTTTTATGGTTCCATGGATGGTGCCAGTAAGTTTGTAAAAGGCGACGCCATCGCTGGTATTATCATTACCCTGATCAACATTGCTGCTGGATTTGCCATTGGTGCTTTTCGTTTTGGACTTCCCATTGCGGAAGCCCTTCAGAAGTATACCCTGCTCACTGTTGGGGATGGCCTGGTGAGTCAGATTCCTGCCTTGATGATCTCCGTAGCAACAGGTATTGTCGTTACTCGGGCAGCATCCGACTCAAACCTTGGCTCTGATGTTATTGGTCAGCTATTTGCCCAGCCGGACTCCATGTTTATCATTGCAGGTGTCCTAGCGGCCCTTGGTATGACCCCGCTCCCTACTTTGCCAATGTTTACTTTAGCAATTGTCTTTGGTTACCTGGGCTTTATGCTCAGAAGAGAGGTCAAGAAGGCAACTGACGAAGAAGAAGTAGAAGAAGAGGATACGGATGTTGAAGACATTCGAAAGCCAGAGAACATTATCCCTCTATTGCAGGTAGACCCCATTGAACTAGAGTTTGGTTATGGTGTTATCCCCCTAGCGGACCCCAATCAAGGGGGCGATTTGTTCGACCGTCTGGTCATGATTAGAAGGCAGATCGCACTGGAGTCTGGGATTGTAGTTCCAATGATCCGATTAAGGGATAACATTCAACTGGAACCCAATGCTTACTCCATAAAAATTAAAGGAAATGAAGTGGCTTATGGCGAAATTATGTTTGATCACTATCTTGCCATGGACCCTGGAAATGCTGAGGGAGACATTGTCGGTGTAGACACCATAGAACCTGCTTTTGGATTACCTGCCAAATGGATTTCATCAGAAGAAAAGGAAAAGGCAGAAATCCTAGGCTATACGGTCGTTGATCCGTCGTCAATTATATCAACACATTTGACAGAGGTAGTGAAGCGATACAGCCATGAACTCATCGGTCGACAAGAAGTGAAGTCACTAATTGATAACGTTCGGGAGACCCATGGAACCCTTGTGGATGAACTTATTCCAAGCCTGATGAGTATTGGTGATGTACAAAAAGTTCTTGGTAACCTCCTGAAAGAGGGCGTGTCCGTTCGGGACTTGGTTTCTATACTGGAATCATTGGCTGACTACGCACCATCAACAAAGGATGTCAACATATTGACAGAGTATGTCCGCCAGGCTCTGAGTAGGCAGATAACTGCTCAGTACATGCCTTCCAAGCGGGCGCAAGTCGTGACATTAGAACAGGATCTGGAGAACATGTTAATGGAGTCTATCCAGCAATCGGATATGGGTTCCTATCTATCCTTAGATCCGTCGACAACCCAAAATATGATGAACAGCCTGGCTGTTCAGATTCAAAATCTGCTTGCTCTTGGAGAACAACCCATTGTGCTCACAGCACCGATTGTGCGTTTTTACTTTAAACGGTTAACTGAGCAACAAATCCCTGATTTAATTGTTCTCTCCTATAATGAACTGGAAGCAGATGTAGAAGTCAAATCTTCAGGAATGGTGGCTGTGTAAATGAATGTAAAACGATATATTGCAGCAGATGTTTCTGAAGCAATGATCAAAATTAAGAGTGAACTGGGAAAAGACGCTGTTATCCTTCATACGAGGAAGATCAAAAAGAAGGGCATCCGAGGATGGTTTCAAAAACCGCTTGTTGAGGTGGTTGCCGCCATTGACGAGGATGATAAGCCAGCACCTGCGGCCAACCGTGAAACCGATCCAAAGCGCATCGAAGCCTTAAAGGCCATTCGGGAAATCAGTGGCCGAGGTCAGACAAGCGAGCCTGTCCAGGACCAAAAACTCACTGACGAAGTTTCTGAACTAAGGTCCATGATGAACTTAATTATGGCGAAAATGGACTTGGGAACCGAGGGGGCAAAGGTTAAGGAAGTTTCCCAGAAGGACCGCCTGATTGAAATGCTTGAGGAGCGGGAGCTGAGTAAGGAAGTCATCGAGCTTTTGGTTGATCGAATGGAACGTAAGGTCAATTTAGATGAGTTTGATGCTGAAAAGGCCTTTAAATTACTTCGGCCCTTGCTAGCGGATCACATGGGGGACCCCTTCACAATAGAATCTGAAATGCGAACAGGGAAAATATTTCTCTTTATTGGCCCAACCGGTGTTGGAAAAACCACTACCTTGGCCAAGCTAGCCGCTCGGTTGTCCTTGTTGGAAAACAAGTCGGTTGGCCTTATAACAGCAGATACATACCGTATCGCAGCCGTAGAACAGCTAAAGACCTACAGTGAAATTTTGGGGATTCCCTTGTCTGTGGTCTACGAACCAGACGAGCTTCCCATGGCTATGGCAAAGTATGAAGATATGGACTATATACTGGTAGACACAGCAGGTCGTTCTCACAAGTCGGAGGAGCTACGAACCGATTTAAATAGCTTGCTTGAGCACCTACCGACACCTGAAATTTTTTTAGTAATCAGTCTTACCACTGGGTATAAGGAAATTGTAAGCATACTAAAGTCCTATGATTTCCTAAGTGATTTTAAATTACTGTTTACCAAACTAGATGAGGCTGAGTCGTTAGTTAACATTGTGAATGCGCGGGTTTTATCAGGAAAACCCCTGTCTTACTTTGCCATTGGGCAGAGTGTTCCAGACGACATAGAAGTGGCAAGTGTTGAAAAACTTGTAGACTCAATAGTAGGTGAACTATGATGGATCAGGCACAGAAACTAAGGGAAATCATTTATAAGACCAAGGGGGACGTAGACCTAGATAGCCTTGACCAGCTATCTGATGTCAATGATGCCCGTGTAATCACCGTTTCCAGTGGAAAGGGTGGTGTAGGGAAGACCAACTTTGCTGTCAACTTGTCTTTGGCCCTGCAGCGGCAGGGGAAACGAGTGACGATCATTGACGCAGACCTGGGGCTTGCCAACGTGGACGTGGTCTTAGGGCTCGTACCCAAGTATTCCTTATCCCACGTTATCCGCAAAGAAAAGAGCATTCAGGACGTGATTATGGAGGGACCAGAAGGTCTCCGTGTCATCAGTGGTGGCTCTGGGGTAATGGACTTAGTCAACTTGGACGAGGAAGAGGTTGTCACCCTCATTGAGAGCTTCCACCACCTCAACCAGGACGCGGACTATATCATTATTGACACCGGGGCAGGCCTGTCGTCGTCGGTCATGTCCTTTATCCGGGCAGCCAGTGACGTCATCATGGTTATAACGCCGGACCCAACGTCCATTACTGACGCCTATGCTGTAATTAAAAATGTGTCATCTCAAGACATCCAAATGAAGGTGGTTGTCAACCGGGTTGAGTCCAACCAGGAAGGACAAAATGTCTTCACGCGTCTCAATAGCGCAACAAAGAAGTTCTTAGATATTGAACTTGAGAATTTGGGTTACATTTATGACGACAACAATGTGAGAAAGTCGGTCCGGAATCAAAAACCCTTCCTGCTGACTTATCCCAACTGCTTGGCCAGTCGCGGTGTCGAACTAATTGCTTACAACATTGACAACAATAAGATTTACACCCATGAGGAGAAGGGTTTTACTCGATTCCTCTCCAGGTTATTCAGAACATAATGACCAGATTGGAGGACTGATTTGGCAACAACGTTGTTTGATCTTCTAGACGCTGGTGATCCTCTAGACCTAGATGTACTCCAGCAAGACAACACTATAATTCGTATGAAGTCCAATGTCCTCACAGTTGTGAACGACTTGGATTTTACCGTGTCCTCACCAATCTACCAGGGTAACGTCTATGCCGTTGCCATCGGGGCAAGTCTCTTGGTTAATGTACCTCGAGATACTTCGGGTTTGTTTAGTTTTTATGCGACTGTGGTCACCAGGGGCACAGAAGCAGGTACCAACTATGTAAAACTTAGAAAAAGTACAGACATCAGTCGATCACAAAGAAGACGGTTTTTTAGGCTCCCTTATGTGGGTGAGATCAAACTAAAGGACCCAGATGCTCCAGAACTTACGGAAGCAGAAATCCGCAAACGTGAAAAGCTGATCGAAAAATACAAGAATATGCCAGACATTATAGTCGACGAAGAACCAGACGAAATGTACATTGAACTCACGGGGAAAGACCTCAGCGGGGGTGGATTTAAGGCCCTTTGCAAGCGAGCTATCGACGTGGGAACAGAATTGGATGGTGTTTTAGTTTTAGGAGAAAAAGAGATGCCATTCAAGGGTAAAGTGGTACGGTGCAAAAAATCGTTTGGTACCTACGAGCAGTATGAAATAGGCTTCGCATTCGAAGAAATGGAAGAAAACGATCGTTCCATGATCATTAGCTATATCTTCCAGAAGCAACGTAACATGAGAAGAAAAGGGCTGATATAACATGAAAGTACGTATTTTAGTAGTTGACGATTCAGCTTTTATGCGTAAGGTTATTTCTGACATTATCAATGAGTCCAATGATTTTGAAGTGATCGGCACGGCTAGGAATGGGAAAGACGCTGTTGCCAAGGTTAAGGAACTTCAACCTGATGTTGTAACCATGGATGTCGAAATGCCCATCATGGATGGCATAGAAGCACTAAAAAAAATCATGGACGAGCATCCTGTACCAGTCTTAATGCTCAGTTCCCTCACAAAAGAGGGGGCTGATGCCACAATTACCTCACTGGAATACGGGGCTGTCGATTTTATCACCAAACCATCTAGCATATTTAAGGTCAATACCGATGATATGAAAGAAGAGTTGTTCGAGAAAATTTCTGTAGCTTCCCGGGTTCGCGTCCGGTCGGTACGCAGACAAGCACCTCTTGCACGGCCCAAACGGCCTGAGACGCAAAAAATAGTGCGAAAACCTCGCCAAAAGGCTGTACATAAAGATGGTAGAATTGATAAAATAATTGCAATAGGAACATCAACTGGTGGACCAAGGGCTCTACAGTCCGTGGTGCCCAAATTACCAGGGGATATAAATGCAGCTGTAATCATCGTTCAACATATGCCTCCAGGATTCACAAAATCCTTGGCGGAACGGATGGACTCCATGTCTGATCTAGCGGTAAAAGAAGCTGAGGACGGAGACATTCTTTGTCCGGGTTGTGCATACCTTGCACCGGGAGACAAGCACCTTAGGGTCATATCAACTGGAACCAGCTACAAGATCATTCTTGGCTCGGATCCGCCGATCACAGGACATCGACCTTCAGTAGACGCCATGTTTTATTCATTGGCGGACTTGGGGTCAAACAATGTCATTGGTGTCATTATGACCGGTATGGGTGCTGACGGTGCGAAAGGACTGTCCAATGTGAAAGTGATGAATAAAGCACATATTATTGCTCAGGACGAAGATAGTTGTGTAGTGTTTGGGATGCCTAAGTCGGCAATAGCTGAAGGGGTCGTAGACCGAGTGGTGCCACTAGGTGAGATTTCAACTGAAATCATGAAAGCGATGGGGGTGTAGCATATGGATATGAGTCAATATCTCGAAATATTCATTGATGAATCGAAGGAACACTTACAGCATATGAATCAAATTCTGCTGGACCTGGAAAACACGCCAGAGGACTTGAATCTGCTGAATGAAATTTTCCGTGTTGCCCATACCATTAAGGGCATGGCGGGTACAATGGGCTTTACAAAAGTAGCCAATGTAACCCACGAAATGGAAAATGTAATGCACAAGGTGCGTAATGGTGAAATTCCAGTAACAACACATATTGTTGATGTTTTGTTTGAGTGTTTCGACACACTGGAAGAACACATCAACTCCCTTGAAAGTACAGGTCAAGAAAGTGACCTGGACCCAGTCCCATTGGTGAACAAGCTGAAGGCTATTTTGGAGAACAAGCAGCCAGAAGCCTCAAAACCGGAGGAAGAAGCACCAGAAGTGGTTGAAGAACCAACTGCTCCAACAGCTTCTGAGGAAGGCTTCAGCCTAGACCTGACAGGTCTTGAAAATGTATTCATGAAGGCCAAGGAGCAAGCCCTCCACCTTCAAATGATAAAAGTAACCTTAGACCCTGGTTGCATGCTAAAAGCTGCCCGGGCTTTTATCGTGTTTAACACCCTGGAACAGTTTGGTGAAGTTATTAAGTCTCATCCAACTGCAGAAGAAATCGAAGACGAGAAGTTTGAAAGCAGTTTTGAAATCCTTTTTGTATCCAACATGGACAAGGACAGCATTCAGCACGAAATTCTAAACATCTCAGAGGTTGCAGATGTCCAGGTAAATGACGTAGAGCGCGAAGACCTTGGTGAAGTTGTAGAAGAACTGGCACCAGCGGAAGATGCGCCCGCACCCGATGTTGCGCCTGTTGCCACACCGTCTCGCCCCGAGCCGGCACCGGTTGTGCGTAAGGCGAAAAAAGCGGATAGTGCCCAAGACCAGGCCAAGCAGAAAGAACGTGCCAAGCAGTCCAAAACCGTTCGTGTTGACATTGACCGCCTTGACAACCTCATGAATCTCGTTTCCGAACTCATTATCATTAAGACGCGTCTGGAAGACCATGACACTGCAGATAATCGTCAGAATATGAACGAAGCCATTGAGTACCTAGAACGAATCACTACAAGTCTCCACGACGCGGTAATGAAAGTTCGAATGGTACCTGTGGAAAGAACATTTAACCGCTTCCCACGGATGGTACGAGACCTTTCCAAGGACCTTGGCAAGAACATTAAGCTGATCATGTCAGGGGAAGAAACAGAAGTAGACCGTACAGTTATCGACGAGATTGGTGATCCACTAATCCACTTGATCCGAAACTCCATCGACCACGGCATTGAAAGTCCGGAAGTCAGAGAGCAAAGGGGTAAGGCAGAGCAAGGTACTGTGGCCCTAAGAGCTTATCCTGACGGCAATACCGTAGTCATCGAAGTAGAAGACGATGGTGGCGGTATCATTCCTGACAAGATCCTTAAAATTGCCCTGGACAAGCAACTGGTTACAGATCGTGAAGTAGAAATGATGTCAGACCATGACATTATTAACCTTCTCTTTAAACCAGGATTCTCCACTGCTGAGGAAATTACAGATCTTTCTGGCCGAGGCGTAGGTCTAGACGTTGTAAAGAGCAAAATCGAGTCCTTAAATGGTACAGTTGAAGTCAGCAGCGAAGAAGAAAAGGGAAGCAAGTTTACCATTCGCCTTCCACTGACACTGGCTATTATCCAGGCACTTATGGTTAACTTGGCAGAAGAAAAGTACGCACTGCCACTCAACAATATTAAAGAGATCACGACGATTGAGAAAAAGGCAATCAGTATGGTACAGAACCAAGAAGTTGTCCTGTACAGAAATAAAACATTGCCAATCCTTCGTCTTGGTAACCTGCTAGATGTGAAGCAGACAGCAGAAGATAAAGAGGAAATGATTGTGGTTATCGTTCGTAAGGGCGAGCAAGAAGCGGGTCTTGTTGTTGATAGTCTTATTGGCCAGCAAGAAATCGTAATCAAGTCACTGGGCAAGTACCTAACCGGCGTTAAGATTATCGCTGGTGCGACTATACTAGGTAATGGCTCCGTTGCATTGATTGTTGATCCGAATCAGTTGTTGTAAGCCTACGAAAGGAGCTACAGTATGAGTGATTTCCGAGAATATGTAGTATTCAAGGTGAATGAAGAATACTATGGAATTGACATTAAATATGTTGAAAACATTGAAAAAATGCTCCCGATTACGCGGGTGCCCTATACAGACCAGTATGTAGAAGGTGTTGTCAATCTACGGGGGAATGTTATACCTGTTATCGATTTGCGAAAGCGATTTGAGCTGAGTCGAGAGGATTTTGATGATGAATCAAGAATCATCATAGTAAACTTTAAAGAATACGCAGTTGGCATGATCGCTGACTCTTCGTCTGAGGTGCTTCAGTTGGATCCAGAAGATATTGATCCAGCACCTTCAGTTCGTGGTAGTGGTGGTGAGGAATTCGTTTATGAAATTGGTAAGAACGAAGGACGCATTATCATGTTAATTGATCTGCAAAAGGTGCTGGGTGTAGAGAACATAGAAACCCAGTAAGACAGGAGAATAGAATGGACGGATACATCGATAATATTAACTCGATGGTGATGGATGTATTAAAAGAAATCGGAAATATAGGTGCAGGAAATGCGGCCACGGCCTTGGCAAAAATGATCAACAAGAAGGTTGACATGAATGTGCCAAAGGTAAATGTGCTCGATTTTCCAGAGGTACCTGAAATGCTGGGCGGTGCAGAAGTACAAGTGTGCGGCATCTTCTTCCAAATCGAAGGCGATATGGAAGGGAGCATCATGTTTGTCTTGAAATTAGACGCAGCCCTGTCACTGATTAACCTTTTAATGCCAAGGGACAACACAGATCTAGATGAGTTTGCCTTCTCAGCACTGCAGGAGATTGGTAATATCCTAGCGGGTTCCTATATCTCATCACTCTCGGGCTTGACGAACCTTAATATCAAGATCTCTGTACCGTCTATTGCCGTGGACATGGCAGGCGCAGTACTAAGCGTTCCAGCGATCGAATTTGGTCTAATGGGGGACAAAATATTGATCATTGAAAACGAGTTCATTGAATTCCAAGAAAATGAAACAGTAGAAGGGTATTTCTTCTTGATACCTGAACCTGATTCGTATGAAACGCTTTTAAATAGTTTAGGAGTACAACTATGAGCCAAATTTTGAAGGTTGGTATGGCTGACTTAAAGGTTGCCGGACCGCCTCAAGTATTATCAACTCTCGGGTTGGGGTCTTGTATTGGTATTTGCTTGTATGATCCTGTTTCGAAGGTCTCTGGCTTGGCTCATATCATGTTGCCGTCCAGTGAAGCTATTCGGAATAACACAAACCGCGCTAAGTTTGCTGACACTGCCATAGTGGATATGATCGCCATGATGGAACAAAGAGGCGCCAACAAGCGTCGACTTGTCAGTAAGATTGCCGGTGGTGCGCAGATGTTCTCTTTCAAAAGTAGCAACGATATGATGAAAATCGGTCAGAGAAATGCCGAAGCGGTGCGAGGGATCCTAAAATCCATGGGAATACCCATTAAAGCAGATGATACAGGCGGAAATTTTGGTCGAACAATTGAGTTTTATCCCGATGACGGGCGTCTTTTAATTAAGACCATTGGGCATGGAACCAAAACGGTTTAACCTTGATTTTGGCAGAGGGGTCGATCTACAATGACAGAACAGGAAAAAAAACAACTTTGGCTTCAATTTAAATTGAAGAATGACCGTGATGCCAAGGATCAATTGATTGTTGAGTATGTAGAGCTTGTCCGTATTATTGCGGGCAGGCTGTTTACGTCATTCAACTCGAATGTGGAATATGATGATCTGGTGAGTTATGGTGTATTGGGACTGATCGATGCGATAGAAAAGTTTGATATAGATAAGCACGTGAAGTTCGAAACGTATGCAAACATTCGCATACGTGGAGCCATCGTCGATCAAATACGGGCGATGGACTGGATACCTCGTAGCACAAGACAAAAATACAAGCAACTGGAAGACGCCATGTCCAAACTCCATGGGATCCATGGGGCAGAAGTGGACAACCAACTGATAGCCGATGAAATGAATTTGACCTTGGCTGAGTTGAGCAAACTCATGGGTGAGGTTTCCTCCTTGTCAGTTATGTCCTTAGATGAAAAAGTGGCTGAAAACAGCAACTTTTCCATCCGTGACAAGGATATTGACGGAAGCCCTGAGAAGAAATTGTTCGAAGGTGAGACAAAGCGACTTTTGGTGGAACGTATTGAGTCATTGCCTGAGAGAGAGCGGATGATCATTGATCTCTACTATTTCTCGGAGCTGACGTACAAGGAAATCGCAGAGGTCCTGGGGATATCGGAGTCGAGGATATCTCAGCTTCACACAAAGGCGATCTCCAAGTTACGAACGTCAATTGAGGACCTATACTAAGGGGTGCGCATATGAGCCAGAATGAAGAACAACAACAAAACAATGGGAATGGAAATTCCAATCCCTATACATTACAACTGACAATAGCTAGCGACTATTATTCTGCGCGATTGTCGATTGAGCTGAACTCGCCCAATGCGGTTGTTACGCAGGAGGCCATTTTAGAGTTCTTAAAGAAAAGAAATGTCGTTTATGGCGTGATTCCAGCCGCATTGAACGCTGCTGCGTCCAATCCAAGTCAAGTAACCAATCTTGTGATTGCCAAGGGTAAGCCCCATGAAAATGGCGTGGATGGTTACATTGATTACACGATCGACATTAACCATAAGGCTAAGCCTAAGATGAATGATGACGGCACTGTTGACTTTAAGGAAATGGACACCTTCCAAACTGTAATGGAAGGGGACCTACTTGGAACGAAAGTACTTCCGACTACTGGTGAAGATGGAATCACAGTAACGGGCAAACAAGTTAGGGCAAAACCAGGAAAGACAGTGAACTTCAAGCTGGGCAAGTATGTCCAACTGTCAGAAGACGGCATGCAGATGTTCGCCCAAGCAACAGGAACCATTGAGATCGTCGGAGACAGGATTGGTATTATCAAAGTCCTAGAGATCCGGACAGATGTTGGTGTGAAAACAGGCAATATCAGGTTCAACGGTAAAGTTGTTGTCTTTGGCAATGTCATTACGGGCTATTCAATTGAGTGTGACGATGACCTGGAAATTCGAGGCCTAGTTGAAGCTGCTACGATTGATTGTGGCGGTAATATCACAATTGGAGCTGGAATCCAGGGCAACGATGAGGCTAAGGTTTCTTGCAAAGGGGACCTGATCAGCCGTTTCATAAATAATGCGGAAGTTCGCGTTAATGGCAATATCAAATCGGACGCCATCATGCACGCCACTGTGTTCTGTAATGGACAAGTAGAAGTACAAGGTCGCAAGGGCTTGATCATTGGTGGAGAACTCAATGTCAGGGGCAATATCAATGCCAAGGCCATTGGTTCAGAAATTGGTACTATTACAAAGATCCGCCTAGGTGTGGACAGTACGATCCTAGATCGCTATAAAGAAATCACTGAAAAGATCAAAGAGTTGAAAGAAAACATAAAAAAACTCGATCAAGCTCTGACTTTGTTGGATCGCCAATTGAAGGCGGACCCGGCCAATCAAAAGGCACGGGCTATGTTTGATAAGAGCGCTTCCAGTAAACGCCAGTACCACGACGAGATGATGGTCAACGCTAAAGAGTTACAGCAGTTGCAAGATCTGATTTCTCAGCTACAAGACTCGTCAATCCAGGCCCTGGATGTCTACCCAGGTACAAAAATTAGAATTGGCCATTCCCATTACAATGTCAAGAAATTGATCAAGGGAGCACAAATTTGCAAGCAAGATGGTGAGATCGTAACTGTGAGAACATAGTTAAGGATGTGATCCAATGCCTTTAAGACCAATTGACATGCAAGTCATTGTACCCCGGGTACAACAGTTCAACAAAGCGAGAGAAACCGTTGTCAACAAGCAGGCCAATGCCCTGCAACAACAGCAGAAGACTACGATCCAAGAGACTGACCGGAAAATGAAGCAAACCAACCGGAAGGACGAAAAGGACCATGGTCGTATACGCGATGAAGATCACAAGTCTAAGAACAACCGTAAGGAAGCATCCAAGAAGAAGAAGAAAGACAAGGATGACGATAAGGACAAAGACAAGAAGAAAGATGACAAGCAGAAGATGGGTCTAGGCTACCACCGGTTTGACATGAAGGTGTAAACATGTTGGGAATGATAAGTATACTCATTGGCACGTTGATTGTTGTTGCGTCTGTACTCCTCATACGCAACGAGTTTCAACGTGCCATTCGTATGAGAAACACACAATTTTCTGGACTGAGCGACGCAAACGTCCAGCAGGTTCTCAGGTATCTAGAAAAGGTTGAGGGGACGATCGACGATCTTAACCAGGCCTTTTATGATATTACTGAGGATTTAGAAGGAAAGTACTCCGTCCATGAAAAACAGATTACCGATATTGAACGGTACATCATGGAATACCATAAGGGCCAAAAGAATGGTGTCTATGAGACCATTCAAGCCCATAGTTCAGCTGAAGTCACCGCTCACCAGGGCGAAGACGATCAAGCCTCCGTCCAAGAAGAGCTACCAAAGGGTCCCCTTAGTTTGACCGATAAGGCGCATCTAAAACTCAAGGAAGGAAAACCCATGCAACAGGTGGCCAAGGAGCTACATATGGGTATCAGAGAGCTTGAATTAATGTTGAAAACAAGAAAATAAAAAAGCCGTTGAACAGCGCTATACCCTGTGTTATACTACTTAGGGTAACAATACACACCCGCTATGGATTGATGGATCGGTGCCGCAAGGTTGTCCATCAAGATGATGTGCGGGGAGGATAAACTCAGGAGGTAATGAAATGGCAGTAGTAAGCATGAAGCAGCTTCTAGAAGCTGGCGTACACTTTGGTCACCAAACACGTCGTTGGAACCCAAAGATGGCTCCATACATTTTCACGGAGCGTAACGGTATTTACATCATCGATCTTCAGCAAACAGTGAAGATGATCGATGACGCGTACGATTTCATTAAGGAAGTTACAGCTGATGGCGGTAAAGTTCTTTTTGTTGGTACGAAGAAGCAAGCTCAAGAATCTATCGAGCAAGAAGCACGTCGTTCTGGCCAGTACTTTGTAAACAAGCGTTGGTTGGGCGGTATGCTAACAAACTTTAAAACAATCAAAAAGCGTATCGATCTTCTTTACAAGCTAGAAGCTATGGAAGAAGACGGAACATTTGAAGCACTTCCTAAGAAAGAAGTTATCCAGCTTCGCAACAAGAAAGAGAAGCTAGAGAAATTCTTGGGCGGTATCAAAGAAATGACAGACCTGCCAAAGGCTATGTTTGTTGTTGATCCTAAAAAAGAAAAAATTGCTATTCAAGAAGCACGCGTTCTTGGTATTCCTGTAGTAGCAATTGTCGATACTAACTGTGATCCAGACGACGTTGATTTCCTAATCCCAGGAAACGATGACGCAATCCGTGCGGTAAAACTTCTTACAAATGCAATGGCTAACGCTTGCATCGAAGCTAACCAAGGTGAGCAAATGGACGCAGAAGCACCAGCTGACGCTGAGTAATTGACTACTAGGAGGGTAAGGATATATTCCTTACCCTTTTGATAAGTATCGGACGAGGAGGAATTCAAATGGCTGTAACAGCTGCAATGGTTAAAGAACTGCGCGAAACAACTGGCGCAGGTATGCTAGACTGTAAAAAAATGCTTGTAGAAACAGACGGTAACATGGAAGAGGCAATCAAGAAGCTTCGTGAGAAGGGTCTTGCAAAGGCTGCTAAGAAAGCTGGCCGTATCGCTTCTGAAGGTATCGTTAAGTCTTACATCCACGGTGGTGGCCGAATTGGTGTCCTAGTTGAGATCAACTCTGAGACTGACTTCGTTGCTAAGAATGACGCGTTCCAGCAGTTCGCTTCTGACGTAGCAATGCAAATCGCTGCTTCTAACCCAATGTACGTTCGTCGTGAAGAAGTACCTGCTTCTGTAATCGAAAACGAAAAAGACATTCTTAAGCAGCAAGCACTAAACGAAGGCAAGCCTGAAAAGATTGTTGAAAAGATGGTAGAAGGCCGAATTTCTAAGTACTACAAAGAAGTTTGCCTGCTAGAGCAGCCTTTCATCAAGAATCCTGACATTACAATCGAAGAGCTTCTAAAAGAAAAGATTGCTACGATTGGTGAGAACCTATCTATTCGACGTTTCTCTCGCTACGAAGTTGGCGAAGGCATCGAAAAGAAAGAAGAAAACTTCGCTGAAGAAGTAGCGAAAACACTTCAAGGATAATTTGAAAAGAGAACACATTCTTGTGTTCTCTTTTTTCGGGCTAATTTCAAGGAATTGGCCTGATTTTTCGATAAATTCTGCCGTTTTGCAGGGTTTTGTGAATAGAATATAGAAGATGTCACAAGAAACGGAGGGTTTGCGCTTGGAGCCAACATATAAACGGGTCATATTAAAGCTAAGTGGTGAAGCTTTGGCTGGTGAAAAGGGAATGGGGATCGATGATCCAACCATTAAGAATATCGCCGGTCAAATTAAGAAGCTCACTGATATGGGTGTAGAAGTAGCAGTTGTTGTGGGTGGCGGAAACTTCTGGAGAGGTCGTTCCCACGAGGACATGGATCGTGCCACAGCAGATTACATGGGCATGATGGCTACTGTAATGAATGCACTGGGGATGCAGGACGCCATTGAGCACGTTGGTGTACCATCTCGAGTGATGTCAGCAATTGATATTCGTCAGGTTGCGGAACCATACATTCGCAGACGAGCTATGCGACACTTAGAAAAGGGACGAGTGGTGATTTTCTCTGCGGGCATTGGCAACCCATTCTTCTCAACTGACACTACTGCTGCCCTTAGAGCGGCAGAAATCGAAGCGGAAATTATTTTACTTGCTAAGAAGGTAGACGCAGTCTATGACAGTGATCCAGAAAAGAATCCTAATGCAGTCAAGCTGGATAAGCTGACGCACCGTGACGTTATTAACCAACGCCTTGGTGTAATGGATTCCACTGCAATCACACTTTGCGAGGACAATCATATTCCAATTCACGTTTTTGGCTTGAAGGACCCTGAAAACATCATCCGCGTCACATTGGGCGAGGAAATTGGAACGATAATCAAGGAGGGGTAGCCCATGGCTAACGAAGTACATAAGTATCTACAAGAAAAAATGGATAAAACAATGAGCGTTCTGCGCTCTGATCTAATGAGTGTTCGTGCTGGTCGTGCAAATCCTGCACTACTTGACCGTATTACGGTTGAATACTACGGGTCTCCAACACCACTCAAGCAGCTGGCCAACATTTCTGTTCCTGAGCCACGACTGCTACAGATCCAGCCATACGACATGACTGCTATTCCTGAAATTGAAAAAGCAATCATGGTTTCCGACCTGGGCCTAAACCCGTCTAACGATGGTAAGCTGATCCGTCTTAACCTGCCTATGCTGACAGAAGAGCGTCGTAAGGAATTGGTGAAGACTGTGAAGAAGCTTGGCGAGGACGCTAAGGTAGCCCTACGTAACGAACGTCGGGACGCCAATGACAAGCTAAAGAAAATGCACAAGTCCAATGAACTGACTGAAGACGATCTTCGTAAAGCAGAAGACGAAGTTCAGAAAATGACGGACGACCATGTGAAAGACGTGGACCGAATCATTAAAGAAAAAGAAGACGAAATCATGGAGGTTTAATCCATGGTGCCCGATCTATTGGGCAAGTGTGTCAACGACGCAAGGGCCATTGTCCGGACAGAACGTCCGGACTTGACCCTTGTTTTAGTCGAGACCCACTCCCGTACGGAACCAGAGGTGTTTGGCATTGAAACAGGCCAGGTTGTGAAGCAAGAAGTCATCGGTAACCGCCTGGAGTTGACCATCGCCTTTTTTTCATGATCCAAACTTCATGATCAAATGCATTGGAGGATGACCTAGCAATATGACGAACGCACTGGATATGAATCGAATTCCCACCCACGTGGCCATCATTATGGATGGAAACGGCCGCTGGGCCCAGCAGAAGGGGCTTCCTAGGCTGGCTGGCCATAAGGCTGGCGTTGAGGCACTTCGCAAAGTCATTGAACGGGCTGACCAACTGGGTGTAGGCCATTTAACGGTCTATGCATTCTCAACAGAGAATTGGAAGCGTCCCCAGGAAGAAGTCAATGGCCTCATGACTTTGTTGCAATTATACATAAAAAATGAACTTGGACGCCTCCACAAAAAAAACGTACGCATTCAAATGTTGGGTGAACTGTCACAGTTTACACCAGCAGTAAAAAAAGACATTGAAAAAGCAATGGAAAAAACCAAGGCGAACACGGGCCTCACCTTGAACATAGCCCTTAACTATGGGAGCCGTGATGAACTGGTAAAGGCTGCCCAAAGCCTTGCTAGTCAGGTGAAAGCCGGACAACTGGAGCCTGAGGACATAACGGAAGACCGTTTTGAGTCTGCCCTGTATTCCTCATCCATTCCGGACCCGGACCTCTTGATCCGTACCAGTGGTGAAATCCGCTTGTCCAACTTCCTCCTGTGGCAGTTGGCCTATACGGAGTTTTACTTCACAGATGTCTACTGGCCTGATTTTGGCCAAGAGGACTTTGACCTAGCCATTGGAACTTACCAAAATCGAAACCGCAGATTTGGCGGTATTTAGGAGAACAATATGCTTCAGCGTGTGATCTCAAGCGTCATTGGATTACCCATCCTATTGGGGATTGTCTACCTGGGTGGACCCTACATTCAATTCGCTTCACTAATCTTGAGTATTATTGGGTTGCATGAATTCTATCAGGCATTTTCAAAAAAAGGCCACCGACCAATGGCCAAAACAGGGTACGCTTTTACCTTGTTGGTGTTTGTAGGATTTTACTTTCAGTTTAAACCCATTGCATATATAGGCATGGTTTTATTTCTCGTTTATGAACTCTTGACCTACAATGTGTTTGGTGAGGACGACGCCATTATCGATGTGGCAGTCACATTCCTAGGCTTTTTCTATGTGGCCTTTTCCTTCTTCCATATCGCACTCTTGTCCCGCATTGAAAACCCAGCCTTTATCTGGTTTATCTTCATCATTGCCTGGGGATCTGACACTTGTGCTTACTTTGTAGGACGATTTTTTGGCAAGCGTAAGCTACTGCCCCAAGTCAGTCCAAAAAAGACTGTGGAGGGGGCTATCGGCGGCCTGGTAGGAGCAACAGCCTTGTCGGCCCTATACGCTTGGTTCTTTGTGCCTGACTTTTTTGTCTATGCCATTTTCTTGGGCATTTTCGGCAGTCCACTGTCCCAGTTGGGGGACTTGATTGCTTCCAAAATCAAGCGCTACTGCGGAATCAAGGACTTTGGTAACCTCATGCCAGGGC
>CAYFHQ010000061.1:0-22267 GCA_964342805.1 uncultured Peptostreptococcaceae bacterium | reverse complement strand
TATTACCCAGCATATCGGTGCTTCTGAAGTTGTTCAGAATGGCCAAAAGATTGTCTTCCTAGATACACCAGGTCACGAAGCCTTTACAACTCTACGTGCCCGTGGTGCCCAGGTTACAGACATCGCCATCCTTGTTGTAGCAGCTGATGATGGTGTAATGCCTCAGACGAAAGAGGCCATTGACCACGCCAAGGCTGCAGGTGTACCGATTATTGTTGCTATCAATAAGATCGATAAGGCCAATGCCAACCCTGACCGTGTAAAGCAGGAACTATCTGACTACGGTATTCTCATTGAAGAATGGGGTGGGGACGTAATTTCTGTTCCAGTGTCCGCACTGAAGCGTGAAGGTATTGACCAGCTACTTGAAATGGTACTTCTAGTATCAGAAATGGCTGAGTTCAAGGCAAACCCAGATCGTACAGCTGTTGGTACAGTTATTGAAGCCAAGGTGGAAAAAGGCCGTGGTCCAGTTTCTACAATCCTTGTGGAAAAAGGTACGCTGAAGATTGGTGACTCCATTATCGCTGGTCCAGTATATGGTCGAGTTCGTGCCATGTATGACCATGTTGGCAAAAACGTGAAGTCTGCTGGTCCTGCAACTGCCGTAGAGATCACAGGTCTGAACGATGTGCCACAAGCTGGTGACAAGATG
Organism: uncultured Peptostreptococcaceae bacterium; assembly: GCA_964342805.1. Taxonomy (GTDB): domain Bacteria; phylum Bacillota; class Clostridia; order Peptostreptococcales; family Acidaminobacteraceae; genus CAYFHQ01. The sequence goes on along the minus strand of CAYFHQ010000061.1, from coordinate 21,612 downwards.
TACCAGGTGGAGGACGACAAGTTGGCTCGTTCCATCGCTGGCAAGCGTCAAATTGTTACCCGTGAAGAAGGCCTAAATGCCAACAAGCACGTATCCCTTGAAGACCTATTTAACCGTATTCAAGAGGGTGAGCTGAAGGACCTAAATATCATCATCAAAGCTGACGTACACGGTTCTGTTGAAGCCCTACGTGGCTCTCTGCTGAAGATTGAAAATGAGGAAGTAAAAGTGAAGATCCTTCACGCAAGTGTAGGCACAGTTACGGAATCAGACATCCTTCTAGCGAGCGCATCTGACGCCATTATCATTGGCTTCAACGTACGTCCTGCAACTTCTGTTAAGATGCTTGCTGAGCGTGAAGGTGTTCAGATGAATACCTACAGCATTATCTACAATGCTATTGATGATGTTACATCTGCTATGAAGGGTATGCTTTCTCCTGTATTCAAGGAGCAGGTACTGGGTCATATCGAAGTTCGAGCTACATTCCGTGTACCTAACATCGGCGTTATTGCTGGTGGTTATGTACAGGAAGGTAAGATCACACGTAACGCACAAGTTCGTCTAGCCCGTGAAGGTATTGTTGTTCACGAAGGTAAGATTTCTTCCCTGAAGCGATTCAAGGACGACGTGAAAGAAGTTGCAACAGGTTACGAGTGTGGTATCGGCATTGAGAACTACAATGATATTAAAGAAGGCGATATCATCGAAGCCTTCGAAATCGTTGAAGTGGCTCGCGACTAACACGTACTGAAGAAAGTAGGTGGCATCATGAGTAAATCACGTAGCCGTAGAATATCTGAAGAAATAAAGAAAATCGTGAGTTCCTTGATCCGTGAAGAGATCAAGGACCCACGGGTTTCTCGAATGACATCCATCGTTTCGGTGGACACTACAAGAGACCTGCGATTCGCATATATTTACGTGTCGGTTTTAGAGGACAACAAAAAAGAAGAAACCATTGAAGGCCTAAACCGGGCCAAAGGGTTTATTCGAAAGTCCATGGGTGAGAAGCTTGATCTTCGTTATACACCAGAACCGATCTTCCGTCTCGATGAGTCCATTGAGAACGGGATCTACATCAGTAATCTGATCCGTCAGGTGAGTCCAGAAGAACTCAAGGGCGAGGACGAGGATGATGAAGAGTAATCCACTCGAGTTATTGAAAGGCAAAGGCGCTTCTTGTCTGGTGCTTCCCCATATCAATCCAGATGGGGACACCATTGGGGCTTCCTTTGCCCTTTCTCTTTACTTAGAAACCATCTGTGAAAGGGTGGTGGTGGTCCATGACGAAGAGTTACCTGCTAACTTGCAGTTTCTTAAGCAGGTGGCCATGGTCCCACCTCATGTAATCGAACAGGAATTAGGGTCATTTGACTGGGTCATAGCAGTGGATTCCAGTGACATGGGTCGCTTAGGCGACAGGGCCCACCTGCTGAACATGCATATGAAATCCATGAACATTGACCACCATAAGACCAATGACTTGTATGCTGACTTCAATGTTGTTGAAGTAGGTGCTTCTTCCACAGGGGAGATCGTTTATGATTTGCTGGTGGACGCCGGTGCTGAGATTACGCCAGACATTGCTGAAGCCTTGTACGTGGCCCTGAGTACGGACACAGGAAGCTTCAAGTATTCCAACACCTCAGGTAAAACCATGGCGACTGCGGGGAAACTGATAGACGCTGGCATTGATCTAAACAAGATCAATACAGAACTCTATCAAAACAAACCCCTGTATAAAATGCAAATCCTCCAAACGGCCATGGCCAACATGACCATGCACCTTGGAGGAAAACTGGTCACGTCATGGATTGACATTGCCACTATGGAAGAAGAAGGCATTGAAGTTTTGGACACAGACGGCGTTGCTGAATACTTCAGAGACATCGCTGGTGTGGAGGTGGTTCTATTTGTAAAAGAAAAGGAACCAGGCCTCTTTCGGGTGAGCTTGCGGTCAAAGTATGACTTTGACGTGTCGTCTCTGGCAGCAGTGTTCGGCGGAGGCGGTCATGCCAAGGCAGCGGGTTGTGCCATTGTTACAGACCATGCCAAAGACGCGGTTGACCAGTTGGTTGAAGCATGTAGATCACAATGGGAGGGAGCCTAGTGAACGGTGTTTTGAACATCTTGAAGCCTCCCCACATGACATCCCACGATGTTGTGGCGGTTGCAAGAGGTGTTTTACGGATAAAGAAAATTGGTCATACGGGGACCTTGGACCCTATGGCAGCCGGTGTCCTGCCCATTTGCATTGGCAAGGCAACCAAGTTGGTCAACTATCTTGTGGAAGACCAAAAGGTATACCGGTGTGAAATGACCCTTGGCGCAAGTACCAATACCCAAGATCGCTGGGGTCAAGTCTTGGAGGAGAAACCGGTTACGGTTAGCCGTGAAGAGATCGATCTAACCATCCAGTCCTTTATAGGCGATATTTGGCAAGTTCCACCCATGTTTTCTGCCCTCAAGGTCAAGGGTCAAAAACTAGTTGATTTGGCTCGTCAGGGGGTTGAAGTGGAGCGTGAACCCCGCCTGCGTACCATTTATGATATTCAAGTTCATTCTATTGAGGGAAATATGGTATGGATGGACATTACCTGCGCCAAAGGAACCTATATCCGGACCCTGTGTCATGATATTGGCCAAAGGTTAGGGTGCGGTGCCCACATGTCCTTTCTTCTTCGAACCAAGACAGGCAGTTTTAAGCTTGAGAATACCATAACCGTGGAGCAACTCAAGGCCCATAAAGAGGCGTCTGTAGTTCCTCACTTAGTGGATATGGGAAGTGCTGTGGGAGAGTGGTCCCAGATCGATGTCCCCGAGCATATTGCCGCCCGCATATGCAACGGCATTAAACTTGACTTGGCCACATGGTTAAAAGAAGAACCTTTAAAAGGCGCAAGATATAGAGTATACTCAAAAGGTGCTTTTTTAGGGATTGCACAATGCCATGAAAAAGCATATCCTGAGATTAGAATGGAAAAACTACTATTGAATAGGTGATCCTATGAGAATCATTAGAGACATTGATGAACTGTCAACGGTGGCTGATCCCACGGGAATTGCCCTAGGCACTTTTGATGGTCTTCATATTGGCCATCAAGAAGTCATCCGAACCATGATTGGCGAATGCCATAAACATAATTTGAAGTCCTGTGTCTTTACCTTTGCCAATCACCCTAGAGAACTAACCAGTAACCACGGTGCGCCACCTCGTATTTTGTCCCTTGAAGACAAAATCACCCTTCTTGAGTCTTGGGGGGTGGACTATTTGGTTCTCCTCAAGTTCGACAAACGACTCATGTCTGTGGAAGCCACAGACTTTGTTGAGAAAATGTTGTTGGAAGACCTGAGAATGAAGTATTTAGTGGTTGGCTATGATTTCCGCTTCGGCAAGGGTGCAAAAGGAAATGTGGGCATGCTGCAGGAATATAGCGACACCAACGGTTTCTCCATGCATAAGGTGGAACCTGTGGAGTTTGAAGGGGAAAAAATTTCTTCCTCCCGTATCCGTGAGCGACTCATGGAAGGGGACATTGACGCAGTGACCCGCCTCTTGGGCCGTCACCACTGGGTCAGTGGGGAAGTCATTAAAGGAAAACAAGTGGGCGCCAAGTTGGGTTTTCCAACTGCCAACTTGAATATTTCATCCAACATGACCCTAATCAAACCCGGTGTGTATATCACCAAGACCTGGGTCCAGGGGGACTTGTTTTACTCTGTGACCAACGTTGGATTTAATCCAACCTTTGACCAAGAAAACTTCAACGTGGAAACCCATATTCTCGAGTTCGACAAGGATATCTATGGTGAAATCATTACCGTGGAGTTCCATAAACGGATAAGAGACGAACTGAAAATGAACTCCCTAGAACAATTGGTAGAGTTCATTGAGAGGGACGTTAGGGACACGGAAGACCACTTTGGGATTTAGTGGTTAGTCATTTACATGAAACCCAAAGTGTGTTAGTATTGATCTGGTGACCAAGTCTGTGTTTATTGACACTCCAACGATATACTCGGATTTGGCCTAAATAAAAGTATTTAATAAGGAGGCATCATTATGATGACTAAAGAACAAAAGCTTGAAATCATGAGCGAATACGGTACAAAAGAAGGCGATACAGGTTCCCCAGAGGTTCAGGTAGCTATGCTTACTTTCCGTATTAACCACCTGAATGAGCACTTGAAGACGCACAAGAAAGATCACCACTCTCGTCGTGGTCTTCTAAAAATGGTAGGTGGACGTCGTCGTCTACTGAACTACCTAAAGAAGACTGACATTGAGCGTTACCGATCTCTAATCGCTCGTCTAGGTCTACGTAAGTAAGTTAGAGCGGGTTTATCCCGCTCTCTTATTTTAAGTACCAGAAAATCATGTAGGTTTCTAGGTCAATGGGTGACTGAGCCGAAGTTTAGACGCTTGTCCTACTTAATGTGCTGTTGCTTCTGGCAACAGTAGAGTAAGTAGGATAAATTTCGGTCGGCCGCCTCGCCTAGTATAAATAATTGAACGTGCACTTGCACGTATTTGAGGAGGAAATATGGAGCGAAATATCCGAACTTTCCAAACGGAGCTAGCAGGTCGTCCTCTCGTTATCGAAACGGGTAGAGTGGCAAATCTAGCAAACGGTTCTTGTATGGTTAAATATGGGGACACACATGTAATGGTATCTGCAACAATGTCTGGTGCCCGTGAAGGCATCGACTTTTTCCCACTTTCAGTAGAGTACGAAGAGAAGATGTACTCTGTGGGTAAAATCCCTGGAGGTTTTATCAAGCGTGAAGGTCGTCCTTCCGAAAAGGCGACACTAACAGCACGTCTGATTGACCGTCCTATCCGTCCACTTTTCCCAGACGGATTTGTAAATGAAGTTCAGGTTATTGCAACGGTTATGTCCGTAGAGCAAGACAATGAGCCTCAAATTGCAGCATTGATCGGTTCCTCGATTGCCCTGTCTATTTCAGACATTCCATTCCAGGGTCCAACGGCTGCAGTAAATGTTGGCTACATCGATGGCCAGTATGTGATCAACCCAACTGAAGAGCAAGTAGAAGTTTCTAAGCTTGCCCTGACAGTAGCGGGTACAAAAGACGCAGTAGTAATGGTTGAAGCAGGAGCAGAGATCCTTACTGAAACTGAAATGCTTAATGCGATCAAGGCAGGTCATGAAGAGATCAAGAAGCTGATTGCTTTTATCGAGTCTATCGTAGCTGAAATCGGCAAAGAAAAAGTCGCTGTTGAAGAGCCAGAAGTAGACGCAGAATACGTAGCAAAGGTTCGTGACTTCCTGATGGAAAAGATGAACAAAGAAGTACGTATTGAAGGTAAAAAAGAGCGAAATGTAGCCCTGGCAGAACTGAAAAAAGAGCTAGTGGCGCACTTCGAAGAAGAGTACCCAGACACGAAGGGCTTCCTTTCCGGCCAGTTTAAGGCAATCGAAAAAGAAGTTGTTCGTAAGATGATCATTAAAGAAGGTCTTCGCCCAGACGGCCGTGGTATTACAGACGTTCGTCCAGTAATGGCTGAAACAGGACTTCTTCCTAGAACACACGGTTCTGGTCTATTCACTCGTGGACTTACTCAGGCCCTTACAACTTGTACACTGGGTGCCCTTGGTGAAGCCCAGCGTCTAGATGGCCTAGACAAAATTGAAACAAAGCGTTACATGCACCACTACAACTTCCCACCATACTCAGTTGGTGAAACAGGCTTCATGCGAGTTAACCGTCGTGCGATTGGTCACGGTGCCCTAGGCGAGCGTGCCCTTGTACCGGTTATTCCTTCTGAGGACGACTTCCCATATGCAATCCGTATGGTATCCGAAGTTGTAACATGTAATGGTTCTTCTTCCCAGGCTTCAATCTGTGGTTCTTCCTTGGCACTAATGGACGCTGGTGTACCGATCAAGGCGCCAGTAGCTGGTATTGCCATGGGTCTAATCCAAGAAGGTGCTGACATTTCTATCCTGTCTGATATTCAGGGTATGGAAGACGCCCTGGGCGATATGGACTTTAAGGTTGCAGGTACTACTGAAGGTATTACTGCACTTCAAATGGATATTAAGATCGATGGTCTATCTGACGAGATCATGGAAAATGCCCTAGAGCAAGCCCGTCAAGGACGTCTACACATCCTTGAAAAGATGGGTGAAGAGATTTCTACGCACCGTCGTGAAATGTCTGCTTACGCTCCACGAGTACTATCCATGCAGATCAACCCAGACAAGATCAGAGACGTCATTGGACCAGGTGGTAAAGTGGTTACTCGTCTTACAACTGAGCACAACTGTAAGATTGACATTAACGACGATGGCCGTGTCCTAATCACGTCTGAAGATGGTCCTGGTGGCGAAAACTGCCGTAAGGAAATCGAAATGATCGTTAAGGAAGTAGAAGTAGGCGAAGTTTACACGGGTAAGGTAACTCGGATTATGAACTTCGGTGCCTTCGTTGAAGTACTTCCTGGCAAAGAAGGTCTGGTTCACATTTCTGAGCTAACAGTGGGTCGTCTAAACGCAGTTGAAGACCAGTTCAAGGTTGGCGACGAAGTGGTTGTTAAGGCTCTTGAAATTGACAACCAAGGCCGTCTGAACCTGTCCCGTCGTGTTCTTCTACCAGGTGGTGAAGAAGAGCGTGCTGCAGAAAAGGCTCGTGGCAATGACCGTCGTGGCGGCGGTGGCCGTGACAACCGTCGTGGCAACGATCGCCGAGGTGGTGGCCGTGACAACCGTCGTGGTGGCGACCGAGACAGAGGTTTCAAGAAGTCTGAATAAGACAATCCTTGAACCAACAAGCAACAAATTATAAATCAATTGAAACCAGACCCTACGGGGTCTGGTTTTCAGATTGTCGACAAAGTCGACGAGATGGAGGCTGTAGAAAACTTTCTAAGGCAAGGAACGGCTGAAAGTCGGTTGGTGAGCGATCTCAAGGATCGTGATCCAGCCGAATTGAAGCCAGAGACGCAGTATTAGGGAGTTTTCTACGGTCTCAGAGCCAGACCCTACGGGGTCTGGCTTTCCAATTATTGGCCTTGTCACTGGATGGGGACCAAGCAATATAGATTTCAGCCTCATACCAAAAGCTTCTATAAGAGAAAAAACACTGTCAGGGGCCAGCAACAATTTGGTGACAGCTACGCTTTCATTCGACAGAACCCCCTTGGAAACAGTATAATAGAAGAGTATGAATTACTGAAAAGAAGGAATGCACATGATCAATAGATTTACATTACAGAATGGCATTGAAGTCATTGCACAACCCATGGATGGCGTGCGGTCCATTTCCATCGGTTTTTGGGTAAAAACAGGCTCCATTCATGAGACTGTACAACAAAACGGCTCCTCTCACTTTATTGAGCATATGTTGTTTAAGGGGACTGCCAATCGCAGTGCCAGAGACATTGCCATGCTCATGGATGGCATAGGCGGGGAACTCAATGCATTTACCTCAAAGGAATGCACTTGTTTCTATGCAAAAGTATTGGACAGCCATAGCGAATTGGCCATCGACCTGATAGCGGATATGATGTTCCAGTCCAAGTTTGATGACGAGGATATCAAGAAGGAAAAGGCCATTATCCTTGACGAAATATATATGTATGAAGACTCAGCAGAGGACTTAGTCTATGATATCCTTGCTGAAATTGTCTTCAAGGACCATCCACTGGGAAGGCCTATCCTGGGTACCGAAGACAGCTTGAAGGACATTGGAGCCAAGGAACTGATCGACTACCACAAGGCCATGTACAAGGGAGAAAACATGATTATCTCCGCAGCCGGTAGTTTTGATATGGCGTCATTGAAGGAATGCCTTGAAGAGAAAATAGGCAAGATCCCATTCGAGACGTCGGCCATTGAAGAACCTGTGGACCCACCATTCCATGTGGGGTGGGCGCATCGGTATAAGGATATTGAGCAGGTCCATATCAACCTGGGATTCGAGGGCTTGAAGTTTGAACATGAAGACGCCTATGCCCTTTTAATCCTTAATAATATTATTGGTGGAACCACGTCTTCACGACTCTTCCAGGTCATCCGGGAAGAACACGGGCTCAGTTATAGTGTATACTCCCACCCAAGTTTTTATGAGCATGTGGGCCTACTGTCCATTTATGCTGCAACCAACCCTGAGAATATTGGGGCTGTTGCAGGACTCATGCTAGAAACCCTAAGAGACATCCGAAATGGCAAGGTGGAGGACGACGAGATCTTCAGGTCCAAGGAACAGCTCAAGGGAAGTTATATCCTGGGCCTTGAAGGGACCGGCAATATCATGAACATGTTGGGCAAGTCCCAGCTCATGTCTGGCCACATTCGGTCAACGGAAGAAGTCTTAAATAAGATCGACGAGACAACACCTGACAAAGTCAGGGCGGTTGCCAAGCAAGTCCTCGACGCCAACCGAATGGCCTTGTCCATGGTGGGCAAAAATGAAGAAGTCGTAGCTGAGAATATCTATAAGGGCTACGTGACCCATATGAATCAGGAGACAGGAAATGAACCTCAAAATCATTAATACATCAGATAATCCACTACCCAAGTATGAGACCAAGGGGTCTGCAGGTATGGACTTGCTGGCCAATGTGCAAGAACCCATTACCCTAAAGCCTCTGGAACGGGCCCTTGTGCCAACGGGCCTCTTTATGGAGATCCCAGTGGGCTATGAAGGCCAGGTTCGACCAAGAAGTGGTTTGTCCATCAAACATGGGGTAACCCTGGTCAACTGTGTGGGCACCATCGATAGTGATTATAGGGGAGAGGTTTGTATCCCTATGATCAACCTGGGCCACGAACCCTTTAGCATTGAAAAAGGTGACCGGGTGGCTCAAATGGTGATCTGTTCCTATACGCAGGTAGACCTAGTTGAAGTTGAAGATATTTCCGAAACCACCCGGGGAACTGGCGGCTTCGGTTCAACAGGCGTTTAGACAACCTTGGAGGGCAAAACGTGAACATAGTGGTACAGAAATACGGGGGGACGTCTGTTTCTACAGAAGCGTCACGGGGCCGAATTGCAGACAATGCAAGGAAGCTTGTTGAAGAAGGAAAATCACCGGTGATTGTCGTGTCAGCCATGGGCCGAAATGGGGCGCCCTATGCCACGGACACCTTGATTGGTTTATATGGAGACTCCTGTTCAGTGAAAGAAGAACGGGACCTGGACTTGATGATGAGTTGCGGGGAAACCATTTCCGCCGTTGTCCTGTCTGCCACTATTCGCCAAATGGGCCTAGAGGCGGTTGCCTTAACGGGCTATCAGGCGGGAATCATGACCGACACTGCCTTTGGCAATGCCAATGTCCTTTCTGTGAAGACGGGCAGGATCATGAGAGAGCTGGAAGCAGGCAAGGTTGTTGTTGTAACTGGCTTCCAAGGGATGACTGAATTTGGTGACATTACGACCCTAGGTCGTGGTGGATCAGACACAACAGCAGCGATATTGGGCGAAGCCCTGGACGCGTCCTCCATTGAAATCTTTACGGACGTTGACGGCGTTATGACGGCTGATCCTAGACTGGTCCCCAGTGCCCGGGTGATTGACAAGATCAGCTATGAAGAGTGTTATCAAATGGCAGTGGACGGTGCCAAGGTGGTCGACCACAAGGCTGTGGAAGTGGCCCGCCGGTCTGGCAAGGTATTAAAGATCAAGAATACCTTCACCGACGCAGAGGGGACGACCATCAGTCTGGAAGCTGAACAAGCGCCCCATGTCATGAAAAAGCGCATTATTACGGCCATTGCCAGCAAGCCCAGTGTAGTCCAGTTCACAGTGGACATTGACTATATGGACCCAAGGAACGAGTCCTTCCTCAATGCCTTTGAGGCCCAGGAGATCTCCTTGGACTTGATTAACTTCTTCGAGAACCAAAAGATCTTTACCATTGACGCCAAACGAAAAGACAAGGCGGCGGGCATCCTAACAGACTTAGACGTGCCATTTGCCATTGTGGAGGACTGTTGTAAGCTCACAGCTGTTGGCTACCGGATCCACGGTGTGCCAGGCGTTATGAAACGGATTGTCTTGGCCCTGTCCAAGGCTGGTATTGAAATCCTACAATCGGGGGACTCCCATACCACCATCGCCTGCCTGATCCGAACACGGGCCCAGGAAAAGGCCATGAGAGCCCTACACGCTGAATTTGGTTTGAATGAAGAATAGACAAATGGAGTGATGAAATGGCTGAACGAAAAACTGATCAAGCCCGGTACAAGACGACCAACAAGCGCTCTACAACAACAAAAAGAAAACCCGCTGGGAAACGGCGGACCAAGAAGCAAGAGCAAAAAATGCGCTATGAACTCAAACTTGTAGCCCTGGCGACCTTTGTTTTGGCTTCCATACTCAGTATGCACACCACATCCATGGGAGCCGTAGGCGCCTGGATGCAGTCTGTCTACTTTGGCACCTTTGGAAAAACAGCCTTTGTGGTGCCTTACTTTGTGTTGGTTATAGTCTTTTTGGCCATCAACCCCAACATGAAAAAAGTCCGCAACCGGTATATGGGCGCAGCAGGCCTTGTCCTCTTTGCCATTTTCCTGGTCAATGTCATGCAGTTCCATACAGCCTTAACGGAAGCCTATACCTTCAATGACACCAGTGTCTGGACATGGAAGGGCATTCAGGAGTCCTATGGTGACGGTGGCCAGCTCCTTTATGGGGGCGTGGTGGGCAACATGATCTCCATGGCATCCATTAGCTTTCTAGGCAAGTATGGGACCTCCATCCTGATCTTTGTTTCTGGTGTGACTGCCCTCTTGCTAGGTACTCGGATTTCCTTGCTGGACCTATGGGACAAGCAAAAGCAGTTGGCTGAAAAGGCGGCTGTGGCGGCGTCTGAGAAGGCGTCACAGATTGAACTGTCCATACCTGAAATACCCAAGGCCAAGAAAAAGCCCAGCAGCCTCAAGCAGGCTAAAAAGCAAATGAAGAATGTAAGACGGGCCGCAAAGCCAGTTGCCAAGCCTGTGTTGGACCATATTCAAGCAGAAAACAGCCTGGTACGGGCTGGACTCAGCACCAAGGTGAAAGACCTCCGAGGTTTTGACTCGGATACCTTACTTGCCGACAAACCCTTACCAGTGGACCAGACCCTGCCTGCCTTTATCGACCCTCTTGTGAGCACTGAGGTTACAACTGCTGTCGAGGAGGCCCCTGTGGAGCCAGTTGGCAATCCGGATCCGGAAGTCCAAGTTCCAGTGGACACTGGCATCGCCTTCACGGATTTTGAAGAAGATGCGGGTTTTGCCCAACAACAACAGGAGGAAGTTGTCTTGGCTGCCTTACAAGGCTTGTCTGAATCAGAGCCTAGTCCTGGACCTGACAGCCCAATGACTAATCCAGGTGATTCAGAAGTGGATGGGAAAGGGGAAGGATCAAAATCTGATCATGCTTCTCCAGACCAAACAGCCAGTAGTGGACAAGTTTCTGGCGACCAGAAGAAACTGAAAAATAGTGACATTGATCCCCTGACCAAGAATGCCGTAGAGCAAAAAATCGAGCAGTTGGTACAGGAAGAGTATAAACACTACAAACTCCCTCCAATCACCTTACTCAACAAGACCGAAAACAAGCGGTCTGGACAAGAGCGACAAGCGGTGATGGAGAAGGCTCGCAAGTTGGAAGAAACCCTGAGTCACTTTGGGGTAGAAGCCAAGGTGGTCCAGATCAGTAGGGGGCCTACCATCACCATGTTTGAACTCCAGCCGAGTCCAGGCGTCAAGGTCTCTAAAATTACCAACCTCAGTGACGATATTGCCTTGAGTTTGGCCGCCCATACGGTTCGAATTGTGGCACCTATTCCAGGCAAGTCAGCAGTTGGGGTAGAAGTCCCCAACGAGACCAAGTCCATGGTTGGCCTGCGGGAGGCCCTTGAAAGCAAACAGTTTAAAGAAGCCAAATCAAAACTGACCTTTATCCTGGGGAAAGATATTTCAGGGAACCCCATTACAGCCGACCTGGGCAAGATGCCCCACATGTTGGTTGCCGGTGCAACCGGGTCTGGTAAGTCGGTCTGCGTGAATACCATCATTTCCAGTATTCTCTTTAACGCCAAGCCAGACGAAGTCAAGTTCCTCATGGTTGACCCTAAAATGGTAGAACTTTCTACTTATAATGGGATTCCACACTTGATCCTGCCAGTGGTGATTGACCCCAAGAAGGCAGCCATTGCCCTTAATTGGGCCGTTCAAGAAATGGAACGGCGCTACCTGCTCTTTACGGAAGTGGGCGTCAAAGACGCTGATTCTTATAATCGCAAGCGGGACCAGTTTAACGAGTCAAAGGCTCCTGAGGAGCCACCAATGGAGAAAATGCCAAAGATCGTTGTTATTGTCGACGAGTTGGCTGACCTCATGATGGTGGCCCCAGACCAGGTGGAAGACGCCATTTGCCGTCTGGCCCAAAAGGCTCGAGCAGCGGGTATTCACTTGATTGTGGCGACCCAGAGACCTTCTGTAGACGTCATTACAGGGGTCATTAAGGCCAACATTCCTTCACGGATCGCCTTCTCTGTGTCCTCACAAACGGACTCCAGAACCATCCTTGATAGTGCTGGCGCAGAAAAGCTCCTGGGTCAAGGGGACATGCTCTTCTTCCCAACAGGGGCGTCTAAGCCCAAGCGAATTCAAGGGGCCTATGTTTCAGACGAAGAAGTGGAAGGTCTCGTAGAGACCATCAAGGCCCAGGTGGACGAGATTACCTATAATGAGGAAATCCTTACGGCACCAGCCTTGTCCCAAGAAAGTGAAGACACAGACGAACTCCTGGCAGAGGCCATCGAGTTTGTGGTACAGACGAAAAAAGCTTCTGCTTCCATGCTTCAAAGAAAGTTCAGAGTAGGGTATAATAGAGCAGCTAGAATGGTTGATGAAATGGAAATCCGTGGCATCGTAGGACCAACCCGTGGCTCCAAACCCCGTGAAGTCATCATGACTGCGGAAGAACTAGAAGCCCTTGAAAGTGGAGAAACAGGAGCCTAGCAAATGCGAGTCTTGCGCTTAGCCTTGAGCTAAGCGCTTTACCTTGTCACCAATGGTGACAGATAGAAATGTATGATTGATTGAAAGGAAGTACGTAAGGAATGGAATATAACGTCTATTTTGAGACCCTGGGGTGTTCCAAGAACCAGGTGGACACTGAAACCATGTTGGGGATCATGACGAAGAACGACTACCGAATAACCTCAAATCCACAGGAAGCCCACGTGATTGTTGTTAATACTTGTGGCTTTATAGAGGCAGCCAAGACCGAGTCCATTGAGACCATTCTTGAGTTTGCCCCATTAAAGGAAGAGGCGGTCTGTCAGGCCTTGATCGTTACAGGTTGTCTGTCAGAGCGCTATGCAGAGCAACTAAAGGCAGAACTTCCTGAAGTGGACGCCTTGATTGGTACAACCAAGTTTGACGAGATCCTAGTGGTCATCGAGGAACTCCTGGAAGGTGCAACACCCATGATCCGTACAGGGGACATTGACAAGGATATCTCCGAAGCCCTACCAAGGGTCCTGTCTACACCAGAACACTATGCCTTCCTAAAAATTGCAGAAGGCTGTGACAACCTCTGCACCTACTGCATTATTCCCCAACTAAGGGGTAAGTTCCGTAGTAGGAAAATGGAGGACATTCTTGCCGAGGCCCAGCGTCTTGCTGACCAGGGGGTTAAGGAGCTCATTGTCATCGCCCAGGACACTACCCGCTATGGCGTTGACCTTTATGGAGAGCTGAGACTGCCTGAATTGGTTCGTGAACTCAACAAGGTAGAGGGCATTGAATGGATCCGTATTCAGTACCTATATCCTGACGTGATCGGTGACGAGTTGATCCAGGCCATGGCTGAGTCCGACAAGGTTGTTAAGTACTTTGACATGCCCATCCAGCATGCTTCGGACTCCGTCCTTCGCCGGATGAATCGACGGACAACAAAAGAACACATTGAGTCTGTAATCACCCGTATCCGCAAGGCCATGCCAGACGCTACCCTACGGACTACTTTGATTGTGGGCTTCCCTGGAGAGACCCAGGAGGAGTTCGAGGAACTCAAGGACTTCGTTTCCCGCATGTCCTTTGACCGTCTTGGGGTCTTTGCTTACTCCCAGGAGGAAGACACACCTGCGGCGATCATGCCCGATCAGGTGGAAGAAGAGACCAAGGAAGAACGTCGGGAAGAAATCATGGCCGTTCAAATGCGCATCTCCGCTGACCGTATGTACAAGTGGGTGGGCAAGTCCATGAAGGTCCTTGTGGAGGAAATTGCGGAACCAGGTGCCATTTATATCGGTCGATCTGCTTATGACGCCCCTGAGGTAGACGGTGTCGTTTATGTCCACACAGACCAAGAACTAAGCCTAGGTCATTTTGTTTCGGTGACTATTACAGACGCTATGGAATATGACAGAATAGGAGAGATGTAACTTGAATATTGCCAATCAGCTAACGATTTTACGGATCGTCATGGTCCCTGTATTCATGTACTTTGTTCTAGCCGGTGACCCTGTTTGGTCCACGGCCATCTTCATCATTGCAGCCCTAACAGACTTCTTGGACGGCTACCTGGCCCGGTCCCGTAACCTCATTACCAACCTGGGTAAGTTTATGGACCCCCTTGCCGACAAGATTTTAGTGGCAGCGGCCCTAGTTGCCCTGGTACAGGTGGGCGTTGTCAGTTCATGGGCTGTGGTCATTATCCTGTCCAGAGAGTTTATCGTGAGTATTTTTAGAGCTGTAGCTGCAGCTGAAGGCATTGTGATTGCAGCGAGCTGGTGGGGCAAAATCAAAACAAATCTCCAAATGATCGCCATTATTGTATTGCTCATGGGTAACTGGCCATTCGAAGGAATGGGCATTCCCATGGACCAAATCTTACTGTGGGCTGCCGTTGCGGCAACCGTGATCAGTGGATGGGACTACATCTGGAAGAATAAGCAGGTATTGAAAGGATAGGAGGCTATCGATGCGCGCAGCAATTATTGCAGTGGGTACCGAACTCTTAATGGGAAATACCGTCAACACAAACGCCGCCTTATTGTCGGCGTTTTTAAATGAGCACGGTGTTCGAGTTCTCTACCACATTACCGTGGGCGACAACCCTGACCGCCTGTCAGAAGCCATTGATGACTACCGGGACCGGGTAGACTTAATCATCACCACCGGGGGTTTAGGCCCCACCCAGGACGATTTGACCAAGGAAACGGTGTGCGCAACTTTGGGGTTACCTCTGGAAGTTGACCCAGTCCTTGAAAAAGGGCTCAGGGATTTCTTCAAACAATTTGGTCGTCCAATGACTGAAAACAACCTCAAGCAAGCGATGCGCCCGCAAGACAGTCTTGTGATCCCCAACCCCAACGGTACCGCTCCAGGTTTGGTTATCCCTCAAGAGGACCTATTGGTGGTTCTTCTACCTGGCCCGCCAAGGGAACTGGGACCCATGTTGGACCAAACCCTACATACGTACTTTGCCTCCCGTCGAGGAGAGGTCATTGAGTCCATTTACCTGCGTATTGCTGGCATGGGAGAGTCCACGGTTGACGACCGATTGGCCGACCTTTTTGCCCTTGAAAATCCTACAGTTGCCCCCTATGTGAAGGAGGGGTCCATAGCAGTTCGGATCACAGCAAGTGGAGAGACCCAGGACCAGTGTCTTGATCTCATGGAGCCTGTCATTTCCCAAATCGAAAGTCGGTTGGGTCATGCAGTGTATGCCCATGAGGACATCTCCTTGGAAGAGGCTGTGGGCAGGGACCTGATCAAACAGGGTGTGACCATTGCTACGGCCGAGTCTTGTACGGGAGGCCTGATCGCTTCCAAGTTGACCAATGTGTCTGGAATCTCAGCCGTGTTTGACCGGGGGATAGTGACCTATAGCAACCAGGCAAAAATGGATGAACTGGGGGTTAGGGAAGCTACGCTGGCGGCCCATGGGGCAGTCAGTGAGCAAACAGCCAGGGAAATGGCAGAGGGTCTCCATAGGGTATCCGGAGCGGATATTGCCATATCAGTCACGGGGATTGCCGGTCCAAGCGGTGGATCAGCAGAAAAGCCTGTTGGCCTGGTTTACATTGGCATGTATGCATTCGGTAAGACCCAGGTCAAACGGTTCCAGTTTTCCGGTTCAAGAGACCGTGTACGGCGGTATACGGTCATCAATAGCCTGATGATGGTACGTGAAAAATTGATACAAAGTGAGTAGAATGCACTTTAGTACTAAATTATGGTAAAACACAAAAATTCTTGGTCAAAGCGGTTGACTTTCCCCGGGGATGTTTTATAATAAAAACAGAACAAATGTTCGAGAAAGGGTGGTGAACCTGACCTAGGTCGGGAAAACATTATGGACATGAAACAGAAAGCTAAAGCGCTAGAACACGTAATGGGGCAAATTGAAAAGCAATTCGGTAAAGGTGCCATCATGCGCCTTGGAGACGAACAGCAACAAAGTATTGAAAGCATTCCAACAGGCTCATTGGACCTGGATATCGCACTGGGTATTGGCGGGATTCCACGGGGCCGAGTAGTTGAAATATACGGACCGGAATCTTCTGGTAAGACAACAGTAACCCTCCACTGTGTGGCCCAGGCCCAAAAGCAGGGGGGCGTAGCGGCCTTTATTGACGCCGAACACGCACTGGACCCTACATATGCCAAGGCCATTGGTGTAGACACTGACAACCTGATCCTGTCTCAGCCGGACACTGGCGAACAGGCCCTGGAAATCGTTGACGCCCTGGTTCGTTCAGGTGCGGTTGACCTGATCGTTATTGACTCCGTTGCAGCTCTTGTACCTAAGGCAGAAATCAGCGGTGAAATGGGTGACTCCCACGTGGGTCTACAAGCCCGCCTAATGTCTCAGGCCCTTCGTAAGCTGACGGGTATCATTAAGAAGTCCAATACAACGGTTATCTTCATCAACCAGCTTCGTATGAAGATCGGTGTTATGTTTGGTAATCCAGAAACAACAACAGGCGGTAACGCCCTGAAGTTCTACAGTTCTGTACGCCTTGACGTTCGTAAGATCGACACCATTAAACAAGCCGGTGGAGACATTCTCGGTAACCGAGTAAAAGTGAAGGTTGTTAAGAACAAGGTGGCACCTCCATTTAAGATCGCTGAGTTTGACATCATGTACGGTCAAGGGATCTCAACTGAAGGTTCGATCCTCGACTGCGCAGTCCGTGCTGACATCGTGAAGAAGGCTGGCGCATGGTTCAGCTATGACGGAGAAAAGCTAGGCCAGGGTCGAGAGAACGCCAAGCAGTTCTTCAAAGACAATCTCGATATCATGAATGAAATTGAGAACAAGGTCCGTGTCCACTATGGTTTAATCCATGAAGAGGGCGCTGAGGACGCAAGTCCAGAAGTTGTTGCTGAAACAGAATAATTTAAAATGAATGACATGAAAAGGGACGTAGCCTCGGCTACGTCCCTTTAGCTTGTCGATAAAGTCGACATGGTGGAGACAGTAGAAAGGAAAAGGTCCAAGAGGCAGTGACCTCGCTGGGAGGAAAAATGAGTTTTGGAAAGCCCATACAGCGTCATTATTTGATACTTTTTGCAACATTCAAAGGAATTACCAATTTGCAACTCAGAGGAATTGAGTGCTGAAAGCTAGTAAAACAGGGGCTTGTAGCTGTTATACCAACCTTGACATGACAATAAAAAAGAGATAGAATGGAAAAGGAATGTTATATCGCAAATTAAGTAATCGCAATACTTAAGACTAATAAACCGACTATCGGATTTAAAGATACAAGGGAGGTGAGCTTATCAGCGATCAAATTATTTTCAGTTTATCGCTTGCCGCCAGTACTTCTGTTGGTCTTGGTCTAGGTTATTTCCTTAGAAAACGAACTGCAGAGAAAAAGGTTGGGAGTGCCGAAGCTCAGGCAGACTCAATACTATTTGAAGCAAAGAAAACAGCTGAAACCTTAAAAAAGGAAAGGTTGTTGGAAGCTAAGGAGGAGCTGCATGGACTTCGTGCAGATCTGGATAAAGAGACAAAAGAGCGTAGAGGCGAACTGCAGCGACTGGAACGACGTAATCTTCAAAAAGAAGAGACCCTGGAACGTAAAACCAACCAGGTTGAGAAAAAAGACGAGAAGTTAAACAATCGTCTGAAGCAGTTGGATCAGCGTAAAGAAGAAGTAGAAGCGCTACATCAGAAACAACTGTTAGAACTTGAACGTATTTCTGAACTGACCCAGGAAGAAGCCAAAGATCAGCTTCTTGCAGGTGTGGAAAAGGAAGTACGCCACGAAACTGTCTTGCTGGTTAAAGAAATTGAAGGCAAGGCTAAAGACGAAGCAGAGGCTCGTGCCCGCGAAATCATCGGTAACGCAGTACAGAAGTTTGCAGCCGATTTTGTTGCTGAGAGTACAGTGTCTGTAGTAAGTTTGCCAAATGACGAAATGAAAGGTCGAATCATCGGTCGTGAAGGTCGAAACATTCGTGCCCTTGAGTCATTAACAGGTGTTGACCTCATCATCGACGACACGCCTGAAGCAGTAATCCTATCATCCTTTGACCCTATCCGCCGTGAAATTGCCCGTTTAGCACTTGAGAAGCTCATTGTTGACGGCCGTATTCACCCGGCAAGAATCGAAGAAATGGTAGAAAAGTCAAGAAAGGAAATCAACAAGCAGATCAAAGAAGCAGGGGAGAACGCCATCTTCGAGACAGGCATCCACAACTTGCATCCTGAACTGGTCAAGCTACTGGGTAGATTGCGATACCGAACAAGCTACGGCCAGAACGTTCTGCGACATTCCATGGAAGTTTCCTATCTAGCAGGTCTAATGGCTGCTGAAATCGGTGCCAACGTACGTATTGCGAAACGTGCTGGTCTGGTTCACGATATCGGTAAAGCGGTTGACCACGAAGTTGAAGGTACACATATCGAAATCGGTATGAACCTACTGAAGAAGTACCGTGAGTCTAAGGAAGTTATCCACGCCATGAGTACCCACCATGGTGACTATGAGCCTGAGACGATCGAAGCCGTACTGGTTACAGCAGCAGATGCGATTTCTGCAGCTCGCCCAGGTGCACGACGTGAGACCCTTGAAACATACATCAAGCGTCTACAAGCCCTTGAAACGATTGCCGACTCTTACGATGGTGTTGAGAAGTCCTTTGCAATTCAAGCGGGTCGTGAAGTACGGGTAATGGTTGTTCCTGAAAAAGTGAACGACGACGAAATGGTGCTATTGGCACGTGACATCAAGAAGCGTGTTGAAGACGAGCTGGACTACCCAGGTCAGATCAAAGTGAGCCTGATCCGTGAGTCCCGCACTGTAGATTATGCAAAATAGAGCGATATAGACCCAATGCCCCTTCTGTACCCAGTACAGAGGGGGTTTTTAATGTATAAATATTTCCACATTACATGTTTTCCTTGTAAAATCATGGGTATCAAAGACGATAGTGTGATTATAGCAATTGACGACGGTGTGAATAAAACCAGAGTGGCAAGGAATGGGGACCTATATACCTAAGGGGACTAAACGGTAATTAATCGCACTGCAAAAAGAGGAATATAGGAATAAATGCCGAATATTAACTTATGGTTATTGTATTCATGACACTATTAGACTTGTCAAATGAGGAGGGTATAATTATGGAAGTATTAAAAGTCTCGGCACGATCAAATCCGAACTCAGTAGCAGGCGCCCTTGCAGGTGTTCTCAGAGAATCCGGTAGTGCTGAAATGCAAGCAATCGGTGCAGGAGCTATCAATCAAGCAGTCAAAGCAGTTGCAATCGCCCGGGGTTTTGTGGCTCCAGGTGGAGTGGATCTAGTGTGTATCCCAGCTTTTACAGATATTCAAATCGCAGGTGAGGAAAGAACTGCTATCAAACTCATCGTTCAACCCAAGTAATCATCGTTCTAGGAGGCATGACATGGAAGTACTAAAAGTCTCGTCGAGTTCAAATCCGAACTCAGTTGCTGGAGCATTGGCAGGCGTCATTCGAGAACATGGATCAGCTGAAATACAGGCCATTGGCGCTGCGGCTATCAACCAATCCATCAAGGCCATTGCCATTGCCAGAGGTTTTGTTTCACCATCTGGTATTGACCTGGTTTGTATACCGGCGTTTACAGACATCGAAATCAACGGTGAGGAACGCACAGCAATAAAATTGATTGTTCGACCACGTGATATGTAAAACTTACCCTGCCAGCAACTTGGTTGCCAAGCAGGGTTTTTTCGTGTGCAAGAATCACAAAAACACGAACAATAAATTCATTGTATGAAAATAATGTACGATTTGATTGAGCCTGGCCTATTGAGTTTTAAGAAGACCTACGGTATAATATCGTTGCATGTTAAGTTAGTTGAAGTTGAACAGAATATTCGATTTTAAAAAGGGTGTGACCATATGACTACGCAATACTCAAATCCGTTAGTGGAACGGTATACCAGCGAAAAAATGAGCGGAATTTTCTCCCCACAAATGAAGTTTTCCACATGGAGACGTCTGTGGGTAGCCTTGGCTGAGGCTGAACAAGACCTAGGCCTAGGGATTACAGACGACCAGATCGCAGAAATGAAGAGCAAGATCGATGACATCGACTTTGATTTGGCCCGTCACCATGAAAAGATCCGTCGTCATGACGTCATGGCTCATGTCCATACCTATGGAGAGCAATGTCCAACAGCAATGCCCATTATCCACCTGGGTGCAACCAGTGCCTATGTTGGCGACAATACAGACCTCATTCAAATCAAGGAAGCCATGGAACTGGTGAAAGTGAAACTGGTTACGGTTCTCGAAAAGTTAAAGACTTTTGCCCTTGACTACAAGTCACAACCAACCTTAGGTTTTACTCATTTCCAGCCGGCCCAGCTAACTACGGTAGGCAAGCGTGCAACCCTATGGATGCTAGACCTGGTCATGGACCTCCACGACGTAGACTACTTCATTTCTACCCTAGAAATGCGTGGTGTTAAGGGGACAACAGGAACACAAGCCTCTTATCTGGCCCTTTTTGACGGTGACCACGAAAAAGTTAAGCAACTGGATGAGAAGATCGCAGCCAAGTTTGGCTTCAAGAAGTCCATTGCTGTGACAGGTCAAACCTATACACGTAAGACCGACGCCCGGGCCCTAGCGGTCTTGAGCGGGATTGCCCAGTCTCTTCACAAAATGACCAATGACCTGCGCTTGCTACAGCACCTAAAAGAAGTAGAAGAGCCATTCGCAAAACACCAAATTGGGTCTTCTGCTATGGCCTACAAGCGGAACCCAATGAGAAGTGAGCGGATTGCAGCCCTGAGCCGTTTTGTTATCAGTTCTGCACAAAACCCTGCCATGACGCAGGCTTCCCAGTGGTTTGAAAGAACCCTAGACGACTCGGCTAACAAGCGCCTGGCCATTCCAGAGTCCTTTATGGCAGTTGACGCTATTCTTGACATCGCGAACAATGTGTGTTCGGGTCTCGTGGTTTATCCAAAGGTCATTGAAAAGCACATGAACGCTGAACTACCCTTCATGGCTACTGAAAATATCATCATGGAAGCCGTAAAGCGGGGCGGAGACCGCCAAGAACTCCACGAGGCTATTCGGGTTCATTCCATGGAAGCAGCCCGTCAGGTAAAGGAATTTGGCCTGCA
>CAYFHQ010000060.1:0-23070 GCA_964342805.1 uncultured Peptostreptococcaceae bacterium | reverse complement strand
GGCCTGGTAGCGGGGAAAAATGTTCTGGTCTATGGCGCATCTGGAGGTGGGGGGTCTTATGCAGTTCAACTGGTCAAAATTCTTGGTGGCACGGTGACTGCCGTATGTAGCACGAGGAATGTGGAATGGGTTGGGGCCCTGGGCGCTGACCATGTGATTGACTATAAGAACACGGTTTTCACAGACGTGGACCAGACCTATGATATTGTCTTTGACGCGGTGGACAAGACCTCTAAAAATGTTTGTTCCAAGATCCTAAAAAAAGGAGGCGTCTTTTTAACTGTCCATGGAGAAGCCAAGGAGGACAAGGCAGACTTTGCTACCATTGCTGGTTACCTGGCTGAAGGCAAGTTGGAAGCCATGATTGACCGGACCTTTGCCATGGACCAGGTGGTGGAGGCCCATGGGTATGTGGAAGGTTTTCATAAGCGTGGGAATGTGATTTTGCACATTGTGGAGGAGTCGGACCGTTAACTCCTTTATACAGAAGCCCCCAATTGATTTCTGGGGGCTTTCCTATGCCTAAAAACACATGTCCAATAGACGCTCAAATAGCTGATTGTTTATGGTGTCAATCTGTTGCAGTCCCTTGGGAACAAGGAGGCCTGTCTGACATTGGGTGACCCAGAAGTTGGGCGGTGAGTCGCTCAAGTCCAATGGCCAGGCCACCGTGGGGTGGGGCACCGTAGCGGAAGGTGTCCACGTAAGTGCTGTATTCTTCCGGGTTGAGTCCTTTTTTGACCATGCTTTCTTCTAATAGGGCTGCTTGGTGAATCCGTAGGCCGCCTGTGGTGATTTCTAGGCCCCTAAACAAGAGGTCGAAGCTATGGGATTCGGTTTCTCCGCAGGGGAGGGTGTACATGGGCCGTTTGGTCTGGGGGTAATGGGTGAGGAAGAGGAAGTCGGAGCCGGTTTCCTTACGCACGTGTTCACTAATGAGTTTTTCCCCTTCAGGGTCTAGGTCGCCTTCCAGTTCTCTTTTCCCATACTGGGTCTTGAGGATGTCGATGGCTTCTTGGAGTTTTAGGGTTGGAATGGCCTCTGGGACTTTGGGCAGGGTAACCTCCAGACAGGCCAGTTCTTTGGTGCAAGTTTCATTCAGGTGCTTGATCATATGGGCCAGGAGGTTTGTCTCCAGTTCCATGAGTTCTTCTTCACTTTCGATAAAACCCATTTCCATATCCATGCTAATGTACTCGTTGAGGTGGCGGGAGGTACTGTGGGCTTCTGCCCGGAAGACAGGGGCAATTTCAAAGACTCGTTCTGCACCTGAAGCTACCATCATTTGCTTGTAGAACTGGGGACTCTGAGCCAGGTAGGCCCTTTGACCAAAGTAGTCCAGGGAGAAGACATTGGCCCCGCCTTCAGCCCCTTCCTTAACCAATTTTGGCGTACGGATTTCCAGGAAACCTTGGCCTTGTAAAAAGCTCGAAAAGGCTTGGGACAGGGCAGACTGGACTTTGAAAATGGCCATTTGCCTTTCATGGCGAAGGGCCAGGACCCGGTGGTTGAGCAGGGTGTCCAGGGAAGCCTTGATATGACTGCCGTTGACTTGAAGGGGCAAGTCTTCTGCCACCTGGTTTAAGACCTGGAGTGAAGTGACTTGCACCTCAATAGGTCCAAGCTTATTGGGAGACTCCACAACAAGACCTTGGGCGGAGATAACCGTTTCCAGTCGTAGGTTAAGGCTCTCAAAAAGACTAGGGGATAAGGCCAGTTGAACCAGGCCAGTCCTGTCTCTGAGAATAACAAACACCACTGCTTTAAGCTTGCGGACCCTGTGGACCCAGCCGCTAATTGTAACCGTCTTGCCAACTTCTTGTGGGAGTGAATGGATCATTGTTCGTTTCATCGTGCACCTCCAATGGATTAAAGAAGGGGTCAAAAAACACCCCTTGAACTTAAGTCAGGGGCGTATGTCTACGCGGTGCCACCCATCTTTTAACTTATGCAAACGAGGTTTGGTCTACGGATATACTGGCGATCTTCTTGTTTGCGCGTGCCAATAAAAAAAGCACCCGCTCCTGATATAGGAGCGAATGCTGTGTCCGCGGTACCATCCTAATTGACTGTATAAGTCCTCTTGGAGCCCGATAACGAGGGCAGTCGGTCTACACTACTGGACGTTCGCATAGACACCTCATGGATGTCTTTCCAAAAAGTCTTCCGCATGGGCTCCCACCAGTCCCCACTCGCTGTGCCTTTCAACTTCAAGTACTCTTCCAATCATTGGTTTGGTTCATTGTACTGGGAATGGTTTTGTCTGTCAATCGCTTTTTTCCTTCTTCCCGTAGAGAATGTCCATGTCTGGGCCTTCCGTGGTATACATGTGGACCCAGATAAAGGCATGTTGGAAAAGGGCTGTAATCAGGACGGCTACTGAGCCAGAAATGATCCCGATTCCCCAGAAGAAAAAGAAGAAGTAGGTGTACATGGCATTGTCAGAATATTTGTAGATCCCCCGTTTTTCCAGGGGAATGGTTCGGTACTTTTCACGAAAGTGGTCTGCCCCTAAGGCCCTGACTACGCCGAAATATCTTACTACGGAGTAGATGGTATAGAGGGCAGGTAGGATAATGATCCCCCCTAGGAAATGGGTCAAAGGTGAGGGCGTATAAAGTGATCCCCAGTCCATCTTGGCCAGGAGGAGGGTTACTATAGGTCGAAAGAGCAAGAGGGGATAGAAGATTAGCCCCCAGATGACCAGGTCAAACCGGCCAAATAGTCTGGTGAGGCCTTGATAGGCAATCTGTAGTCGAAAGACCAACCAACCAAGGAAATGCTGAAGAAAACAACCCAGACCAAATAGGTAAGCCCACTCCCTTGTGGTGTACCCCCATAGATGGCCTTGGTCGGTTACAAGGCTTGAAACCGTGAAGTAGTAACCCATGGCCATGGCGCTGGTTATCAGTAGGTAGGGAAAGGTGTGGGCGAAAAAGATCTGGTAGGGTCTGCGATTTTTCATGGGGTACCTCCTTGTAGGTCATATACCCCATAATGGTTTCTGCTAGTCGTGGTTCGCTTATTCTAGACCAAAACTGGCCAGAGACCGAAAACGCTTGGTTGGGATGATCCTACGGAGGACCTCCATCATTTGGCTGTCCCGTGTTGGACGGTAAAAAACAGGTGGGTTATTCATGGACACGAGTTTCATAACAGATGGGGCCACGTCGTCAGCTGTTGGCGCGTTTCGATAAACCCTTGTCAAAGCTCCGTCCTATTCACCTCATTAAAGCCCGACAGGCTATGGCACAAACCCCTAAAACTTGGTAGAATAGACAAAACAGCCAAGGGGGACGACATGGAAGAACAAGAAGACTTTTACGAGTCACATTATCAAAGGGAAGACAGGGAGCGCAATGAACTGATCCAGGCTGCTTACCTGGGTGAAGACTATCATTTAAAGAATCTACCGGATTACAAGGCTGGAAAGTTCAAATGGAACTGGGCCATCTTTTTCCTAGGGATTAACTGGTTCCTTTGGAAGGGTGTTTTTGCAGTTGGTGTTGGTTACGTCATTGGCATGCTTGTCTTGGGCTTTGGTATAGGCTTAATACCTAACGCAGCCATAGCCTTAAGCTTGATCATGGGCGTAGGGATACTTGAAATCGTAACACGATTTCTTCTAATTGCCTTTGGCAATCGCCTTTACTACAGGGCAGTGACAAAGCGCGTTGACAAACTCATATTCGCAGAAGAAGATCAGGATGTACGGCTGAGCCGAATAGGCAAGGAGAAAAGAATCAGACGAATAATCGGCGTGGTCCTGATTATATTGGTGGCAGTTCTAGGTGTTTGGGGTGAACTGGATGAACCCTCCTCAGTAGAGGTAGATGTTTACATTGAGAACCTAAACGAGGAGTATGTCTTTGAAGAACGAAACCTTTTAACAGACCAGTTCAATGGTCTTGTAGAGTCCATTGATGTCATGACAACTGAGGACATTCTTCAACGTATGAATGAAGACCTGATCCCAAGGCAGGAGGCAGTGCTGAAGGCAGCTCTCAACCTATACCCCAACGATGAGCAAATGGGTGTGATCCACCAACATTTGGTGGATAGCCTGACTTTTGAACTACAAGGTATGCAGGCCTATTCCAAGTACATTGAGTATGGTTCTGAAGTGGATTTTGACCAAGCAACGGAAGCTTTTGATAAAGCAGAAGACGCCTTTGCTATATTTATTGCTTCTATCGAATAGGACTAGCCATTATTAAGATAAGTTGAGTAAACTCCAGTGTGCTTCAGGGACGAAAATGGGTAAAAGCAAGACAGAACCCATCATTTCAAAAGAAACCACGCACTAGAAAGGAGCACCCCATGAGCATCGGCGCATTTTCAGTCAGTTTAACTGTCAAAGACATACACGCTTCGCTGGCCTTCTACGAAAAACTAGGCTTCACCAAGTTCCATGGTGACATTGAGCAAAACTGGCTCATACTCAAAAATGGAGACTGCACTATTGGTCTATTCCAGGGCATGTTTGACAAGAACATCATGACCTTTAATCCCGGATGGAGCGACAATGCTGAAAATCTGGACGAGTTTAAAGACATCCGTGTCCTCCAGGAGGAACTCAGAGGCAAGGGGATTACCTTCCAAGCTGAAGTCCAACCAGATACTGAGGGTCCGGGCAGTTTTATGATCGAGGACCCAGATGGCAACCCCATTTTGGTGGACCAGCATAGATAAGCATGTGGATTATGTGTTGACAATTCCAACAGATTTCGATATTATACTTTTGTAAACATAAAAATAATTTTAATGACCGAAGGGTGGAATGACATTCCGACCGCTTGGTGTTACGAGAAGGCATGTAACAAAAGCAGTTTGGAGAGTAAAGCAAAAACAACAGTTGAATGAATAGGAATGACGAGAGACCGTGCTGGCTAACAGCCTTGTGCATGGTGCCTCGTTACTTGATGTTCCTACTTGTTCAATTGTCGTTTTCGTTTTTACTCTCTAGGCTGCTTTTTCTTTTGCCACGGGAGTAAAACGTGGCCTTACATGTCGGAGCACCCAGCGAAAGAAAGAGGAATGACCATGACAGCACACCAGAAAAAATGGGATGACAAGGAACTAAAAGACCTATTTACAGCCATTGGCCTAGCAGACCCCAATGGCAACAATTATAGAGAGCGGGCGGGCAAGCACAAGCAGATTTTCGACTTCATTGTCCACCTCAACAAGGCAGTGGAAAAACTGTCCACCAAGCGCCAGCTGATTTTTGTAGACTGCGCCTGTGGCAAGTCCTACCTGTCTTTCGTGGCAAATTACTACTTCACCCACGTCAAAAAACGCAAGATCAAGATCGTGGGGATAGACATTAATCCTGAGGTGATCGCATCTTCTAAAAAAGCGGCAGAGGAACTGGGCTTCACCAATATGGACTTCATTTGCGACGACATTTTCGCAGTGGACTTTCCGGTCAAGCCAGACATTGTCTACAGCCTCCATGCCTGTGACACAGCCACGGACATGACCCTGGCCAAGGGAATTTTGGAAGAGGCCAAGTACATCATGACCGTGTCCTGCTGCCAGCATACCATGCGCCGGACCATGAAAAAGCACCTTCTGGGGGCTGTGACCAAACATGGGGTCTACCGGGAACGACTCAGCGACATGGTGGCCGACTCCATGCGGACCTTGCTACTGGAAAGCAGGGGCTACAAGGTGGGTCTCTTCGAGTACGTGGCAGCCAGTGAAACACCCAAGAACTTCATGATCAGGGCCAGCCGTATTGGTACCCTGAGTCCTAAAAAATACGCCGTGGCCATGTCGGCCTACAACAAGCTGGAGGACCTCTTTCACACAGGACCTCACCTCAACCACTTGCTCCACGAAAAATCTGGCGTGGTCCCATTTTACCCGGGAAATATGCCGGCGGTGAATCAGGCAGCAAAAAATGCGTCGGTGGTAGAGGAAAGCAAGAAGATCATGGTGAATCAAGTGTAAAGACCAGACGACCATGGACTCGTGCGGTCGCAAACCAAGCTAATACTATGACAAACACACTTCACGACTGGGGGATGACAATGAAACGATTCTGGATCACAGGAAGCAGCGGGTCTGGCAAGACCACCCTGGCACGGCAAGTGTCAAGGCGAACGGGCATCCCTATTACCCACAGGGACCAGATCACCTGGATGGCCGGCTGGCAGGAAAGACCTGCGGAGGACCAAGCCCGACTCATAAAGGAAATGGCGGACCAAGACCAGTGGATATTTGACTCCAACATGTTCTCGGCCAGCAGGACCGATGGTCGTATGGACAAGTGCGACGTCTTTGTCCACGTCACCGTCAACCGGTGGGTTTGTTTGTGGCGGGCCTTACGGCGCTACTGGAAGCATCGCAAGTCCAGTCGACCTGACCTGCCAGAAGGGTGCGAAGAGGACATTGACTGGGTTCTTATTCGCTATATTCTATTTGAATATCCAGCAAGAAAGCGGGCCCAGAAGCGGGAAGCCTTTTTTGAAGAACTGAGGCAGAGGGGGAAACGGGTCTATGTCTTGCAATCAGCCAGTGACACAGAAAAGTTCCTCAAGGACTTAGACTAGGTATTAGCAAAAAAATGGAGTAGAAACAAGGGCTTTGATCGACAAAAATAAATAATAATTTCCTTGACACAGGCAAGCGATTGGAAGAACGTGTCAATAAGAAATACGTCCTAAAGGTCCCGTGGAAAATGGGACCTTTTTGAATGGGATTCTTTGCTAACATGGATAGTACATCGCGGTGGCCACTGGTTGATGAATACATATACTTGGGGGAAACACAATGGCAACTATCAAGCCTTTACAAGAAAACACGAAAACAGAAAAGATCCATGAAATGAACAAGAAATTTTGGAACGACAACGCCGACGACTGGTTCGGCGCAACGTCCTTGCCCACCTTGGGCGTCTACATACCCAGTGAAACAGACAAGGAGTTCTTCGCAGACGTGTCAGGTAAAGCGGTCCTGGACATCGGCTGCGGCAGCGGCCACTTCCTTGCCTATCTCAGACAGAGGGGGGCAAAAGACCTCTGGGGGCTTGACCTATCCTCGGGCCAGCTTGCCAACGCACAACGTTATCTTGGGGAATTGGGGCTGTCAGCGACGCTGATCAATGGGCCCATGGAAGAAGACTGTGGGGCACCCAAGGGTCACTTTGACATGGTCTACTCTATCTATGCCATAGGTTGGTCCACAGACCTGCAGACCACCTTCGACCTGGTGGCCTCCTACTTAAAGCCAGGGGGAACCTTCGTTTTCAGTTGGGACCATCCCATTCTTAGACACATGGAGACCATGAACGACAAGCTGGTCTTCACAGGCAACTACCACGACGAAGACCCCTTCATATACTGTGCTGGAGGCAATGAAATGTGTTTCTCCATCCGCAAACTGTCCACCTACGTAAATGCCCTAGCCAAGGCTGGCATGATGGTGGAATACATGATGGAAGAAACCAGCGAAGAGGTCCTTAAGGGGGAAGCCACCGTTCGGGACAGCCATTACTCTCCCCACAAGGCCCAGAAGCTACCTTTGTCTTTTGTGATCAAAGCGAGAAAATTATAGTTCTTACAGACACTGGTAATGCTAGCTTTGAGTCAGATGCAAGCCTAAGAAAAAAACATGATTGTTTCAAATCTGTTCCTTGTGTTATGCTTTCACCACTGGTATAGTATAGATTGTATGAATTCACAGTGGAAGGGTAGGAATTATGTTACACTCTTTTTCAAGAACAGAAATGGTCATTGGGACCGACAATTTTAATATACTCAAAGACAGCAAGGTAGCAGTGATCGGCGTAGGTGGTGTAGGCTCTTTCGTTGTTGAAGGCCTGGCCAGAAGCGGGGTAGGTCACTTTGTCCTATGTGACGACGACGATGTCTGTTTGACCAACATCAACCGTCAGATCCACGCCACACGGAAAACCGTTGGCAAGACCAAGGTGGGGGTCATGAAGGATCGAATCCTTGAGATCAACCCCAAGGCGAATGTAGAAGTGCATCCCTACTTGTACAATGCAGACAGTGCGGACAAGATTATTTCCCAGGACTGCGACTATGTGGTGGACGCCATAGACATGGTTTCAGCCAAACTGGACCTAATTGAACGATGCACCAGAAACGGCATAAAGATCATTTCCTCCATGGGTACAGGCAACAAGATGAACCCAACCATGCTGGAAGTGACCGACATCTATAAAACCTCCATGTGCCCCCTGGCCCGGGTCATGCGAAAAGAGCTCAAGAAGCGCAGGGTCAAAAAACTCAAGGTGGTCTATTCCACCGAAGAACCAGTGGAAACCAAGACCATTGCTGGAGATTGCACGGCCCACTGTATCTGTCCCAAAAAGGACAGGACCTGTGTGGAGCGAAGAACCATTCCCGGTTCAACCTCCTTTGTGCCTTCTGTGGCAGGCCTGATCATTTCCTCTGAAATCGTCAAGGACCTGATTGGTTCCTACTAAGTACAATTAAAAAGTTTGTTTCAGTGTCGTATGGGTGGGCGAGCTGACTCAATAGATGGATGTTCAAAAGTGAGAAAGGGGATCACATATGGTAAAGGTATGTGGACATTGCTCCAACGTTGACGTTGAAGCTTTGAAATCTGTTGTTGATGAAGCGAAGTTATACGTGGGCTGTATCGAGCACTGTGCTGCACATGCTGACAAAAGCTACGGTTTTATCAATGGCCAAATGGTTGTTGTAGAGGACTCAGAAGCCTTTGTTAAGGCAGTACAGGAAGCATTGTAAATGAAAAAGGTGTTGTCGTGACTCATTCACAGACAACACCTTTTTTAATGGATGCGCTTTTTCTTACTGCTTTTTAGACGGGCAATCATACCCGCCCCTTACTGGGTCGACCTAGTTTTCTGGCTTGGTATAGAGGTTCTTGATGTCCTCGTCCCAGTTGTAGTTGTTATAAATGGCGTAGGCTGTAACTTCGCCTGTGGCCAGGTCGTCCAGGGTAAAGCCAGAAATGCTATTGCCCACTCTAAAGGTGTCTTCAAAGTACTGTTCTTCCTTTGGTGCGGCCGCTGGTCCTGTTATGCCCAGTTCTGTTTGGTCTGTGATAATAACCCAAAGGTCTCCAATGCGGAACTTCTTACCGTCCTCGATAACCTCTTCAATATCCCCATCGATGTTTACGGCAACCTTGCCCATGGTTGGTCCTGTTGGTCTGGCAGGGGATTCACCGGAGCCATTTTCAACACCGACGGTTGATTCGTCAGGGAGGGTAGACGTTTCCGGTAGGGTAACCTCCGGTAGGGTTGTCGGCAAGTCCTGGCCTTGGTCTGGGCCGATGGCCACTTGAGTCGTCTTAGGTTGTTGTACAATAAAGAGTCCTACAAGGAGTAGAGCAGCGGCAGCCACTGCCAGTCCTGTCCAAACTTTCTTCTTTTGTGTCATGGGAATGGGTCCTTTCTTTTTAAGAAGTCGCTTCTGGTCAAGCGCCTCTAGTAGATTCTGTGTGGTGTCGTCCTTAAACTGCTGGGAGGTAGACTGCTGATCCACGGCTTGTTAATAGGCTTGTGGCTTCATGGCGTGAGTCCTCCTGTTCTAGCAATTTCTTCAGTTTCTTCCTGGCCCGTTGGAGCTGGGAGTTAACGGTATTGACATTCTTGCCGAGGAGGTCAGCGATCTCTCCAATGGCATACCCTTCATAGTATTATAGGAAGATCACAGTGCGGTCCTTGGCCGGCAGCGACCAAATCTCCTCCATTACGGGGTCGTCTCCTTGAGGATGGGGGTCTTTTTTGTCATGGGCCTGGGTTGAAAAGGGTATGACTCTCTTGAACCAGACGGATTTCACATGGTCCTTGCATTTATTAATGGTGGCTCTTATGAGCCAGGCTTTTAGGTGTTCGTGGTTTTCAAAACGGTCCATTTTTCGAATGAGTTGCAGGAACACTTCTTGGACAAGGTCTTCTGCATCGCTTTTGCTTTTCACATTGTGGTAGGCAATGCGAAAGAGCATGTCCGAGTGGTCTTCAACCACACCATGAACAAAGGTGTTGTCGACAATCAATGGTTTCACGGTTGACCTCCTTCACCCTACATACGAATGAGTGAAGGGTAATAGTGCACACGTAGTAAAAAAATCTTGTTTACAGGAATAAGACGAAGACAAAGGGGGAAAAGTTCCATAGGCCCGTGCAGTCCACTACACGTTCTGGTGGCAAAATAGCAAAATTGCCTATTGATGTGAACCCGACTGTTTTATTAAGGTGGGTATGAGCTGATTAAATGAAAGAATAGTACGACGGATTTTCCAGTGATCTCGGACTGTTACAGCTGGCGGGGAAGTCCATAATCCACAGGAATTTTATTTAGTTTTGCATTTTTGCCTATATTATTTTATTGGTAGGGGCAACCCCAGCGGGGATTGCCAGTGAAGTCTTAAGCGTGATGGGGTCCATCAGCCCTGTCATGTCCATGTTTATCAACCTAACTTTTGGTTTTGGCCTGGTGACCCTCCTGGTCTTTGCCGTTGTGAAGTTCAGGGAGAAACGGGACATTGCTGATTTAGGTTTCTTTAATGAAGGGGCAGTGAAGAACTACCTCTTTGGCTTTGGCCTAAGGTTAGCCATGCTAGGGGCTGCAGCCCTGATCGTGTATCTGGCTGGTGGTCTACGGCTGGTCCAGGGCGTGGAGGCAGTGGGTTTCCACATGGTCCCCAGTATTCTCTTTCTCTTAATCGGATGGATTATTCAAGGGGGAACAGAAGAAGTCTTCACCCGGGACTGGATGTTGCCCTTGCTTGGCAAGAATTACGGTGTACCGGCAGCCATTTCCATCACGTCGGTCTTTTTCATGGCCATGCACAGCCAAAACAATGGTGTGACGGCCATCCCCCTTATGAAACTGGTCCTCTTTGGTGTCTTTGCCGCTTTATATGTGGTCCAGACTAAAGAACCCTGGGGCATGCACTCAGCACGGAACTGGATGCAGGGCAATATTATCGGTGTGGAAGTCAGTGGTTCCACACGACCAGGTGGGTCCTTGATCAAACTCACAGCCCAGGGCAATGACCTGATTTCAGGTGGTGGTTTTGGCATTGAAGGGTCATTGGTTTGCACTCTGATCTTTGGAGGGGCGTCAGTCTACCTGCTCATGAGAATACTGAAAACCAAGGCGGTTGTGGACTAGCAGTTTACACGACCCAGTATAGGCAGTGAAATGAAGAAAAGGTTGAAGGTGAACCCTTTGAGGGGCGCATCTTTAACCTTTTTTTATGTCATTGAGATTGCGTTTTGTGCAATTGACACCCCTTGATAGTGAACTTACACCCAGTCCAGGGCCAAAACCCTCTGCTCCCAGTAGACTTTACCCATAGACAAGAGGTGCTCACAAGGGCACACCTAACAAGGTGAGAGGAGTTCACATGAAAAAAGGAAGATTGCGTATTTTGCTAACGGTGGTATTGGTGATGGCCCTTTGGATGACTGGATGCCAGAAGGGCTACGAGGGACCAGGGGACAATGGTGACGGGACCTACACCGGTATAGAGGCCCTGGAAACAAGGTCCTATGATCTGACAGGGTTTTCGGTCCTGAACCTACACAATGACTTTGACACGACGGTTACCCAGGGGGACAAGTTTCAAGTGGCTGTGACCACCAATGCAGACGTCTTTGACAAGTTGCACCTGGAAGTGGTCGGCCAGACCCTAAAGGCTGGAAACAAAGAGGAAGTTGCCCTGAGGGACACCAGCGTTAAAATGACCATCACCATGCCAAAGTTGCAGGCGGTTACCGGTCGAAACGACGTTCAAGTCAAGCTAGTGGGTGCATTTTCAGTGGAAGACAAGATTATTGCTGAGGTCTTCAATGACGCCAGTGTCACAGGACAAATATCTGGAGATGCGCTCACTGCGAAGGTTCAGAATGACGGTTTACTTACCCTCTCTGGCCAGGTGGGTCAAATTACGGCCAATGGTGAAAATGATGGAACCATGGACCTGTCAGGCCTACTTGGTCTTGAAGCCCGTGTAAGTCTTCAAAATGACGCCAGGTGTGCAGTTAACGTGTCTGGGTCTGTAACCTTGAATGCCTCTAATTCACCTACTTTGATTGTCCATGATGGGTCAGTTGTGCAAGAAGATGTGACTGAGGACACAGTAATTCTGTTTCCATAAACAAAGGGGTTAAGGCCTTGGAATTGAGTTAAATAAGCGTGTAGAAAAAGGAGAATCCTATGAGTGAAGCGAAAAAGGGTATGAAGAGGGATAGGGAACGGATGATCAAGGGTCAACATTTATTGCAATTTCCCTTTTTGATTATTGCCCTAGTGGGCTATTTGGCAGCAGGTCTTTTTATGGACCTCTGGCACCCAACCTGGGTGGTCTTTCCACTTGCGGCCCTCTACTATTATGTTGCCTTGCAGTGGGCTTACCCCACTTGGCGTAAGGCCATTCAAGTGGTCTTTCCCATTATGACCACAGGATTTGTATACTTGGGTATTGGTCTGGTCTATGAGATTTGGCATCCGACCTGGTTGGTCTTTGTGATTGCAGCCGGTTGGATTTGGATGGTGGAAAGCAAAAAGCTATTTGCTGACTGGTCCTAGGGGAAAGGGGGAGTGGATGAAGGTTCAAGTGATTTGCAGTGATGACAAACGGGAAGAACTGGTCCAGTCCCTTGTGGAAAAAGGCATTGAGGTGGTAGATTCCTCGGACTATGTCCTCCTAGACAAGACCTATTCTGACAAGAAATATATTTTCGCCAAGGATATGCAAAAAAACATATCCTTGGTGGCCTATGAAGAGATTTTGTACTTTGAAAGCTTTAACAAGATCACGGAAGTGGTGACCGGAACTGGGCGCCTGGAAGTCAAGGAAAAGCTCTATGAACTGGAAACCCAGTTGGAGCATAGGGACTTTGTCCGGGTGAGCAAGTCAGTGATCGTCAATATCCTTATGATCGACAAAATCATTCCCTGGATTGGCAGCAAGTTTGTTTTAGACATGAAGGACGGGACCCAGGTGGAAGTCACCCGGACCTATTACCAGACCTTCAAACGACACTTGGGACTGTAAAGGAGGAGACCATGGGAGAAACCCTACGAACGACCTTGCGTACAACCTTTTACTACTTCCTCATTGGCCTGCTGTTTACAGCCATTGTGGTCTACTTCTATGATCGTAGTTTTGAAAGTTTAGATATTGTGATCCAGGGCGCTATTCTCTTTGCCCTCATTACACTGGTTCTTGAGCGGGTCATGCGGGCGGTTTATACCAAGATCAAGCTACCAGCCGTTCTCCGGGTTCAAGTGGGGATCGTCCTTGGTGTTGGCTTATACACCCTGGGTGTCTGGTTGACCCGGCCTTGGCTACTGGTCAAGATCTTTAACCTACCTGTTTTTGCCCTGACCATCCTGCCCATGTTCGTCATATTTGCCTTGGCTTTTGAGTGGTATTTTCAGAAGCGGTCCCAGGCCATGAATCAGGGACTTGACCGGTATAAGAAGGGGCGGTTGAAAAGTTAGGTGGTTTGTGTAAGACATTAGGAGTTTGAAGAAGGATATAGTTACAATTTGGGCCACTGGCGTTTGCTGGTGGTTTTATTATTTTTTGGTGGTGTATAATGGGGGAGTGACTTAAAATGAGGAGAATAATGTGAATAGATCCTATGATGAATTAGGAAACGGACTTAACAGTAGAAATATCGACTTCGAGTTGTTTCAGACCCGAGAAGACCTGATCCAGAGGCTTCTTAAGCTGACGGAGCCATTTGAGACCATTGGTATTGGAAACTCACAAACCCTCAAGGCTATGGATGTTAGCAAGTCCTTGTCTAAGCAAGGAAAAGTCGTTTATGACAAGACCTATGCAAGTGACAAGAATGAGGTCAGAAGACTCAAGAAACAGGCCCTGACTGCAGACTGTTATATAACCAGCACCAATGCCCTTTCCATGAATGGCGAACTGGTCAATGTTGACCACAGTGGTAACAGGGTGGCGGCCATGACCTATGGACCCGACAAGGTTATTGTGATAGCAACGACCAATAAGCTTGTGGAGAATGAAGGTGCTGCCATAAAGAGGGCCTTGCAGACAGCTACACCTAAGAACGCTAGGCGGGCTGGGATTGAGTCTCCTTGTAGCATAGGGGAGCCATGTGCTAAGTGCGATCAGAGTGTCCGGGTCTGTAATTACTTGTCGATTATCCGGGGGCAACATGAAAAGGGGCGTATGGTTGTCTTGTTGTTGGAGGAGGAACTTGGGTTTTAATACGTGGCTTATGAATAGGAGAAATGTATGAAGGACCAACTAAGGACGATTGCTGCTTCTTATGACGAGACCATTGAGGCAGGGAAGAAGGGGATCAACCCCTATGCGAATTTGCCTGAACATATTACCGGGCATCCGGACTATCCTGCTTTTGCTCAAATAATGGAGGCTGGCAGTGGGTCCGACAGTTGTCGTCAGGAAATTAAGGGATTTTTAATGCCTGAGTCTGGAATGCACTTTGTAGACTTGGGTTGTTGCCTAAACCTCATGTTCAATGGCTATGACACCTGGCCATCCACCTATTATGGGGTTGATATCAGTGAGAAGACCATTGGCTTACTGGAACAAGTTGTCTCTAAGAGAGACCTATCTGTGGGATCACTTGTTTGTGGGAGCATCCATGAAACGCCTTTCGATAACAATTTTTTTGATATTGCTGCCTGTATAGGTACGTTGGAATACTTCCAGGAAGATTTTGTTCGAGCGGCCATAAAAGAAATGACTCGGATAATGAAGCCGGGTGGACGCCTTGTCCTGGACGTGCCTAACCTTCAAAGTCCGCTCTTTGAGATCAATCGATTGATTGAGGCACACTTAGGGCGACCGGACACATTTGATATGACTAGAAAAGCCTTCGAAGCCTTGTTGGTTGAGGATTTACAGATTGTCCGTAGTGACGAGGTGGTTGGGATGATCCAGTATTTTCTGGTGAAGAAGGGGTAAATGATCGGAAAATGTGTTCTATGAGGGAAATGACCCGAATATACGACCACATCGTGACACAACTAGCAAAAGAGGAGGCCCAATGACTGACCAATTGTGGAAGGGCGTGTTTATATCAGAAGCCCTGGAGGATCCTAGGATATTGTATGGGTTTACCTGTACAAAAATCAAGATTACCAGTGACCAGCTCCCCCTTGATGATAAAGGAACCAAAGGACGGTGGCACATGTACTGGATTCAAGCCATGGAGTCTGACTTTGACTTGTTTGCCAACAACATGAAGTATAACGGGTATGGTCATTTTTGGAAGGATAACACCATTCAGGCGATCTTTCAAAAGCGTATTTTTGAATTGGATAAGCATGATAAGGACACATGGTCGGAAGCCATTGCCTTTGGCCTAAGTCAAAATATTGAGGCTGGCCAGTTGGACTTCCTTACAGAAGATTAAATACTGACCCAAGGGGGGAAGAGAACCAATGACATTCACATTCAATGAACAAGAAAAAGAGAAAATCACCCAGCACTTTGGAGGTTCATTCTTGACCCATGTTGAGGATCAAATCGAACCACTCAGCCAGAAATGGAGCTTGAGCCAATTGAAACTGATTCCTTCCTATTCTGCAAATCTTGTGGTCGAAGGTCAATCTGAAACCCATGGTCAAGTCGTTCTTAAGTTTGCACGAAATGAACAGAGCCTAAAAAGCGAGGTTGAAGCCCTTGCTTCTTTACAATGCCAGGCCATTTGTAGGGTGCTAGACGTGGATGAAGACAAGCGGGTGTTCTTGATTAATGGGATTTCTCCAGGAACAACCTTGAGGTCTGAAGAAGATATTACATTGCGCCTAGAAGCTTTTTGTGAACTTTTTGGTGAGTTACATGCCAAAACCTTACAAAAGGAAACTGGTCTACCAAGTAAAACAGACGAAGACATAAGAGATTCTTATCAAAACTGGATAACCAGGGCCAACGCTTTCGTTTCCAAACAAGCTGATTGGAAAGAGGTCGCAGACCATATGAACCGGGCTGCGCAACTTTTCCATGAATTGTCCGTAACCTATAATAGACAAACCCTCCTCCATGGGGATTTTCACTATTATAATATCTTGAAGTCAGAAGATGGCTATACGATCATTGACCCCAAGGGTGTTGTGGGAGACCCTGTGTTTGATCTTCCAAGATATATGCTCAATGAGTATTGGGACCAGAAGGATAAGAACAAGGTGGATGAGACGGTCGATATTGTGATTGATCATTTCAGTACATGCTTTAATCTATCTCAGGACACCTTGGCCAAGCTCCTATATATCGAAGGTGTACTATCAAAAACGTGGTCAGTTCAGGATGGCATGGGTCTGGAGGAAAAGGAAGAGACCGTGGTGTCGCTGGACCAGCTTTATGGTTACATTCCACAGTAATTGGGCGGTGGTATAGGGCATAGTGGATCGGTAATTAAGGAAACTTAAAAATGGAGCACAAGATGAAAAATCTAAGCATAGAATTTGAAACACCAACCAAGGCCTTACTCTCAGAGTATGCAAAGCTGTCTATTGAATACCTGGTTGAGTCAGAGTTTCACATGGAGTGGATCAATAATGGTCTTGGGGGTATAGGCCTCACTGAGGTACAAGTAGAACCCTACTGGAAAAACTACGACACACCGGACAACAATCCCAGTCATTTGATTGATAAGTTCGACATGGCCAATTGGAAAGTGTTGTCTGTCTATGATGGTGCCATACGAGTGGCTGGAGCCATACTAGCTTTTGAAACACAAGGCATACACATGCTGGAAGGCAGAAATGACCTGGTGGATATCTGGGATATCCGTGTCGACAAGGCCTACAGGGGCCATGGGGTTGGCCAAATGCTGTTTGCTGCCTGTGTGGACTGGGCAAGGGAAATGAAGTGTACACGAATAAAAGTGGAGACCCAAAACAACAATACCAAGGCATGTAAGTTCTATGCCAGTCAGGGGGCCAAGTTGAGCAATGTGAATAAACATGCTTACAAGGACCCACCTGTATCGGTTTGGTGGTGCTGATATTCTCAGCTACTACCATAAAAATGATGATGGGAACATTTTTATATTGAGAGCGGGCTATTATCCACCCGCCTGGATGACACTGTTTAACTAATCGGCAACACAAAGCTATTTGTCTATAGAAGTGTGACGTAGAGGTACAGGAAGAGGTCCCCATGAAGATTGAAAGACTCATTGGAATCGTCATCTACCTAATCAACAGAAAAATGGTAACAGCAAGTCAATTGGCTGATCATTTCGACGTGTCTAAGAGAACCATATTAAGGGACATGAACGTCTTGACCCTTGCGGGCATTCCCATCTACGCTGAAAATGGATCAAAGGGTGGGTACGCCATCAGCCCTAATTATCGCTTAAACGAGAAGATCATTGATCTGTCCAATACCCAATACATGTTGTTGGCACTGAAAAGTTTGCAAAGTGTCTATGGTGAAACAAAGGTCAGTGAGACCTATGAAAAGATCAAACACGTTTACGATGCTGAGATTGAAGAGTCACACATAGACATTGATTTTTCAGTGGTGAGGGAAAATGAGAGTGTTATCTTAAGAGTCTCCGAGCTCAGAACAGCCATGGTGAACAAACAAACGATTACCTTTGACTATACCAACCAGAAGGGCCAAAGCAGGCAGGTGGAGGGCAATCTCATTCATGTCTTTTACAAATGGTATGCCTGGTATGCCTTTGTTCATGACCTTAAGAAAGACCGTAACCTGATGTTTAAAGTAGTCCGAATGGACAATGTGGTCAGAACAGACACTCAGTACACCTCAATTTATGATGTTCAAGATTTACTTGAGGCCTACAACCAGGCCAATGAAAGTGAAAGAATCGACTTGGTGATTGAGTACGCTGCTGAGTATGAAAAGTTGGTGGCCGAATACTTTGGTGGACAAGTAGTTGAGAGTCAAAAGCCTCTAATCAGAC
Organism: uncultured Peptostreptococcaceae bacterium; assembly: GCA_964342805.1. Classification (GTDB taxonomy): domain Bacteria; phylum Bacillota; class Clostridia; order Peptostreptococcales; family Acidaminobacteraceae; genus CAYFHQ01. The sequence goes on along the minus strand of CAYFHQ010000060.1, from coordinate 5,153 downwards.
GGAGGGTAGCCATACAGGAAAATGACTTCAATATGTTCTCATTGATACTGGGCTTTGGTGACAAGCTAGAAGTCATATCACCAATGGCCTATCGCAACAAGGTAATCAGCCACTTAAAAGAAACCCTAGAAAAAAACTATTCGAATGGTGACACATAGTTGTCATCGTTACTGTGCTAGTATGTTCCCATACTAAAAGGAGGAACATATGAAAACAATTTATCTCTATCTACTGGACACCATGGCAGAGTGGGAAATAGGCAACGTATTGCAAGCAGTGAGCATGGAAGAAGCCATTCGAAAAGAACAACCTAAGTATCAAGTGAAGACCTTTGCACTGACCAAAGACCCCGTTAGAACAATAGGCGGGCTTACCATCACCCCTGACCTCTTGTTCGATGAAGTTAAAGATGATGACATGGTAGCCTTTCTACTACCAGGTGCAGAAACATGGTCTGATCCCAAACATGCCAGAGTTATTGACAAGGCCCTGGATGTCTTGAAAAAAGACGTGGTTGTGGGTGCCATATGTGGTGCGACCCTGGCCCTAGCCGAACGTGGCCTACTGGACCACTATGAACATTCCAGCAATTCTGTTGAGTATTTAACCTATTTTTCCACTAACTATAAGGGGCAAAGTAAACATGTAAATCAGCTGGCAACTGCTGATCGAAACCTGATTACAGCCAGTGTGGCCGGTAGTTTAGAATGGGCAAGGTTGATTATCCATAGCTTGAAGGTCTATCCTGAAGACAAGGTTGACCTGTGGTATCAGTTTTTCTCAACAGGAAAATCAGAGTATTATATGCGTTTGGTCTCATAGGATTACAGAGTGTTACATGAACTGATTTTATCTAGCTGAAAGTTGGTGAGCACTTACCAGCTAGATAAAATGGAATAGAAAGATTAAATGGAATAGAAAGATTAAATGTCCTTTACATGCCGTAAAGGGCATTTTCTATATAACAACTATGGTAATATAAGTTAATGATGTAGATTTGAGGAGTGAGGGGATATGAAGGGGATCAAAGAACTGTTTATTCGTATTTTCGTCGGTCAACGAAACCGCAAATACCTGGGTAAATACTTAGTAGCTATCCTTGTATTGAAACTCTTGAGTAATGTCAGTGTCGATTTTATAAAGGGCAGTGAGGTTAGTTTGTGGACGGTGACAGAGCATTTGTTGATTATAATGACAGTCCTATTCGTTTTCTTTCGTTTATGGATTTGGATTTATGAAGGGACCTTGTGGTTCTGGTCAAAGGTGTTGAAACTTGAAAGCGTGGAGGAGCAATGACAGATATATTTTGGGAGAAGTCTTATCAAAACATGGATACCAGCACTTTTGGTAAGCCGAGCAAAGAAATTGTAGCTTTGGCAGATCAATTACCTCAAGATGCCAAGGTGCTTGACGTCGGTTGTGGTGAAGGGCGTCATGCTGTGTTCCTAGCTTCATTAGGCTTTCGCGTAGACGCTATTGATATTTCTCAAAAAGGTATTGAAAAACCAAAGCGGCTAGCTGACTGCGGCTTGGAAATTAACGCTCAGGTGTGTGATGTGAGTTCATTCTCCTCAGACAACCATTATGACTTAATCATAGCCCATGGTGTACTTCAATTTATGGAAGTGCCCAAAAGAGACCTTGCCATAAGTAAATTGAAGCAGCTTACAAAACCAGGTGGGTACAATGTTATCGCGGTGTTCACAAATGCGTTGGAGATCCCTCAGGACTTGAAACCACATATGGTAGGGGTCTTTAAAGAAGAGGAGATCTGCAGATATTATGATGACTGGAAAACAGACATGTTTGAGGCCTATACCTTTCATGATGAGCATGAAGGTGGGATTCGCCACCATCATGCCTTGAACAAAGCAGTTTTCAGGAAACCAAGTGACAATCTGCATGCAAGGAGTTAACAAATGAAGAAAAACATCATAATTGCTGGAACTGCTAGAGCGGGGAAAAGTACCTTGTGTTCTATGCTCTCAAAGGAGCTAGGTTACCAGCATATATCTATGGACGCCATAATTGAAGGTTTTGAGGATGTTTTCCCTGAACTAGGGATTGATACCCATACGAATTCAATCATGAGCATTAGCAAAAAGGTGACCCCATTTGTGAATGCGCTCTTACATAGTGGTGAGTATGATAAGTTCGACTATGGCATGGTCATTGATGTTTGTCAGCTGATGCCAGAGGACTATGTGAATCATATTAATCGAGACCTATGCGATATATTCTACTTGATCACTGAAAGTGATACTGCAGAAGAAAGGCTGTCAGTACTTGAGGCATTTGATACTGAAAAAGAATACACATTTAGTAAAACCCATGAAAAGAAAATGATCCTATGTCAAGAGATTATTGAAGAAAGCCAAGTGTTTAAAAAGCAATGCGAAGATCATAAATTGCCTGTCATCGATACTTTGCATGACCGTCAAGACAAGTTGGAGGCTTTGCTCTTACAGATTAAAGTTGGGTGAAGTGATCGAGATTAAAGCGAGTAAATTATAAAAGACAAGGCAGGCAAAACCATGACAAAAATCTGCATCATCCGCCACGGTCAAACCGACTGGAATGTCACCTCACGCCTCCAAGGACAAACAGACACCGTCCTTAACAACAAGGGCAGAGAACAGGCAAGGCAAGCGGGGCTGGCCATTAAAGAAATAGAGTGGCACAGTGTAATTTCAAGTCCCCTCCTAAGAGCCAAGGAAACCGCAGAAATCGTCAGCGAGATTTTAGGTCTAGATGGAGTGGCTACAGATGATGGTCTAAGGGAACGAAGTTATGGACAAGCAGAAGGACTAACACTCAAGGAGCGCACTGAAGCCTACCCTGACCGCCAATACGAAGGCATGGAGGACTGGGAAGCCCTGAGAGACCGCATGATGGAAACCATTCAAAGATACGCTTCAGACCAACACAACCTGGTCCTTGTTTCCCATGGAGCGGCAATAAACTCTGTCCTGCATACCCTTTCTGGCGGTGCTTATGGATCGGGTATAACCAAGCTACACAATGGCTGTATTACCATGTTGACCTTTTCCGATCAGCAACTGATAGTAGACTACTATAACCGTGTATGACAAAGACTTTCTTTAAGCAGCAAGCATAGTCCAAAAGCGTCAATCCTATAGCGGATTGACGCTTTTTTCTTGCCTTTAAAAGTATGGCAAACGACACACCATGTATTCGTAGATATACTTTGTGTAAATAATATTTGACACAAAGTAAGAAAGGGTATACTATGAGTATATAGAAAGCGACACTGAATTAGTGATGTATCACCAGGCAAACACCACCCCTCGAAAGGAGAATCCACATGAAACAAGTGATCCAAACCAGCTATGGTGCACCAGAAGTCCTTCAAATAGTCGAGTCTGAAATCCCGACACCAGGACCCAAGGAAGTTTTGATCAAAAACAAGGCGATTGTGATTACCCAAGCCGACATGGCCTTTCGTAAGGGTGACCCCTTCATATCCAGGTTCTTCAGCGGTCTTTTTAAGCCCAAGTATTCGCCAGGGGTAGAACTGTCCGGTGAAGTTGTAGCCATTGGAGACCAGGTTACCAAGTATCAAGTAGGAGACCAAGTCTTTGGTACAGGAGTGACCAGTTTCGGAACCTACACGGAATACAAGTGTGTGTCAGAAGACGCCTTGATCGTCAAAAAACCTGAAAATATCAGCCATGATCAAGCTGTGGGTATTTGCGATGGCGCCACCACTTCACTCATTTTCCTTCGGGATTATGGAAAAATCAAACCAGGAGACAAGGTCTTGATCAATGGCGCATCTGGCTCTGTAGGTGGATATGGTGTGCAATTGGCAAAACACTTTGGGGCAGAAGTGACAGCGGTCTGCAGCGCATCCAATGAAGAATTGGTGAGACGACTTGGGGCAGACCACGTGATCGACTATGCCAAGGAGGACTTTACCCAGGCCTCCCAGACCTATGACATTATTTTCGACGCAGTGGGTAAGCTCTCGTTTGGCAAATGTAAATCAGTACTCAGTGAAAGGGGCATTTACCTGACCACAGTGCCCACCTTCGCCATTGTGAAAGACATGGTCTTTACAGGTAAGTCCAAGGGGAAGCGGGCCAAGTTTGTGGCCACAGGCCTCCAGCAGACCCATGGGAACATTCAGGTTTTGAGTGACCTTTTTGAAAGGGGCCAGCTACGGTCAGAAATTGACCGGGTCTATGACCTTGACCAGATCGTTGAAGCCCACCGGTATGTTGAAGGGGGCCATAAGACGGGTAATGTGATTGTTCGGTTGAATCGATAGAAATTAACGTTAATAAAGCGCCAACCCTAGTCGGTTGGCGCTTTTGCTTTGTTATGAGGTTAGTATAAGCATAAAGCAAACCATTACCCCAACACGTCCCCCAACACATAAAAATCAAAGTTCAAAACATCCTCCGGCGGATAAACATCAAGACCAATCTCCACACCCCTAGAAGAAGGCAAGGGGTCATGGCGCAGGATGGACATGCCCGATTGCTCCAGGTAGGAGGCCATGTGGTCCTTGGACATATAGGGGATTTCCTCTGGATGGTCAGCCAAATACTTGGACTGGTCACTAAAGGTGAGGGTGGTAGTCAGCATGTGAGCACCGGGAAGACCGTAGCCTGTCACGGTTAGCATGGGCGGTTTAGAAAAGGTCCTGTACAAGCTATTGGTGCTATTGGTCAAAAAGTCCACAAACCGCTCAATGCAGGGCTTAAGGGGGAGGTCCTCCTTATGCTTGATAAATAGAAACTGACCGGCAACATCTTCTTGTTCTATGGCGTGTTTGAGCCGTGTTAAGGTACCTGTATTGAGCTGGGTAACGATATATAAGGCTTCTGGTCGAGTGGCCTTCATGAGGCCCAGGAGGAAGAGTTCCGTGTCCCCTTCAATAAAGCAGTAAACCTGGCCAGTTTCCCAAAAGGCTGGCTCCGATCGGAAGTACTGGCCTTGGGTGGACAGCATGTCTATTGTATTCGTGGTGAGACGGGAAATGACGTCTTCCCAGGTTTCGTTTTTCCGGGACTCCGTAAAGGAGTATTCCACGGAATGGTCGTCTGCCATGATGATTCCGTCCTCTATGGGAGCCTCATACCCGCAGGGACAGTGGAGGGACCCGGCGAGGACCTGCATGTTGGCTA
>CAYFHQ010000059.1:0-23371 GCA_964342805.1 uncultured Peptostreptococcaceae bacterium | reverse complement strand
CTACCCGCAACACACGATACAAGCCATATGCAATGATCCCCATAATAGCTGTTGGTCCGATACCAAAAAATACGGCGGATATGATGGCTAAGAGGATAATGATTTGGGTGCGTGACATGGAAGGCTCCTTTAGGACAGACATTAGTTTACTCTTCTTGATTCAGTAAACCCAAGGCTATTATACCATTATTTCGCGCCAACGTTTCATTTTTTATGACGACAAGAACTGGTCTACTTTTTCTTCTCCACATAATCCACAATCTCACGCATGGACTGGATATCCCATGGCCGGTTTCCATCCCCCTTTCTGCGAATGCAAAAAGAAGTAAAACCTAAGTCCCTAGCGCCGTCTGCTTCCACATCGTAGTCATCCACAAAGAGACTTTCCTCTGCTGTCACCCCCAGTGAATCCAAAGCGGTGTTGAAAATTAAAGGGTCTGGTTTGGAGGCGCCAACAACATCTGCACAGGTATAGGAATCGATGAACTGTCCTAAATCCAGCTGTTCCAAAGTCATTTGTAAGGACGGGAAGGTATCACTGATAATGCCAATTTTGAAGCCTCTATCCTTAAAATAGGTCATGACCTCCACTACTTCCTCAAAGAGGATTCTGTCATTGTTACACCAAAGCTCCTCAAAGAGGATTTGGCCCCGCTCTTCCACTTTTTCTCTAACACCCAAATGTTCTAGTAGTAAGGGATAATAAGATTTCCAAAAAGTGATTTCTGCCTCAACTGTTTTAATACCAGTCGCGGGCCGTCCTGCCTTTGCAAACAAATCCATCATTTCTTCATAGGTCAGCCGATATGGCTTTCCTGACCATTCCTCAATGCGGTCATGTAGCCAAAGCCTCTTAGCAGGATTAAAGGTCGTCAATGTTTCATCTCGATCAAAAAAGATTGCCTTGTACTGAAGTGCCATGGGTGCCTCCTTAGTGTACGGTGCATTGCCTATGTTTTGTCGCGAGAAACTTATTTTACCATACACGTCTCTCAAGTCACATTTCATTTGCAAGTCAATAATTTGGGCCACCACCCAAACCAAAAAACGCCAACTCCACAATGGGTGACGTCAGCGTTTTATTACGATCTATTCAGCTTTTTTTAAATCTTTTTCCAAGTCAGGCCTGTGCATTTGCACCCCCATCCGTTCCACAAAGGCATCACCCCAAGCGTACATTTCTTTCAGTATGGGGATCAGGGTCCGTCCTTCCTCAGTCAAAGAGTATTCAACCTTAGGCGGCACAACAGGATAAACCTCACGGTGAACCAGGCCGTCAGCCTCAAGTTCCCTTAACTGCTGGGTCAGCATCTTAGGTGTTGCTGATGGCTGTTTCTTTCGTAACTCATTGAACCGCAATGTATTATCCATCAAGTGCCATAAAATAATAGCCTTGTACTTACCACCCATAACGGAAAGGGTTGCCTCTACTGGACACCCATAAACTTTGTCTTTTGCGCTCATATAACCTCCCTATGATCCACAGTATCAAAAAGGGTACTATATACCTTTAAAGTGCATTCTTGCATAAAAGGTAGCTTCATTTATACTGATCTTACACGATAATACTTAGAAAATCAAATGGAGGCTAATATGAGCTTTTTAGAACTGGCTAAACAAAGATATTCTGTGCGTAAGTACACAGACCAAAAAGTAGAAGAAGAAAAACTAAACATGATCCTGGAAGCAGGTCGGGTTGCGCCTACAGGTGCCAATAAGCAAAACCAGCGTATTCTTGTCATTCAAAGTGAAGAGGGCAATGCCAAACTTAACAAAACGGCAAACACTTATGGTGCTCCTCTAAACCTACTGGTCTGTGGTGAAATAGACAAGGCTTGGGTTCGTCCTTACGATGGCAAAAACATCAATGATATTGACACCAGTATTGTCACTGACCACATGATGCTCCAAGCAGCTGACCTTGGCCTGGGTAGTGTATGGATTTGTTATTTCGATCCTGAAGTACTCAAGAAGGAGTTCAACCTGCCAGAAAACATCGAGCCTATGCACATTCTGTCCATCGGCTACGCTGACGGTGAACCCCAATCACCAGACCGCCACGACAAAATGCGACTTCCGAAAGAGCAAACCATCTTCTTCGAATCCCTATAATCACCTCATGAAGAATCCCGTGACCTTGCCTAGGCATTGTCACGGGATTACCCTAAAAGGACCACAGATATCCGATCATCTGTGGTCCTTCCCTTTTTTGTGTATCATTTCGAGAAGTCCAATTCTATTTCTTGGCCTTTCTCATATTCTTCATCTTGTACAATCTTTGATCAGCACGCTTCAAAATCCTCTCAAACATGGGATCATCCGCATACTCAGCCACACCATAGCTGAACATAAAATCCTCAACCAATGGGGCAAGACTCTTTTCCACCTGGCTACTGAAACCCAGCATCAGCTGGAGCGCATCTTCCATATTGGTGTTGGGACAAACCAGGATAAACTCGTCGCCACCCAGTCTGCCAAAGCTGTCTGTGGTCCGTATTCTACGGTTGAACTGGTCCGCAAAGGCAATGAGAACTTCGTCGCCTTTTTGGTGGCCCAGGACGTCATTAATCTGCTTAAAGCGATCAATATCCATGATCACCACTGAAAAAACGCCTCCATATCGCTTGCACCGCTGGAACTCTGTGTCTATGATATGGTCGATCTTTCTCCGGTTATAGGCCCCAGTTAGGCTGTCCCGCTCAGCAATTTGGCTTAGTTTATGGTGGTCTAAAAGGATTTGTAAGTCTTTTTCTATGGATTTTTTGAACTCGTCAAAAATAGCTTGAAAGTCGTCGTCAAACTGATTTTCCTTGTCATCAATGACACAAAGGGTTCCAAAAAGTTCCCCGTCTGGCCAGGCAATGGGCAGGCCGTAATAGGACAAGAGGTTGTACTTGACATACAGGCTGTCATGCCAAACAGGATCCAGTGAGGCATTGGTCACTTCCAACTTGGACTGGCTTCCCAGAACACGCTCGCAATAAGCCCCTTCTCCCAGGGGGTCCTTAAGGCCAATGTCATAGGGATTTTCCTCATTGTCACTCAACATGAATATCTCTAAATACTCTTCTTCGAGCTTGTTAATGAGACTCGCCTTAAAAGAACCCAAACGAGCCAGGATATTCATGATATTCTGCCACTTCTCAATGACGGTTCCATCGATTTGAGGCTTATCTTCACTGGTCATGGACACATCAATGTACTTACCAGTATCTTTGTTTAACACTTTCGTGACCTTCGACATGGTATCAACCTTCTTTATCTTGGATTTATGGTGCAAATAAACTGTAATGAATAGTGCGATGTCTAATTTATATTATACCCAATTTTACTGTAGAAGCACGATACCATATTTTAACTGGATAAGAACAAGAAAACGAGTCATCCCATTTATAAGGACGACCCGTTCATGTCAAAGCTAAATCAAAAATCCACCATCCACAGCCAGGGCGGCACCTGTAATGTAAGCTGCATCATCCGAAAGCAAAAATAGAACCGCCTTGGCTATATCCTCAGACGAGCCCACCCGTTTCATGGGGATGCCTTGTCGAATCCGCTCCACGGCTTCTGGCTCTGTCTGCAGAAGGGGCGTGTTGATCACACCGGGTAGGATGGTATTGACCCGAATGCCTTCCTCGGCATAATCTAGGGCTGCTACCTTGGTCATTCCATGGCCTCCATGTTTGCCGGCTGAATAGGCCAGGTTGTAGACCATGCCCTTTTGGCCAAAAACAGAAGTCAGGTTGACAATGGCCCCTCCTCCGCTGGCCAGCATGTGGGGAATCTGTGCCCGCATGGAATGGAAGATCCCGTCGTAGACAATTCCAGTCACCCTCCGGTATTCCTCAACAGACAGGTCTCCCACCTTGGCAAAGGCCTGGTTGACCCCGGCGCCATTGACACCAAAGTCCAGTCGCCCATACGCTTTCATGATTGCCTCCCCTGCTGCCATCATACTTTCAGGGTCAGCTACATCCGCAACCAGGGCGAGGGCCTGGCCCCCTTATTTTTGGATGTTAGCTACCACCCGGTTTAACTTGGCCTCTGTCCGGCCTAGGATAGCAACACGTACGCCTTCGGCAGCCAGGGCATGGGCAATCGCCTCACCCATCCCTGACCCACCACCTGTGACCATGGCCACACGTCCTTTAAAACCCATAGGTTCTACCTCCATTCTCTACTTCATTTGACTCAACATCATGTTGTCAAACATGCGGTCAGACAGAAGGCGTCTCAGGTTGAGCATCATGGGCCCACCTGTACCAATGCAGTAGCGAGTCTTGGGCTTGCGGGCATTGACAGCCTTGACGATGGTGTTGCTGATTACGCTTGGGTCTGAACCTCTACCTTCAAAGCGGGCCAACATGTTGGCGTGCTTTCTGGCCAGGTTGCCATAAGCTGTGTGGCCAGACACCTTGATCATATTTTCCTGGGCGATGCCACTCCATTCAGTCTTTATGGCACCTGGTTCAATCAGAATGACATCAATGCCGAACTGCTTGAGTTCCATCCGAATACTGTCACTCATCCCCTCCACTGCAAACTTGGCAGCATGGTACCAAGACCCATGGGGCTCCCCGATCTTACCTCCTACTGAGGAAATGTTTACAATCTTACCGGACTGCTGCTTTCGCATTTGGGGCAGTACCAATTGGGTCATGCGGGCCAGACCAAAGACACACACTTCCATTTGCCGTCTGGCTTCTGCCACAGGTACATCCTCCAGGGCACCATAAGACCCATAGCCTGCATTGTTTACCAAGACGTCTATTCGCTTGGACCGCTTCAAGATTTCCTTGACACAGTTTTCCATGGACTCGTTGTCCCTTACATCCAAAGGAAGAATGCGAATGCCTTTGCTTTTTAGCCCTTCCATCCGGTCCATTCTCCGTGCTGCACCATAAACTTCGTAGCCCGCTTGTTGAAGTCGAATTGCTGTATCTGCGCCAATTCCAGAAGATGCGCCCGTTACCAATGCTACTTTTTTCATACTTTTTCTCCTTACCTTAACTTTGGATGGATCAATCGATCCAGTTTGGATATTTTTTTACTGCCCACCGAAGCAGGCAGTAGAATGTACGTTTTACTTATGAATACTGTCCCAACAAATCCTGTAGAAGTCTTGTTTGTCGTCCTCTGTCAAAGTGAACTTGCCTCCACTGACACCCCGTGCCATGGACATAACTGCACCATTGACTGTTTGGATGAGGATTTCCAACTTGGACGCTTTGACAGAGCCCTCTTCCTGGCCCGCTTGAAGCATTTCGTACAGGGTGGAATAGAAGCCATCGTCATCCAGACCAATAATAGTTGTCGTGTCCGCATAGAAGTAGCTAAACTGCTCGATAAAGTTCATTTCGTCGATATTCTCTATGCAGTAGGTCAAGTAGCGGCTGACGAAACGTTTAAACTGGTCTTCCACCGATGCGGTTTGGTCGAAATTTGCCAGGACCACATGGCCAATTTTCTTACGTAGGTCGCCATACAGGACAAAAATCAATTCATCCTTGCTCTTAAAGTGGTTATATAGGGTGCCATAACCCGCCCCGGCTTCTTTCAAGATCGTCGCCATGGTCAGGCTTTGGAAGCCACCTTCTATGATCAACTTCAGTGTTGCCTGAAGGATGTCGTCTCGTTTGCTCATGGTTTCCTCTTTTCGGATTGTTTAATCCAACTATAGATCGTTTAATCCAAAGTGTCAAGGATCTTTTTTGACTAGATGGACATGCCGATGGACACTTCCGTTGATTTTAGGAGCTTGTAGCCCACTTTATCATACAGACCATTGGCCCTTGCATTGGCACTCCACACTTCCAACCTAGAAGCCAGTAGACCCATTTCCTTACAATAGGCTAGGGCCATGATCACCAGGTGGTTGGCAATACCCCGCTTGCGGTGGCTTCTTGACACATACATGTCTTCAATCCATCCAAAGACCTGGCCGTCTTCTTCTTCCCTTTGGACCATGATATTGCCTACAATGGTCTCCCCGTCATAAACACCAATGGACTTAAACCCTGGTTCTTTTTTAAGAGCAATCAGCTTGTCCACTGAATAGGGGTGGCCTGAAAAAACTTTGACATGGCTGTCCACAAAGGCCTGCATGTCTTCTTCTGTCTTAAAATTGTCCTCAACCACACGAAGGTTACTGGCCAGTGGGTTAAGGTCTGGTATGGATTTGAGGTCGTGGTGCAAGATGTGCATGCCTTCGTCTGCCTGAAAGCCGTCAATGGACTTATAGAATTCGATCAAGTCCACCTTGTCTGTAAAGCAACAGTGGTAGGCTCTTGCCAATTGATCAGGATACTTGGCCCGCTCTTTCTTGGCTTGAGTGACCATTTCACTAATTATGGCTGATCCGATTTTATGACCTGGGTCCTCCACGTCAATCTCCACGTCCACAAAATAGTTCATCCGTCTTTTTTCGTAAAGGTCAGAGGCTTGGAACTCTACCAGATAGCCCCTGCCTACCATGTCATTGTTTTCATTGGTCACTGCCCATTCGTAGGGTTCACTTGTTTTCTTGAATGTTAAGTTCATTTGGTCTCCTGTTCACCTGTATTTTCCAATTGTTTGAAACGGTTTAATTGATTTCTCTAACCTGTGCTTCCCATGTAAGCTGAAAGTCAATAAACTGGCTTTTGCTCCCGCCAGTCCCTGGTATTTCAAGACCAGGATCATAACCCACAATACCTTTTTCATTATAGGAAGCTGGTCGTAATATATAGGACGATCCCCCGATCACTCTATTGCGAACGACCAAAAGGGTACCCTTTCGTTTGCCTTCCCCTATGACATTGTCACCTAGGAAAGAAAACTGGTATACCTCTTGTCCAATAAGGTCCTCAGGGAGCTTATTGACACGCATATTACTTAGGCCATCCATGGTATTGAAATCTAATCCTGTAATAACCTTGTGGTCTATAAGGTAAACTTGCTCCACGTCATACTGGTGTTGGCCTATGAACTTATGAAGGGTCGTCCAGGCTTCTTTTTCTGTAAAGGTTACTGCATCCGCGATGAATACACCGACGATGAGGGCAATAGCAACAAACACACCTATTCGTTCGATTTTTCTCCGGATTGTTTTAAACCTTGGCGACCTAAACATTTGCACGCCCACCCCTCGTCTGACCTCTACGGTCCGTCCAACATATGCAAGACATTTTTCCCATTGTAATAGATTCCACCCATAGGATCGACGTTTTTTACAATTTATGACTTCAATTGTAATAAAAGAAGCCTCCTAGACCACATATTAGTGGAAACAGGAGGCTGCTGGTTGTCTTTTTCATCTGATTGATAGCATGTTTTACCTATAGATATCCCAGTGTGAATGAGCTGGAATAATGAAGCCTTCTCCTAAACCACTTCCTCATAGCATGCTCGAATACTCAGTACCGTAAAAATGGTCGTGTAGACCAAAAGAACCAAGACGGAAAACCATTCAAACTTCATGTCCAGTGCAATGGCCCGGACCAGGCGTGTGGAGTGGGTCAAGGGCAACCACTCAATGACCATTCGGATGAGCCAGGGTAACTTTTTCAAGGAGAAAAAGGTCCCGCACAAGAAGGCCATGGGGGTAATGACAAAACTGGAAAACCGGTTCATGTCATAGTGGGTGTCGATCATCATGGCTGCGAAGAAGCCTAAAGAGGCAAACATAAGGCTGTTGAGCAAGATCACAATAAAGAATAGGGGTGTGATGGTGATCCAAACCCCACTGGCCAAGGACACTACCAAAATGACTAGGGCCGCATAAAAGCCTCTCAGACCCCCAGCGATCACATGGCCAAGGGTCAGGCCCACCATACTGACAGGTGCTGTTAAGTAGGCTTCAAAGCTTTTTTCGTGGAGCCGGGTCACACTGATCCGCATGGAGATGGCGCTGTAAGACGACCGCATGCTGGTCATGGCAATGATCCCTGGAATAATGTAGTACATATAGGACCTGCCGTCTATGCTAATTCCCTGGCCGATTCCCCAACCAAAGGCAACCATATACAGGAGCGGGGACACCACCAAGGCTGAGGTGATTTTCCAGAAACGTCGTCTGAAAAAGACCCATTCCCGCCATAAAACGGTTTTGATTTCATTCCATCTATTTCCCATCGTTCACCGTCCTATTTGTTATGGAGAAAAAAACATCCTCCAATGTAGTTTCCCTCACTGAGAAGTCTGACTGAACCTGGCTGGCAAAGGCCATGGCGTCTTCACGACTCTTGAAGTGACAAGTAGTTGACGCACCCTGCTCGGTGAAATCCACAGTCACGGCACCCAGACGGTCAATGTGGCTGGCGGGCGCATCAATTTCAAGAAGCTGTCCTTCATGGAGCAGGGCCACGGTGTCACACAGTTGGGCTACCTCGTCAATATAGTGGGAGGTCAGCAAGACGGTTGTTCCGCCCTGGTTGATTTTTCGAAGAATGTCCCAAATGTCCCGGCGGGATGTGGCGTCAACCCCCACAGTAGGCTCGTCCAAGAACAAGTACTGGGGTTCATGCATGAGGGCCCTCGCGATCATGAGCTTACGCTTCATGCCTCCCGAGAGCTTCTTACAGACTCGATTTTCAGCCTTTTTCAAGGTCATCAGGTCCAGGAGTTCCTCTGTTTTCTCTGCTACTTGCTTGGAGGACAGGCCGTAGAGCTTGCCATTAAAAATGAGGTTTTCCCTGACGGTCAGTTCCTTGTCCAGGTTGACGTGTTGGGAGACCACGCCGATCATGGATTTCATGGTTATGGCGTCTCGGTCCATGAGCTGATCATCAATATGGACCTGGCCTCCTGTTGGGTCAATGAGGCCGGTCATCATCCGAATAAGGGTCGTTTTGCCTGCGCCGTTGGGGCCCAGTAGACCAAAGAACTGGCCGTCCTCTATGGTCAGGTTCATTTTCTTGACTGCAATGATATCCTCATAGGCCTTTGTCACTTGTTTGACCTTAATCATTGGCTTGCTCCAAGTCTCTCACCTTGTCTAGCATGACAAGGGCCTCATGGCCTGTAATGGGCTGGTCTGGGTGGAAGTGGCCATTGACTAGGGGGACTATGCCGGCGTCCACTAGCATTTGTAATACTTTGGGCCGTTCGCTGGACGCCAGGTCTAGGACTTCTGTCTGTTTGTCAGAAGGTTGAACATCAGCCAGGAGATAGACTGTTTGGATAAAGGTGTCCCGGGTCATGGTATCTTCCGGTCTGAACTCTTCCAGGCCGTCCACTTTAAAACCGTCGATATAACCACCAAGAACGGCCGTTTCAATGAAGTCAAAATTGGGGTGATCCACGGGTATGTCCTCAAAGTAGCCATAGGTATGGCCCTCGTAGGTTTTGTCATAGTATCTGGAAGACGGCGTGAAGATCATCCGGTTTTCAAAGCGGACAAATAGTTCAGCCAGTTCTTCCCGGGTCAAGGCCTCAGGCTTGTTCAAATGGTCGTAGGTGTCATAGACGTCCGGGTAAAAGGCCCGGGTTAGCTCATTTAGGCCCTTTAGGTAGCGGAAGGTTGGGCTGGAAATCAGTTTCTGGTTGACTTCCACCACCCGCTTGTTTTGGACTGCCTTCATGGCGTCAAAGCCAGGACGAATTCGGATGGAGTGCCAGTTGCCCCCACCGCCCATGGCCCCTCTTTGGGTCAGGTAGACGTCAATCACGTCTGCCTGTTCTAGAATCCGTTCAATACCATAGGCAGCAATGGAGGACCCTTTTTCAATGGGTTCAACATCTGTTGCTACGTTGGCCCCACCAGCCACAGCAATGGCCTTGGCCGGCATGGAGTCCGGTGTCACGGTCTTGTACTCCCGGTCTGAGGACTCAAAATAGACATTGACCTTGGGATCAAGTCCTGCGGTCATGGCTTCAATCCGGGCCATTTCAGCATCAAACTCTTCTAAGAGGGCCAAGGACCGTTTGTGGGTGCCCGTGATCATGCCCATCCGTTCAAAGTACTCATGGAAACGGTCGAAACTCTCAGGGTAGAGAGAAACCACATTGAGGCCTGCCCGCCTAAGGGACTTGGCGAAGTTGGGATAGTTACGGTCAATAAAGGGTCGAATAATGACCAAGTCCGGATTGGCTGCGATGACCTTTTCCGGGTCAGACTTGTAGTCGTAGACCTGCTTTTTCGTTGCAGCCACTGGGTAAACGTCTGCCGTACCCACCCCAATAATCTCCTTGTCTAAGCCCAGCTTAAACAAGTTTTCCGTATGGGCAGAATAGAGGGAGATGATCCGCTTACCATGGGTCTCCATCTGAACGCGGTAACCCGAGTCGTCAATAAAGTCGATGGCATATTCCTTGGTGTCCAGGACGTCAACACGTTCCAGTCCCCTTTCAATCCAAAACCGCAGGGAAAACAGGGCAATCAATATACCAATGGAAACATACGCTATTGTTTTAAATTTTATGTTTTTCATGCAAATTATCCCTTAACTCAAAAAATGGAGGAAAACCTGACATGGATCAGGTTGAAATGATGCTAGGGGGTGTCCATGTTCATTTGGGTTTCATGGACACACCTCTAGTCATCTAGTAAATTTTAGTGGTCTGCTGTAGGGTCAAAATCCATGGCAGCCTTTGCATGGTCAATGTAAAGCTGCTGGATACCAGGGGCTTCACCTAGGCCATGCATGTAAACGTCAACCACATAACCTTCTTTTTTCAGAACCGTCTTCCAAGACTCGTCCTCGTCTCCGCCCATGTCGTTTTCAGCGTGGTCACCGGCAACGATCATGAAAGGCATGAGGGTTACTTTTTCGATCTCATTTTCTTCAAGACGACGAAGAACGGAGTCGATCATCGGGTAACCTTCTACCGTACCCACGAACACGTTGTCCATACCGCTATCCTTGAAAACATACTCCATAGCAGCATAAACTGCGTTGGCTTCGTGGTGGGTACCGTGGCCCATGAAAACGACAGCTTCATTTTCTTTCAGTTCACCGATCTGTGGCTTGAGGGCCTCTACTACCGTATGGTAGTCTTCCACGTGGGTAAGCATGGGTGCACCCATGACCATTTTGTCAAAAGCTTCCTCATACTCCTTGGCTACTTCAACCAGGTCGTCATACTCAGCACCGTTCATGATGTGTAGGGATTGAACAATGACTTCTGAATAGCCTTCCTTCTTAAGCTTTTCAAAAGCTTCCGTTGGGTTGTCCACTTCAATACCGTCTCGCTCTTCCATAATGTCTATAATGGTTTGTGCTGTGAAGGCACGACGAACATCGTAATCTGGATAAGCTTCTGCAAGTGCTTTTTCAGTTGCTTCTATGGTGACTTCTCTTGTGTCTGTGTAGCTTGTACCGAAACTTACCACCAAAAGAGCCCGTTTGTTGGGGTCCTTTTGTCCACCTGCACAGCCAGACAGCACACCCATAACCAGGACTAGAATCAGTCCCAATGCCAAAAGTTTTTTCATGTTACTTCCTCCATTTTTGAGTTGAACTTTTTATTTTAATCCCTTCCATGGGGATCAACCACTTCATCAGTTGACCTGCTAAGCTGTGGGCTTGCCCACAAATTTAGCTGGCCGATTCTTCCTTCAGTTGACCTGACTCCACCATTGCCCTTAGGCCGGCAGGTAGAAAACCAACGCCGTCCACCCGGGTCATGGGGATTTTAAAGACAGACTCAATGTTTTTCTCAGTCATGACCTGATCAGCTGTTCCCTTGGCATACACAGTCCCTTCTTGGAGCAAGACCACCTGGTCTGCAAAGGTATAGGCCATATTGAGGTCATGCATCACAGCCACCACAGTAAGGCCTGTCTTGACCACGTACTCCTTAACCAAGGCCAAACCCTTGGCCCGTTTTTCAACATCCATGGCTGAAAAGGCCTCGTCTAAGAACAGAACTTCTGGTTTTTGGATCAGGGCTCGGGCCAATAAAACCCTTTGCATTTCCCCTCCCGAAAGTTCTGTTATTGGCCGTTCTGCAAAGTGGTCTGTGTCTGTATAGGCCATGAACTTCAAGGCTTCCTCAATGTCACTGGACCCATGGCCACTCCCCATTTCCCTATGGGGATAGAGGCCCATGAGGACCACTTCCAAACAAGAAAAGGGAAATCGAATGGCGCTCCCCTGAAAAATGGCCGCCTGGATTTGGGCCTTTTCCTTGGGTTTATAGTCTTGAATATTTTTCTTTTTTAGTAATATTTCACCATCATCTGGTAACAGCTCTCCACACATGATTTTTAAGAGGGTGGTCTTCCCGGACCCATTGGGTCCTATGAAAGCGTTGAAGGTGCCCGGTTTCACATGAAGGTGGACGTCCTGCAACAGGGGCTGTGACCCATAGCCAAAGGTGATCTTCTTGGACTGGATCATTTATTTTCTCGCTTTCCCGAACAGCCAGATGAAGAAGGGGCCGCCCAGTAGGGTTGTAATGACACCAACAGGGAGTTCCACTGCAAAGAGCAGTCTCGAAAAGTTGTCAGCCACTACCAGGAGCAGAGCTCCGAAGATGGCTGACAGGGGAATCAGGACCCGATTTTCTGAACTGATACCCATGCGGATCATGTGGGGAATAATGAGACCCACAAAACCTATGATCCCGCTCACTGAAACACAGATCGCCGTCAGAAGTGAGGCTGTGATCAAATAGAGGTTCATGGTCTTCTTGACGTCCACTCCAAGGGCTACTGCCTCCCTCTCCCCTAGACTCATAATGTCCAGGGACTTGGCATGGTAACCTGCTAGTCCAATACCCAGAAAGACCAAAGGCACTGCCAGGGCGACATGGTCCCAGCTTCTTGCTGCCATGGACCCCATGAGCCAGTAGACAATTGCCGCCACTTCTTCTCCGGCAGCACTTTTCATAAAGCTAATGCCTGCCGACAAAATGGAACTGACGATAATGCCTGCGATGATCAAATTGGAACTCCGTATGACTCCTTTTACCCTGGCAACCCGCATGACCACCAAAAGGGCCAGAAGAGCGCCACCAAAAGCAAATGGGGTTATGGGCAAGGGAAAGGCCACAATAAAAAGGTTCATGTAAATGGCCAGGACTGCACCAAAGGCTGCACCCGTTGACACACCCACCGTAAAGGGGTCAGCCAAGGGGTTTCTCAGGATGGACTGAAAAATAGCACCGGACACGGCCAGGCCTGCACCAACTGCAAGGGCCGTCAAGACCCGGGGCAGGCGAACATCCCAAACGATGGCATTCTGGTAGACTTCCACCCCTTGGGGTAGTCCTGCACTTCCAGCTACATCAGGTCCATTGATTACATTGTGGACAATGATCTTCCAGACCATGTCTATGGACAGGTCTGCTCGACCCAGTCCTATGGAAATCAAGACGGTGAGGGCCAGCAGGCCAAAGCCTGCCAGACCCAGCAACCGATTCCGTTTTTGTTTTTGTATATACCGATCTGCAACTGTCGTCGTCATTGGGTTTTCCTAAACCACTGGACCTTAGACAGCCAGGCTAGCAAGAACCTGATCGATCGCTGCCAAGAGGGCGTCAATGTCTTCTTCCGTGTGGGCACGGGACAAGAATAGGCCTTCAAACTGGGCAGGAGGCAAAAGGAAGCCTTTTTGCAGCATACCCGCAAAGAACTTGGCGTAAAGTCCAGTGTCTGCCTGGCTTACCGCGTCGTAGTCTTTTAGGTCTCCTTCAGCAAAGAAGAGGCAAACCATGCCCTTTTCACGGACCACTTGGCCCTTGATTGCATGTTTAGCAACGATGTCTGCCATCCCCGCTTCCATACGCTTGGCCAGGGCAAGCATGTGGTCATAAATCCCTGGATTACCCTTAAGGATTTCCAGCTGACGAATGCCCATGTGCATGGCTAGGGGATTACCTGACAGGGTCCCCGCCTGGTAAACACCACCCAATGGAGAAACCTGCTCCATAATGTGCTTCTTGCCGCCATAAGCACCTACTGGCAGGCCACCACCAATGATCTTGCCCAGACAGGTCATATCTGGTACAACATCGTAGGCTTCTTGGGCACCACCGTAAGCCAGGCGGAAGCCTGTAATGACTTCATCGTATATGAGGACTGCACCGTACTGGTCACAAATATCCCTAAGACCTTGAAGGAAACCCGGTCTAGGAGCTACGACACCCATGTTTCCTGCCACTGGTTCCACAATAATACAGGCAATGTCGTCGCCATACTCCGCGAAGAGAGAAGCAACGGAGTCCAGGTCATTATAGCGGGCAACGAGCGTATCTTTTACCGTGTCCGCAGGAACCCCAGGACTCGTCGGCACACCGAAGGTAATGGTGCCCGAACCTGACTTGACCAAAAGGCTGTCGGCATGGCCATGGTAGCAACCTTCAAACTTCAAAATCTTGTTTTTGCCAGTGTAGCCACGGGCCACCCGGAGGGCAGACATGGTTGCTTCCGTACCGGAGTTGACCATTCTGACCAGGTCAATACTTGGGTAGGCGTCAACAATGAGTTCTGCCATTTTTACTTCCAGGGGTGCTGGAACACCATAAGAAGTGCCCTTTTTAAGGACGTCCATGACACCCTCAAGAACGTCAGGTGCACTGTGACCCAGGATCATGGGACCCCAGGACCCAATAAAGTCTATGTATTCGTTGCCATCCACGTCATAAATCCGTGTTCCTTCAGCTCTTTCCACAAAAATAGGGTCAAGACCTACGGATTTAAAGGCTCTAACAGGACTGTTGACCCCGCCAGGGATGACTTCTTGCGCTCTTTTATATAATTGATCAGATTGTGTTCTATTCATTGGTTTCCCCTCAAGTCTACTTGCCAAGTTGCTTTGCCAGGTCCTTGGCAAAGTAAGTGATAATCAGGTCTGCACCTGCTCGTTTAATGGACATCACAGCCTCATAAATGGCTGCCTCCCCCAGGAGACCAGCATCTACAGCGTTGCGGAGCATGGCGTACTCACCGGACACATTGTAGGCCGCCAGAGGTAGGTTAAAGTTGTCTTTGACCTCCCTGATCACGTCCAAATAAGACAGGGCTGGCTTAACCATGAGGAAGTCCGCACCTTCCTCCACGTCCAGTTCCGCTTCCCGAATGGCTTCTGCCCGGTTATGGATGTCCATTTGGTAGGCCTTACGGTCTCCCTTGCCCGGTGCCGAGTCGGCTGCTGCCCGAAAGGGGCCGTAGAAGGACGAGGCATACTTGACGGCGTAGCTCATAATGGCAATATGGCTAAAGCCCGCTTGGTCCAGGGTCTCACGCATATGGCCAATGCGGCCGTCCATCATGTCTGAAGGAGCCACGATGTCTGCACCTGCTTCAGCATGACTCAGTGCAATCTTACTGAGGTATTCCAGGGTCGGGTCGTTGTCCACTACTCCAAAGTCCGTCAGAATGCCACAATGGCCATGGTCTGTATACTGGCACATACACACGTCTGTAATGACACATAAATCAGGTGCCACCCGCTTGACTTCACGGACCGCCCGTTGAACAATCCCATCCTCAACCCAGGCTGACGTCCCCACGGCGTCTTTGTCACCGGGAATACCAAAGATCAGAACACTCTTGATGCCCAAGGCCACAACTTCTTGAATTTCTTCTTCTATCTTGTCCACAGAGTAGTGGTAGACTTCCTTCAATGACGAGATTTCTCGCTTGATCCCCTCACCTTCCACAATAAACATGGGATAGATCAGGTCTTCCACATGGAGGTGGGTTTCTTTTACCATACTGCGGATGGCTGCGGTTCTTCTCAGTCGTCTTGGTCGAATGTAAGGGATCATGCTTGCTCCTTTCCCCAGCGGGTGAGAATGTGGTCCACCATCAGGTCCACTGAAGGTTTGTCCACTTCTTCAATCAAAGGGATCTCATAGGATTTAATGGCGTGGGTGGTAATGGGCCCAATGCTCAGGGCCAGAGTTTCCTTATTCCACTGTCGGCCTGTTTTATCAAGGGTTTGCATATAGTTGTGTACCGTTGACGCGCTGGTAAAGGTCACCATGTCCAGGTCCCCGTCAGTTAGAACAGCATTCAACTGGTCAGGGGCACCCTCCGCCACACGATTTCTATACACCACCATGGAATCCAGGTGGCACTTTTCTTTTAAAGCCTCTTCAATAATCCCCCGGGTCTTCTCCCCGTGGGGGAACAAGACATGCTCCGTTGGGACAATGAGGGGTTCAATCAGGTCAACCAAACCTTCAGAGGTTTGTCGCTCTGGGACAAAGTCCGGTCGCAGGCCATACTGGGACAGGGCGTCTGTTGTCCCCTTGCCCATGGCAAATATCTTAATCCCGGCCAAGCTACGGACATCCAGGTCCGCCTGTTCCAGCTGGGTCATGTAAGCATGTACCGCATTGGCCGAGGTGAAAATGGCCTTATTGTAAGCATGAAGCCGCTGGATGGAGTCCTCCACATCGGTCAGGTCGTCCGGTGCAGTGATTTCGATCATGGGTACTTCTGCCACAACCGCACCCAGTTCTTCCAGTCGACCAGCCAGGGCTGACGCTTGGGCCCGGGCCCGGGTCACGCCAATGCGCTTGCCGAAGAGGGGCTTTTCCTCAAAGAAGTTGAGGACTTGCCGCTTGTTGACCACGTCCCCTATTACGATCAGGGCCGGTGGCTTGAGGCCTGCACTTGCAACCACGTCTACAATGGTGCCCAGGGTTCCCGTCACCGTTTGTTGGTGGGCATGGGTCGCCCAGCGAATAAGGGCCACAGGCTTGTCGGCCGATAGGCCATGCTTCATGAGGTTGCTAGCAATCTTGTCCAGGTTGCCAACCCCCATGAGGAAGATCAAGGTCCCGCCCAGACGGGCTAAAGCTTCCCAATCCCATTCCTGGTCGTCACTTTTGAAGTGGCCTGTCATGACGTGGAAGCTGGTGGAGATCCCCCGGTGGGTTACGGGTATGCCTGCATAGGCAGGTCCTGCAACGGCAGAGGTAATTCCTGGTATGATTTCAAAGGCAATACCGTTTTCCCGAAGGACTTCTGCCTCTTCTCCCCCCCTGCCAAAAACATAGGGGTCGCCGCCCTTGAGGCGAACAACGGTCTGGGCTATGCTGCCTTCATCCACCAAGACCTGGTTGATCTGGTCCTGGGTCTTGGCATGGTTGCCTGCCTGCTTGCCCACGTAGATTTTCTTGGCATGGGCTGGCGCTTCATTTAGGAGTTTGGGATTGGCCAGGTAGTCGTAAATCAAGACATCGGCACTTTGAATGGCCTTGAGGCCCTTCACTGTCATTAGGCCCAGGTCTCCCGGTCCAGCGCCCATCAAATACACTTTGTTTTCCATGTCGCCGCCCTTCTACCCTTCCTGTCCATCGACTTTGTCTTGCAAGGCTTTTTGAAGACGCTTGGCAAGAGATACGCCCATGGCTTCAGCTTGATTTCTGTCCCCACGGATTTGGTCCCGCACCAGGTGACGTCCGTCCTCGGTACCCAGCAAGCCCTTGAGGACAATCTGGTCTCCATCTTCTTCTAAGACTGCGCCGATAGGCATGTGACAAGACCCGTCGGCATGGTTGAGGTAGGCCCGTTCTGCTCGAGTCGCCAGGGCGGTTTCCCCGTGGACAATGGCCTCCATGAGAGCCTTGACCTGGTCGTCTGTCTCCCGGACTTCTACTGCCAATATGCCCTGGGCAGGTGCTGCTAACATTTGCTCGTTACTCAAGTAAGCAGAAATTCTATTCTCTAAACCCAGACGCTTGAGCCCAGCTGCTGCCAGGACAACACCGTCTAGGTTTTCCGTTTCAATCTTCTTCATTCGGGTTTCCACATTGCCCCGGACAGACACGCAGGTAATATCCGGCCTGATGGCCTGGATTTGGGCGATTCGTCGAATGGACCCAGTACCCAGCTTGCCCCCCTGGGGAATGTCCTCTAGGGAACTTAGGCCTTCCCGCAAAACCAGGGCGTCCCGGTGGTCAGCCCGCTGGGGCGGAGCCACCAAAATAAGGCCGTCCGGTTGGTCCGACGGCATGTCCTTCATGGAATGTACCGCCAGGTCAATGGACCCGTCTAAGAGGGCCTGCTCGATCTCTTTTACAAAGAGGCCCTTGTCTCCAATTTGATTTAAAGGCTTGTCTAATATCTTGTCGCCTTTGGTTTTGATAATGGTCACGTCCACTTCCAGTTCCGGGTGGGCTGCTTTTAGCTGGTCAATAACCCAATTGGTTTGGGTGACCGCCAGGTTACTTCCCCGGGTACCTACGGTGATTTTCATATGTGCTCCTTCTCGCGCTTTTTTGTCTATCTGTCTATTTGAAGCAGTTATTCTTACGATATGAATCATTTATTCATGGGACTTCCTGGCCGAAGTCCACTTGTCTAAAACTTTGTTTGCGGCTTGGGTCAACAAACGTTTTTTCTCTTTGGTGTCCTTGACTGTCGCCTTTACCTCTTCACGGTGGTGGCCCAAGACTTCTAGGTCCTGGCCTGCTGACGCTGGAAAATAAGTTTCCAGGTCTGCCTTTAAGGCCTTGGCCAAGGCTGGGCTCTTGCCACCGGTGCTAAGGGTCATTTGCAGGTCGCCCCGCTCAATGGTGGCCACCGTATGGAAGTTGCATTGGTCCATGTCGGTGCTGACATTCACAAGGATGTTTTTTCCCTTACAAATGGTTGCGATCTGCTCATTGAGGACAGGATCGTCCGTTGCAGCGAAGACCATTTGCACACCCTCTAAATCACTTAAGCGAAAGGCCCGCTGCTCCCAGTGGATCAGGTCAGGTCTCTCGGTTGGATCAACTTCTGGGCTTGTTTCACTTTCAAGAGGTGACTTTTCATCCTCATGGCCACCCTCTTCCAGTCCCAAGTCTGTAAAGGCGAGGTGCTTGGGCAGTCCCTCAGGACGGTTGGGGGCAATTTGTGTGATAAAGGCCCCTTGACCCGCAACCTTACTTAACTTCCTACCGGCAATCTTCCCGCCACCAACAACCAGGACATGCCAGCCCTTGATGTTCAGTTGTACTGGGATCATTTGTCCTCCTCCAGCTGGAATAGCTGTTCAAGTACCTCAATTGCCTTTTCTTGTTCGCCAATGTCCTTCATGGACTTGAGTTGTAGAATGGGTTCTCTGATCATCCGCTTGAGGGCGGAGTGGACCATTTTGTCCAGGAGCTTGGACTCTTTTAGGTCCAGCTTGAGCTTTTTATTGAGATAGTCCAGGGTGTCGTCACCAATCTGGTCTGCCCTTTGTTTCAGTTGTCCGATCAAGGGGTCCACCTTCATGGTTTTGAGCCAGTGGCCCAGTTCCCTTATCTCCGGTTCTCTTGCCAGCAAGGCTTCCTCACATAGGGCCCTGCGTTTTTTCATGTTCCGCTCTGAGATTTCCCGAAGGTCGTCCACCACAAAGAGCTTGACGTCTTCACGCTCACCCACCTTGGGATCAACGTCCCGTGGCAGGGCCATGTCGAGGATCAATAGTGGCTTGTCCCGCCCTCCTATCCGGCTGTTTCGAATGACCGTGTGGGGAGACGCCGTTGCCGTAATGAGGACGTCCATGTCACCAAGCAAGTCATACCGGTCGTCATAGGGAATGACGTCCACGTCGGGAAATACCCCCTGTAAGTCTAAAGACTTGTGGTGGGTTCGGTTGGTCATGACAATCCGGCCTAGATCATGTTCTTTTAAATAGTTAAGGGCTTGTCGGCCCATTTTTCCTGTGCCCACTACTAGGGCATTCTTTCCTGCCAGGCCTCCGGATTCCTCGTTGAGGAACTTAATGCCGATGGAGCTGACTGACACGGGCTCGTCTGAAATGCCAGTTTCCTGCTTGATCTGTTTGGCAGTGGACACCGCTTCCCGGATCATTTTGTTGAGGACTTTGCCGCAGGCCCCCATGTCCATGGCCATGGCATGGGCGTCTTTTAACTGACCCAATATCTGGTCTTCACCAACAACCACCGAGTCCAGTCCCACTGCTACGCTGTGGATATGCCAACTGGCGCCCCGGCGTAGGCGTGTGAACAAGTGCGGCCTCAGCTGAGGCGCATCGAACCGTTTCAGGTAAAAATCAATGACCTGGTCTACCTTGTCTTCTAGGTCCCGGTCAAAGTCTGCGATATAGATTTCACTGCGGTTACATGTGGAGAGGATAACGGCTTCCTGGATACCCATTTCCATGAGCTGGTCCAGGGCTTCAATCCGGTCACTGACCGTGAAGCTGGCCTTCTCCCTAATGTCTGCGGATGCTGATTTGTGGTTGACACCGATAACAGCTATATTCATACTTGGCTCCTAATGCCTGTCGCGTTAAATTATCCTATATTTGTAATTGATTTGTTTTTCACATTAATGTAGGAAACCCCCACTGTGCACACAGAGGGGGTAGAAAATCAAACTAACGTGTAACTTCCCTCCGAAGCATAGAACACAATTTTGTGGCAGGTCTCCTGACTCGCATTTCCTTTGATTGACCGCCTTCCCAGTTTCCCAGTGGACCAAAGGTCAATCATCCATGCTTACAGTAGCGGGGGCTGTGTCGGACTTACACCGAACTTCCCTATTCACCTCAGTTTGAGGACCGCAAAATTCATGTTATTCGTTTCCTACCCCATTGTAATACAGGAGCTTGCAATCATCAAGGCGTTTTCATCATGAGAATTATTTTCAGCCACCCCCATGAAAAAATATTCTGCCAGGATGGAACTTTCTTGTCTCCCAAGGCGTCTAAGGAGTATAAAAGAGCCCAATAGGAGTGAAAAATATGAAAACAATCAAAAGAATCTTAGGTCTAACCTTGCTGGCCCTTACGGCCATGGCACGGTTACGGAAGTCACTGACGGTGGCATAGTCGTTGAAGTCATGGACCAAGAGTCCATCATTGGTGACCTGGCACGGGTTTTTATCGATGAAAACACAAGCTTTGACGGTGGTGTGTCCCGAGAATTCCAAGTGGGCAACGTGGTTGCCTTTACCATTGGAGACTCTATCCGGGAGTCCTACCCTGTCCAAGTGGACGCCAAGCGGATTGCCAACAACGACCCACCGGTCCAGCCCATCATTGACCCCACCGAAGGCAAAGAAACAGCTCCTCCCCTTGACGAGGAAGAGGACATGATCATTGGCATAGACCCCCGGGAAATCATTAGCGGCTACTTCGACGGCGAGTTCCCCCACAAGGTCCTGACCCGAGAGGACACGACTGTGACTGTGGAAAAAGACTGGGCCTTTGCCATTGCTCTGGACGAGAACGCGTCTACCGGTTACATTTGGGAATACACGGCTCCAGAAGCCTTGGAATCAGTGGGTGACGGTGTCCAGCGCACAAGTGATATGCCAGGTGCTGGTGGTATTCACTACTACGGATTTAAGTCCATGGAGCCAGGTACCTACACCATTGAATTCAACCTGATCCGTCCAGATGGTGAAATTGAAGAAACAGTGACCTTTACAGCCACCATTCAATAAGCAAAGTAGAAAGATCCTAGCTTCCACCCCTTTGGGTTAAGCTAGGATCTTTTTTATTGTCCTAGTTAAGGGCTAGGACTATCCATAGGCCAATGGCTCAAATATTATGCCATCTTAGCAGCAAGCCCCTGCTGATACGCTTTATCCAGGTCTTCCTGGTTTAACTTCATTTCCATGCCTGTGCTGGCTGTGACAGTGTCCATCAAGTCCATTTGTGTATATGCGGCCATGTCCTTGAGACCGCCCAGGCCATGGTGGCCACCAGACTCCTCTAGGTTCTCAGCTGCATAGGTCATCACAAGAGATAGTTTTTTACCCTTTAGCTTGGACACATAGTCAAAGCCATAAAGGCGGTCAATATAGGTCTTTAGCTGGGCATTCATGTTAAACCAATATACAGGGCTGGCAAAGACCAGCATGTCAGCCTGGTCCACCTTGTCATAGTGCATGTGCATGTCGTCCTTGATTACACAGACACCGGTCTTGCCCATTTTGCACCCATTACAGCCGGTACAGGGTTTGATATCCTCGTCTCGCAGGTGAACCACTTCTACTTCTACCTTTGGGTTCTTGTCTTGCACACCCTTCAAATAGGCCTCCATGAGCCTGGATGTACTGCCCTCTTTACGATGACTTCCTTGGATTGCTACTATTTTCATTTTTCTTCTCCTTTGGTCACTCTACGCACCCAACCCACTTCATTTCTTGCTTGAGTCCCGATCTATTTCATAGAATAAGCCCTAGAGTATACTCTAGGGCAAGAAGAATTTTCATGTTTTTTTCAGGAATCATACGTGCAACTGGTTTTCA
Organism: uncultured Peptostreptococcaceae bacterium; assembly: GCA_964342805.1. Lineage (GTDB taxonomy): Bacteria > Bacillota > Clostridia > Peptostreptococcales > Acidaminobacteraceae > CAYFHQ01. The sequence continues at coordinate 1,242 of CAYFHQ010000059.1, read as the reverse complement.
AAGCTGTCATAATCATAAGCCTTTTAGCTTATAAACCCGTTAGCTTGCCACTATCAATGTAATCTAAGTTACAGTCAATCATGTCTACATAATTTTGCAGGTCTTCAATCTGCTTGACCAGCTTTTTCCGTAGGTCCACAAAGACCTGTCTCTTTTCTAGTATCATTTCTGGCCCTTTCTGGTGAAGGGCAATGTAGAGCTTAATATCCTTGATGGGCATGCCAGATGAACGCAAGCAGCTGACAGCTTCCAACCAGACCACATCCTTTTCTTGAAAGACCCGGTTCCCATGTTCATCCCGTTCTATGGGAAGCAGGATACCTTCTTTTTCATAGTAGCGAAGGGTGTGAATGCTCAATCCTGTTTGTTTAGCCATTTGGCCGATTGTATAGGTATCCATGATCTTATTTCCTCAACCTGTAGCCCGCCCCCCAAACCGTCTCAATGTACTTGGGTTCGCTGGGGTCAGCTTCGATTTTCTTTCTAATCTTCTGAATGTGTACGGCAACGGTAGCTGGTTCCCCCAGGTCGTCCTCATGCCAAATCTTTTCATAGAGTTGGGACTTGCTGAAGACCAGATTGGGGTGCTTCATTAGGAAGGCCAGCATATCAAACTCTTTTGTTGTCAGCTGGACTTCCTTGCCATTGACAAATACCTCTCTGGAGCTCACATTGAGTTCCAGGCCACCACTGGCCAAGACTTTCACCTTGTCGGTCACGCCCATGAGTCGTTCATAACGGAGCAAATGGCTTTTGACCCTAGCCACCAACTCTGCTGGACTAAAAGGCTTTGACAGATGATCATCTGCCCCCATGCCCAGTCCCCTGATTTTATCGATGTCCTCTGTCCGTGCAGAAACGATCATAATGGGGATCTCCAGTTGCTGACGGACCCGCTTGACGATTTCAAAACCATCCATGGAAGGAAGCATGAGGTCCACAATGACCATGTCATAGTGACCTGTAAGGGCCTCTGCAAGCCCCTCCCGGCCGTCGGCGATCCATTTGGCCTCATAGTCATTCAGCTCCAAGTAGTCTTTTTCCAGCTCCGCAATGTTTTGGTCGTCTTCAATAATGAGTATACGCTTCATGCTATGCTCCTTCCTCATGGTTTATAATGGGCAGACCGATGGTAAATCGAGCTCCCCCGCCTTCTTGATTGCCCGCTATTATCCATCCGTCATGGGCGTTGATCAGTTCCTTTGTGATGGCAAGGCCCAGCCCTGTGCTCTCTAATTTTTT
>CAYFHQ010000058.1:0-23543 GCA_964342805.1 uncultured Peptostreptococcaceae bacterium | reverse complement strand
TGGACCCGATATGCCAGGTGTTGGCTTCGGCATGGGGATTGAACGCCTGATCATGACCATGGAGGCCAATGGGTTTGACTTCCCAGACCGCAACAGACCAGAAGTTTTTATAGTCATCCTGGGAGACGAGGCCAAGGCACCATCAGTGGCCCTGGCTACAAAACTCAGAAAAGCAGGTATTTCTGTAGACATTGACCACTTGTCCAGAAGTGCCAAGGCCCAGTTCAAGTATGCCAACAAACGTAATGCAAAATTCACTGTGACCTTGGGTACCAATGAGCTGGAAGCTGGCAAGGCTAGTTTTAAGAACATGGAAACCAGTGAGCAAACTGAAGTAGGTTTAGATGATTTGGAAGCTCTATTGAGCTTGATCCGATAAATGGGGAGTGTATAAAATGGCAGAGCAATTAAGCGGACTAAAGCGGACACATTATTGTGGCGTATTACGAGAAGAACATATTGGACAAACCGTTACCCTCATGGGTTGGGTGCAAAAGAGACGTAACCTAGGGGCCTTGATTTTCACAGACCTACGGGACCGTGAAGGCATTGCCCAGGTTGTTTTCGATCCGGACCTATGTGGTGAGTCTTTTGAAAAAGCCCAGGCCATTCGAAGTGAGTTTATTCTTGCGGTTACTGGTGAAGTGCGTAAGCGTGAAAGTGTTAATAATGACATTCCAACTGGCCAGGTTGAGATCTTTGTTAGAGATTTTAAGGTCCTGTCTGAGTCTGATGTACCACCGATCCATATCAATGATGACGACAACGCTGGTGAGCAGCTTCGTCTTAAATACCGTTACTTGGACCTGCGTAAGCCAAAGATGCAAAAGCGTCTACGGTTTAGAAGCAAGGTGTCTAAGATTATCCGTGACTTCCTGGATGAAGAAGGCTTTATCGATCTGGAAACGCCGGTACTTAACAAGCCGACTCCAGAAGGCGCCCGTGACTACCTGGTGCCTAGCCGAGTAAACAAGGGCAAGTTCTATGCCCTGCCACAGTCACCGCAGATTTTCAAGCAGCTTCTTATGGTGTCTGGTTTCGACAAGTACTATCAGATTGTAAAGTGCTTCCGTGACGAAGACCTCCGTGCTGACCGTCAGCCAGAGTTTACACAAATCGACATTGAAATGTCCTTTGTAGAAGAAGAAGATGTAATCGGCACCAATGAACGTCTGGCTCAGCGTGTTTTTAAAGAAGCTGTGGACATGGATATTCAACTGCCACTGCCAAGAATGCCTTACAAGGAAGCCATGGAGCGGTTCGGCTCTGACAAGCCAGACACACGTTTTGGTTTTGAATTGGTGAACCTGAACGAAGTTGTGAAAACTTGTGGCTTTGGTGTGTTTGCGGACACAGTAGCAGCTGGTAAAGATGTAAAAGCCATTAACTGTGATGGACTAGCTGAGGACATTAGCAAGAAGAAGTTGAAGAACCTTGAGAAGTTTGTAAAGACTTACGGTGCTAAGGGTCTGGCATGGATGAAGATCACTGCTGAAGGCGTGGACTCACCAATTGCCAAGTTTATGTCTGAGGAAGATATTGCAGGCATCCTAAAGGCTATGGACGCCAAGGCTGGAGACATTCTATTCTTTGTAGCGGACAAGGCTTCTGTTGTTTACGACTCTCTTGGCGCCCTTCGTATAGAAGTTGCAAAACAATTCGGAAAAATTGATGAAACAAAGGTAAACTTGCTGTGGGTAACTGAATTCCCCGTGTTTGAATATGATGAGGAAGATGGCCGTTACTATGCCAAGCACCACCCATTCACGTCTCCAATGGACGAGGACTTGGAAACCCTAGAAACGGACCCAGCCAATGCAAGAGCAAAGGCCTACGACCTTGTAATGAACGGTGTAGAACTGGGTGGGGGTTCCATTCGAATCCACGACTCTGAGCTTCAGAGCCGGATGTTCAAGGCCCTTGGTTTTACGGAAGAAGAGGCCATGGACCAGTTTGGTTTCCTTATTAATGCCTTCAAGTATGGTACACCGCCACACGGTGGTATTGCCTTTGGCCTAGACCGTTTTGTAATGCTTCTGGCAGGTGTTGAAAACATCCGTGAAGTAATTGCATTCCCTAAGACTCAGGATGCTAAGTGTCTCATGACGGACGCTCCAACAATCGCCAGTGACGCAGCACTTGAGGAACTAAACATCCAAGTGGTGGTGAAAGAAGATGAATAGATCTGGCATTGTCCTGTCCAAGGCGAATGACCGCGCCTTGGTTCGACTACTAAAACACACGGCATGAGGCGATTGTGGCGCTTGCCAGTTGGGCGATGAGAACAAACACATCACCACGGAAGCGATTAATCATCCTCAGGCTGAGGTTGGAGATATTGTAGAAATTGAAATGGCAGCACCGAATGTCCTAAAGGCAGCTTTTATCATGTATATGGTACCGCTGATCGGGCTTTTTATCGGTGTCGGGGTCGCAACGGTTTTGGCAAATCTTTTGGGTTTTGGTGCGTATAAGGACGCTGCCGGGGCAGTCGTAGGTATCGCTGCCATGGTGACCACCTTCCTGGTCATCAAGAAAAACGAGTCCAAGTTCAGTGAAAGTAAAGAATACCTATCCAATATTACAAAAATAGTGCAATCTTGTAGCGAGACTTCAGATTCCTAGTGGTTAAAACAGGCTGCTTACACTCAGCCTGTTTTCAAAATAATATTTGTCCGAAAATTCGGAAAAATCATTCTGAGGAGGTACATCATGATCTGTAAGGATTTACAAAAATGCGATCCAGAAGTATTCGAAGCAATTGAAAAAGAAGAAAAACGCCAAAAAGAAGGCATAGAGCTGATTGCTTCAGAGAATAATGTTTCTCTTGCTGTTATGGACGCAATGGGTAGCGTACTGACCAATAAGTATGCTGAGGGGTACCCGGGTAAGCGGTATTATGGTGGTTGTGAGTATGTGGATGTGGTTGAAAACTTGGCAATTGAACGACTAAAGAAGCTTTTTGGAGCAGACCACGCCAATGTACAACCTCACTCTGGGGCCAATGCAAACATTGCAGTTTATTTTGCCTTGCTTCAGCCAGGCGACACGGTAATGGGTATGGACCTGAGTCATGGGGGCCACTTGACCCATGGTTCTCCGGTCAACATGTCAGGGGTATATTTCAACTTCGTACCTTATGGCGTGTCCAAGGAAACAGAAACGATTGACTATGACAAGGTGCGTGAGATTGCCCTTGAGTCTAAGCCTAAAATGTTGGTAGCGGGCGCATCGGCCTACCCAAGAAAGATTGACTTCAAGCGTCTTCGAGAAATATGTGACGAAGTTGGCGCACTTTTCATGGTAGACATGGCCCATATTGCTGGGCTCGTAGCTGCTGACCTCCATGAAAATCCATGTGACTACGCAGATGTTGTTACATCGACGACTCACAAGACCCTTCGTGGGCCTCGTGGTGGTATTATCCTTTGCAAAAAGGAATATGCCAAGAAGATCGACAAGGCGATTTTCCCAGGTATCCAGGGTGGTCCCCTTATGCACGTGATTGCTGCCAAGGCGGTTTCCTTCCAAGAGGCTCTGACTGACCAGTTCAAAGACTACCAGCACAAGGTGGTTGAAAACTGCCAGGCCATGGCTGCTGGTCTTGGAGAGCGTGGCTTCAAACTGGTTTCCGGAGGAACGGATAATCACTTGTTCCTGGTGGACCTCCGAAACAAGGGCCTTACAGGTAAAAAAGCAGAAGCTATGCTAGGCGAGGTCGACATTACAGTCAACAAGAATACGGTTCCATTTGAAACGGAAAGTCCTTTTGTGACGTCTGGCATTCGTATTGGTACAGCTGCTGTTACTACTCGTGAAATGAAGCCTGCTCAAATGCGTGAAATTGCATTTATTATTGCTGATACTTTGGAAGAAAAAGATAGCATTGAAAACCTCAAGCAGCGGGTCAAGGCCCTTTGCGACGAATTCCCCCTATATGACTAAGCAATTTGATGAAGACGGAGAGGCAATGCGTATAAGTTCAAAATGATAGACATGGGAAGACATGTGGCGACTTCGGTCAAGCCCATGTCTTCTTTTTGTGGATTTTTACAAGGTTTAAGACCACGACTATGAACTGCAATAAATTTTGCATATGGGCAGGACTTTACATCTTGAGGTGGAATATACTATAGTTGGAGGCTCAAGATGACCAATACATTAATGCTAAAAGCCATTGAACATATACTAGACGAAGTAACTGAGGGTATCCATGTGGTGGACTCAGAGGGGATTACCCTGATTTATAATGACGCAATGGGGATTATTGAGGGGCTCATGCCTGACCAGGTTATAGGAAAGCACTTGTTAGACGTCTTTCCCAACTGGACTAAGGAAAACTCCACCTTGCTCATGGCCCTGGAGCATGGTAAACCCATTGTCAATACCATGCAGTCCTATTTGAATCTGGAAGGACGGATGATCCGGACCACTAATACGACCTATCCGATATTTAGCGGGGAGGATTTAATTGGGGCCGTCGAGGTTGCACAAAACTTAACGGAAGTTTCGCAAATGTCAGACGAGATCATGGAACTGCGGCAGAAACTCCTGGAACCCAAAAAGCAAAAGAAGCTAGTGGGTAACCAGTACCGTTTTGAAGACATGGTCGGCCGGTCTGAGCCCTTTTTAAAGGCCTTAAAGATTGCCAACCGGGCAGCTCAGACCAGTTCCAGTGTTTTGATCGTTGGGGAAACCGGGACGGGTAAGGAACTATTTGCCCAAAGTGTCCACTCGGCCTCTGACCGGATGGGCCAACCCTTTATTGCCCAGAACTGCGCAGCCCTGCCGGAGTCACTACTGGAGTCTATTCTTTTTGGTACAACCAAGGGGAGTTTTACAGGAGCCCAGGATCGGCCAGGCTTGTTTGAACAGGCCCACGGGGGGACCCTCTTCCTGGACGAGATCAACTCCATGAGTATGCCCCTCCAAGCAAAATTACTCCGGGTCCTTCAAGAAGGTTATGTCCGTCGATTGGGCGGCCAAAAGGACGTTATGATAGACGTGCGGATAATTGCAGCGTCCAACGAATCACCATTAAAACTGATAGAGGAAAATGCCTTTCGTAAGGACCTGTACTACCGCTTGAATGTTATTTCCTTGGTCGTTCCGCCCTTGCAGAAGCGAGAAGGGGATATTCCGCTCTTGATCGATCACTTTATTCGCCTCTACAATGGGAAACTCGGGCGTGATATCTGGATGCTTTCGCAGGAAATACAGGACGTGTTTGCCCTCTATTCTTGGCCAGGTAACGTACGGGAATTGCAGAACTTCTTGGAGAGTGCCATGAATATGGTGACCGACGAGCATGTGATCACCTGGGAGCATATCCCTGACCATGTGAGGGAGCTTTTGATGGAACGGCCGAAAAAGACGGAGGGTGTGGATGTCTTGGCCATCGACGACCTCAATGATCACTTGGATAGTCTAGAACGACGTATTATAGAAGCACATTTTAAATGGTGTGAGGGCAATGTGTCCAAAACGGCCAAACGCCTGCAGATATCTCGGCAGAATCTGCAGTATAAGCTGAAAAAATATAATCTTATCTAATAGGGGGATATGATGAAGGTAGTTGTTCGAAATCGTGTAACAGGGGTCCAGTATGTACTTGTTGGTTCAGGGTACGGTTCATGGAAGAGTTCAAGGGCGTCAGTGACCGGGGACCTTTTTCCAGCTGATGACTCAGGGGAGCACTTTAACATGGCTGTGTGTGACCGGACGGGTCGGATCTTTTGGTTTCAGTCCACTGACCTTCAAGTGGTCTCTATTGATGGAATGAATGTGGAAGACGTGTTTGACGAGTTACAACAACCAGGGGTAACTGCAATATAGAGAAGAGTTGGGAGGCAGGCATGATTCAGCACCAACATGCATTTAGTTTAAAGGACGGCCGGATGGTCGAGGAGTATACATTGGAAAGAGGGTCACTACGGGTGACAGTCTTAAACCTGGGGGCAACCCTAACGGGGATTTACTGCCCAGACCGCATGGGGAAGGTGGAAAATATCCTGATTGGATACGCCCAAGCGGAGGACTACGCTGACAACCAACCCTTTTTCGGAACCACCGTGGGTCCCATGAGCGGTAGAATTTCCGGTGGTGCCTTTGAAATAGACGGCCACCACTATGTGTTAGAGCAAAACTTTAAGAGCCACAACCTCCATGGGGGTTCACAGGGCTTTCATTCCTATGTCTGGCAACCAACCACTGAGGAAAAAGAAGAGGAAGACCGCCTAACGCTCATGGCCTTCCACGCAGACGGGGTAGGTGGCTTTCCTGGAAACCTCATGGTTAAGGTGCACTATGTCTTAAGGGACAATGAACTGGTGATCGAATATGAGGCAACCACCGATAAGCCCGCCTTAATCAACATGACCAACCATGCTTACTTTAATCTTTCAGGTGACGGCAAGCGGACTGTTGCAGACCACCGACTGGTGCTACCAGCCAGTAAGTATGGCCAAGTCAATGGAGACACCCTGCCAAACGGGCCATGGGCGCCCGTTGAGGGGACGGCAATGGATTTTCGTTATGGGAAGAGACTGGATGAAGTCTTGACCAGTGACGAGCCACAAATTGCCCTGTGTGGTGGACTGGACCACCCCTTCCTTTTGGATGATGAAGGAGAAGTCTCCTTATATGAAAGTAAAAGTGGACGTAATATAATTATGTCAACAAACCAACCGGCGGTTGTGGTCTATACCATGAATGGGGTAGATGGACTTAAGGGGATGAACACATCCATCCCTGTGGAAGCCCACCATGGGATCTGTTTGGAAGTCCAAGACCCACCCAATGCGGTCAACCACCCACACTTTGACTTTACGCCCGTAACACCAGAAGCACCTTACCATCGTCTGACGACTTTACGGTTCGAGGTAAAGCGGTAAAAGTAGGTCATGTATAAGCTGTGTATTGATATACATACAATGTATGTTGATTGTTCTGCAAAATAATTTGCGGTCTTATCAGATTTCTTGATGAGCGACCAGCAAATGAAGGGGTATTTCTGAACTTTCGTCAGGATTTGTGAGAAAAAGGTCGAAAATGGGAAAATGTGAGTGCAAAATATTTTTCGTGATTGATGAAAAATATTTTGCACTTTCTTTTATGTCTAGGAAATCGTATTCCGGCCCTGTGCAAGTCTATGCAAGGTTTGTGCATATTTCTTTTTAGCAAGGCATATTGAAATAAGAAGACGAATATCCTGAAAGCCTTGCAACTAGCGGGTATAAGACATAATGGTTATTCATTACTAGTAGACGGGCTAGGACCACAAGCTACACAAAATACTTCAAATAAAAAAGCTGAAAGTATAAAAAGTTGGCACGCCCCTTGCTTTACTCTATTAGCGTAAAAAAAGCAAAATAACGCGGAGGTGTTCAAAATGAGAAAAGAAAATGTAAAAGTAGTAATCTGGGGCTTCGGTGCAATGGGCTCTGGTATGGCAAAAATGCTTCTAGACAAAACTGGTGTTGAAATCGTAGGTGTATGTGACCGTCACGACACACGTGTTGGCAAGGACATGTACGAAGTTCTAGGTATCGAGCGTGGTGACCGCAAGGAAGTAATCATCAACCCTAACATTGAAGAAGTACTTACTGAAAAGTGCTGCGATATCGCACTTTGCGCTACAGACTCTTTCACTGAAAAAGCTTTCCCACGTCTTAAGTACGCTCTAGAGCAAAAGGTAAACGTTATTTCTACAGCAGAAGAAATGGCTTACCCACAAGCTCAAAATCCTGAGCTGGCTAAGCAACTGGACGACCTAGCTAAGGCAAATGGCGTAACCCTACTTGGCACAGGTATCAACCCAGGCCACATCATGGATATGCTAGTTTGCGTTATGACAGGTTGTATGACTGACGTTGAGCACATTGAAGCAAAGCGTGTAAACTCTCTATCTCCATTCGGACCAGCTGTAATGGAAGAGCAGGGCGTTGGTATCACAGTTGACGAGTTTAACGCAGGCGTTGAAGACGGTTCTCTAGCAGGCCATGTTGGCTTCGAAGAGTCTATCACAATGATCGGCGACGCAATTGGTTGGAAGGTTGAAGCGATTGAAACGCAAATGAAGCCAATCGTTACAACTGTAGATCGTAAGTCTCCTTACGGTTTCGCAGCTGCTGGCAACGTTGCTGGTGTTAACATGACAGGCCAAGGTCTAATTGGTGGCGAAGTTAAGATCAACATGATCCACCCACAGCAGATCGAGCCTGAAATGGAAGGCACGTTCACTGGCGACTACATTACAATCAAGGGTACTCCAGAAGTAAACCTAGCTGTTAAGCCTGAGGTTGAAGGTGGTCTGGGTACAATTGCTATGTGCGTAAACATGATTCCTCAAGTAATCAACTCCCGTGCTGGCCTAAAGACAATGATCGACCTACCAATCCCTAGAGCGATCATGGGCGACATGCGTCAGTTCATCGAAGTAGAGTAATACAAATAAACATCTCAACCTGCGCATGCAGGTTGAGATGCTTCCTATATTAATGTAAGAAAGAGGTGTCGTAATGGCGAAAAAAGGTGATTGGGTGAGAATCCACAACATCGTGTTGACACCAGACCAGCGAGCTCCACAGGTTCCAGATGACACAAAAGCCGTTAATTTGGAAATGTGGACAAAAGGCTACCTACAAGCGGACGCTGAAATTGGCGACCAGGTAGAGGTGGAAACATTGGTAGGGCGTATGGAAAAGGGCACACTGGTTGAAGTGAACCCAACCTATACACACTCCTTTGGCAACTTTGTACCAGAGCTCCTTACAGTGGGTAAGCAGCTTCGTGAAATCCTATTCGGAGGTGAAGAATAATGCGCGATAATTCCTATAACGCGGTTATGTCCCGCCGAAATGAGATCATGAAAAGTGCAATCGGAATTGATTATGCTGACTTTGAAGGCCAGGGTATTCAATTTGACTATGAGAAAATGATGAAGGAAACGGGCTATACCCTAGAAGAAATGCAAGAAATCCAGGGCTATAGTGGCGTAGGTAATACTCCAATTTTTGAGCTAAAGAATCTAACGGCTCTAGCAAGAAAATGCGCTCCAGCAGGAAAGGGAGCACGTATATTCCTAAAGGACGAGGGCAGTAACCCGTCTGGTTCCTTCAAGGCACGCCGTGCTGCCAATGCCGTGTACCATGCTAAGAAGCTTGGCTACAAGGGTGTAATCGCAGCAACTTCAGGTAACTATGGCGCAGCCGTAGCTTCCCAAGCGGCCATCCATGGCTTGAAGTGTATTATTGTCCAGGAGTGTTTCGACTCTGAGTACAAGGGACAGCCAGAAATCGTAGAAAAGGCTAGAAAATGTGAGGCATATGGTGCAGAAGTTGTTCAGCTAACTGTAGGCCCAGAATTGTTCTATACCTTCTTGCGACTACTAGAAGACACTGGTTACTTTAATGCCTCCCTCTACACACCATTCGGTATCGCTGGGGTTGAAACCCTTGGATATGAACTGGCCATTCAAATGCGTGAGCGTGTTGGCCGTGACCCGGACGTGGTGGTCTGCACAAATGCAGGTGGTGGTAACTTGACAGGCACAGCCCGTGGACTTCGTAAGGCAGGTGCCCTGGAAACCAAAGTTGTTGGTGCTTCCGTGGACCTTTCCGGTCTCCACATGGCTTCTGACAAGCAGTTCAACAAAAAGTCATTTACAACGGGACACACTGGATTTGGTATTCCTTTCTCCACATGGCCAGACCGGTCGGACGTTCCCCGTTCTGCAGCCCGTCCCCTTCGTTATATGGACCGATACGTAACCGTTAAGCAGGGTGAAGTATTCTATATGACTGAGGCCCTGGCTCAGATTGAAGGCCTTGAAAGAGGGCCAGCAGGAAATACGTCTCTTGCGGCAGCCTTTAGTATTGCGCAAGAAATGGATGAAAACCAAATCATCATTGTTCAGGAAACAGAGTATACCGGAGCAGGAAAACACATTCAGCCCCAGCTTTCTTTTGCAAGGGAAAATGGGATTGAGTTGAAGTTTGGTAATCCTCAAGAAGAGGTACCCGGTGTAAACATTATTCTTCCTGAACATCCAAATAGAATTCAGGCCCAGGACCTTGACTTAAACAAAACAAGAAAGAGTTTGATCAAGAATGCGGCCAAACAAACAACAGATACCATTACAAGTGCAGAAATCCAGTTCCTAGCGGAAGAAGTGAACGAGGACGAAAACTTTGTCCGAGCAGCACTGAAAGACCTGGGTGTAGCATACGAGTAATGGAAGCAAGATATTATTGGATAGCGCGAGAGTTGACTGACACCTTTTGGTGCAGGTATGGAGGGTTTTAATGAAAGGGTTATTAAAACGAGATGATGACTATCAAGCACGTCGTCAGCATTTAGCAAACATGAGTGATGAAGAGCTGAAGAACCGCTTCTGGGAATTGGCTGAAAAGGTAGTAGATCCACTACTGGACCTGGCTAAGACACATACGTCTCCTTCTGTTGAGCGTTCTGTTCTTCTTCGTATGGGTTTCTCTTCTCTTGAAGCAAAGCCTCTAGTTGAAATGGCGATTGACCACGGTCTAATCGGTAAAGGTGTAGGTCATGTTGTATACCGTGTAGCAAAAGAAAACAACATGGAAGTACGTCAAGCAGGCCTAGAGCTTATGGATGGTAAGCACTGGGACCTAGCAGTTTCCATTTTCAAGGGAGGTAACAAATAATGAAACACTATAAGCCAGAAGAAAAAATGGATATCCATGATATCCTGAATGACTTAGAAAATTACCGCCCTAAGCGCCGAGGTTGGGTATGGAGAAAGAAAGTGGACAACCTACAAATGGGTGGTCACACTTACCGTGACTGTGCAGAGCCTCTAGAAAACTCCATTGGTATTTCTGCAGCAGTTCAGTACTTTGAAAACCTTGATCCACAGCCACAGGAAACAATCACTACTGAAATCGCTTCCGGTCGTTTTGAAGACGATATCCGTCGTATGCGTATGTCTGCATGGCATGGTGCTGACCATATCATGGTTATCCGTACTGCAGGCCAGTCCCACTACGATGGTCTAATCGAAGGTTCTCCACAGGGTATTGGTGGTGTTCCAATTACACGTAAGCAGGTTCGTGCCCACCGTAAGGCCCTGGACTTCATTGAAGATGAAGTAGGTCGTCCAATTAACTACCACTCATATGTATCTGGCGTTGCTGGTCCTGACATTGCAGTAATGTTCGCTGAAGAAGGCGTGAATGGCGCCCACCAGGATCCTCAGTACAACGTACTATACAGAAACGTAAACATGGTTCGTTCCTTCGTTGACGCAGCGGAGTCCAAGAAGGTAATGGCGTGGGCTGACATGGCTCAGATCGATGGTGCCCACAATGCCAATGCAACGGCTCGTGACGCATGGAAGGTAATGCCTGAGCTGATTGTACAGCACGGCCTAAACTCCATTTTCTCTGCAAAAGTTGGTATTAAGAAGGAAAACATTTGTCTTTCCACTGTACCACCAACAGCAGCTCCGATCCCATGTATGTACTACGATATTCCTTACGCAGTTGCGCTACGTGAGTTCTTCACAGAGTACAAAATGCGTGCCCAGCAAAATACAAAGTACATTACGTCCTCTTCCCGTGAAGCTACAGTTACACACGTGATGAACATGATGATCTCCAAGCTGACAAGCGCGGACATTCAGTCAACAATCACACCTGATGAAGGCCGTAACGTGCCATGGCACGTATACAACATCGAAGCTTGTGACACTGCAAAGCAGTCACTAGTGGGCATGGACGGTATTATGGACTTCATCGAGCTGAAAAATGAAGGTCCTCTTCGTGACAAGGTTCGTGAACTGAAGGAAAGATCTATCCTTTACTTAGAAGAACTAATTGAAGTTGGCGGTTACTTCGCTGGCGTTGAAAAAGGTTTCTTTGTTGACTCAGGTGAGTACCCAGAGCGTAATGGCGATGGTATTGCCCGTCAAATCGAAGGTGGTATTGGTCTAGGTTCCGTATACGAGCGTGACGCAGACTACATGGCACCTGTTACAGCTCACTACGGTGACAACAACGTTGCCCAGTACGATGGTAACCCAGAAGATCCAGCTGCTCTAATCGGTGGTTGTACTCTGGAAGAGCCAGACAAGATCATTTACATTGACGAGCTGGACGAAGAAGACAACGTGGCTACACGTATGGCTCAAACAGAAGACTTCCGTAACACGAACATGATCAAGCCAGAGGTTGAGTGGCTAGCTGACGGTACAGTAGTCGTTGAAGTTGTACTTCCAGTTGAAAAGCGTGTTGCCCAGGCTGCTGGTCTTGAGTTCGCTAAGCACATGAACATGATAGACGCAGAAGTAATTCACGTTGAAATGCTTCATCCATCTGAAGGTACACGTGTTCAGATCAAGGGTAAGATCGACTTCGCTGTGGATGTTTCCAAGCTTGTAATTCCACCAGAGCCAGAAATCATGGGCAACGAAGAGCTATGGGAAGCTATTGAAGCCAAGCCAATGAAGGTTGTTGCGGCCACAGTAGGTGAAGATGAGCACTCCGTTGGTCTTCGAGAAGTAATCGATATCAAGCACGGTGGTATTGAAAAGTGGGGCTTCGATGTAGAGTACCTAGGTACATCTTGTCCAGTAGAAAAGCTGGTTGATGCAGCTATTGAGCTGAATGCAGACGCTATCCTTGCTTCTACAATCATCTCCCACGATGATATCCACTACAAGAACATGAAGCGTATTCATGACTATGCTACAGAAAAAGGTGTTCGTGAGAAGCTGATTATCTGTGCTGGTGGTACTCAGGTTACTCCTGAAATTGCTGTTGAAAATGGCATGGACGCAGGTTTTGACCGTTCTTCTAAGGGTATCCACGTTGCGACATTCATGGTGAAGAACCGTGAAGAGCGTTTCGGTAAGTAAGACCCAGCAAGATAGAACTAAATAGAAAGTGCCCAGGCACTATTTGGAGAGGGGTGTCGTTGACGCCCTTTTTCCGCTTACAAAATTAGAACAAGCCACATGACACCCACTGATGAATAACCTAAGTGAGAGATAGAAGGTGATGACTTGAAAGTAGACGTATTGGTTGCGGAAATTGGAAGTACAACCACAGTTGTGAATGCATTTAATGACCTCCACACGGAAGATCCCAAGTTTATTGGCCAGGGCCAGGCACCTACTTCTGTGAAAGAAGGGGATGTAAACATTGGCCTCAAGGGGGCCATTGACAGCCTGAAAAAGAATATGAAGTGGGACGACCTAGCCTATGACGAACTCATGGCAACGTCTTCAGCAGCAGGCGGCTTGAAAATGACTGTCCACGGCTTGGTCTACGATATGACGGTACGAGCTGCCAAGGAAGCTGCCCTCGGTGCCGGTGCCAACATTCACCTTGTAACCGCAGGTAGGCTTCGCCGGACCGACAAGAAAAAGATCCTGGACGTTGAACCCAATATCATTCTCATTGCAGGTGGGGTCGATTACGGTGAGCGCGACACAGCCATTTTTAATGCAGAGCAAATTGCTGCCATGGACCTTCGTGTTCCAGTCATTTATGCCGGCAATATTGAAAATCAGGACGAAATTAAGGAGATCTTCGAAGAAGAAGGCAAGGGTGATTTCCTCTTCTTGGTGGATAACGTTTATCCCAAAATTGACCTCCTCAATGTGGAGCCAACCAGGGCAGTCATTCAAGACGTGTTTGAAGAACATATCATTCATGCACCGGGAATGGAACATATCCATGACATCGTGAATGGTCCTATCATTCCCACACCAGGAGCTGTAATGGAAGCGTCCAAGCTATTAAAAGAAGACCTGGGTGACCTCATTACCCTGGACGTTGGTGGCGCAACCACTGACCTCCATTCTGTTACAGAAGGCAGTGAAGAGGTGAGTCGAATTCTCTTGAGTCCTGAGCCCGTGGCCAAACGAACCGTTGAAGGAGACCTGGGTGTTTACGTGAACATGTGTAACATTGTAGACCTCATCGGTGTTCCCAAGCTGGCCAGTGACATGGAAATGGACGAAGAACAGGTCCACTACCTGATCGACAACCACATGCCCATTCCCATGACCGACGACCAGAAGGTCTTTGTGGAGCGATTAACCAAGGAAGCTGTAGTGGTGGCCTCGGACCGCCATGCAGGCGGCTTTAGAGACCTTTATGGGGGCGGTGGCAAGAAAACCCTGGCTGAAGGAAAAGACCTGACAGGTATCCAGTACATTATTGGTACTGGAGGGGCCTTAACCCGACTACCCAACCGCAAGGAGATCCTAGAGAAGATCGCCTTGTCCAACAAGGGCAACAAGCTCCTGCCCAATGCTGAATGTACCATCCTCATTGACAATGACTATATCATGGCCTCCTTGGGCGTTCTATCCAAGGAGTTCCCAGAAGCAGCCCTGAGACTCATGCGAAAGTCCCTTGAATTATCCTAATGGAGGAAGTTATGTATCCTAAGTTAAAGATCGATTTGAAAAAAATCGAGCACAATACAAAAATTGCAGCGGAGGCATGTGCCGAGTACGGCATTGACATCATGGGGGTTACCAAGGTCTTCTGTGCCCATGAAGCGGCCGCAGAAGCCATGGTAAGAGGTGGCGTAAAATACCTGGCAGACTCTAGAGTCAGTAACCTAGAAAAGCTAAAGCACCTGAACGTGGAAAAAGTTCTGCTTCGCATTCCCATGCCTTCAGAAGTTGCTGGTGTGGTCAACTATGCAGACATTAGTTTAAATAGTGAACTGAAGACCATTGACGCCCTAAACGATGCGGCTCAACGGGCAAACCGCAAGCATAAGATTATTCTAATGACTGACCTGGGCGACCTGCGAGAGGGGATTCTTCCTGAAAACCTCATGGCTGCAGTAGACCACATTATGGGTCTAGACCATATCATCCTCCATGGTCTAGGTGTCAACCTGACCTGCTATGGTGGTGTGATTCCAAGTGAGGAAAACCTTGGCCAATTGGTGGCCTTGGCAGCCAAAATCGAAGAAGCCTACAAGATCACCTTGAAGGTGATTTCTGGTGGTAACTCCTCCAGCTACTTCCTAGTGGAAAAGAACCAACTCCCCGGCAAGATTAACAACCTTCGCCTAGGGGAACTACTGGTACTGGGTCGAGAAACGGCTTATGGTGAACTGGTTGAAGGTATGTACGACGACTGCTTTACTTTGGAAGCAGAGATTGTTGAACTGAAAAATAAGCGGTCTGTACCCATTGGTGAAATTGGCATGGACGCCTTCGGCAACAAGCCAAGCTTTACAGACATCGGCATGATTGACCGGGGTATTTTGGCCGTAGGCAAGCAAGACGTTAATGCCGACGCCATTTTCCCAACAGACGAGGGTATCGAAATCCTTGGCTGCTCCTCAGACCACATGTTACTCAACATGACCCAGGCCAATGAAACCTATGAAGTAGGGGACATTATTACCTGCAAGTTGGAGTATGGATCGATCCTGTCCTTGTCCACCTCCCATTATGTTACCAAGGAAACAATTTAAGAAGTCTAGCGTCAACCTTAACCGGTTGGCGCTTTTTTACGCAAAAAAAAGCCCGCAAAGGCGGACTGAATGACAAAACATTAACGATTTGTCGATGAATTGGAATCTCCAGGGTAGTAACGGTTTTGGGGAAGTTACTACTGCGGAACTGGAGTCTACAGCAAGCTGTAGAAGGTAAGGGTTATGTAAACGTAACGGGTAAGCAACTGTTAAGCAGCTGCCCAGGAGAAATAATATCCGATTCCTAACACAAGCAAAGTCAAAACAATATAGGCAATGATCATCTTAGTACGCATAAAACCTCCCGAACTGTTAAATGATTAACAATTACTTCGTTATTATATTAACATTACCCTTTGATGAAGTAAACCCCCAATATGAAATGCGACATAAAAGTTACAATGCAGTGCGGTGTCTGCCAAATGTCCCATGACCTGCTTACAAGTTCTATGAAAGTGGTATAAAAGAACTAGAAGGAAGGTGGTCTGATGAAAAGGGCAATGGTTTTTCTTCTAGTCTGGATACTCTGTGTTATGCTCGTGCAGCCGGTACCTTTGGGACCGCCTGTTCCCCTTGAACATGAGGAAATCCCACTGGCCATTAACGGGATTGAGTATATCTCAACGAGTTCTACTTATCCACTCTTCAAGTACAATACAGTTACCTATATACCGCTTACCTATGAAGTCACCCAGGCGCTGGGCATCCAACTCAACTATGAGCAAGGCAAGTTGGAGTTGACCACCAGTGGCGAGGGACGGCAAGTGGTCCCATCCAATGATGTGGCCCAGTTGGACCAAAGGCCGGAAGCCACCATTGGAGACGTTGAGGTCATTATCAACTATGAGACCTACCTGGCCAATGACCGTAAACCCATACTCAAATACCGAGACATCTACTATATTCCCCTTATTCGAGAACTGACCTACGATAAATTGCACCTTGATTTCACCTATACCTGGGACAAGGGCATAGAACTTCACAACAGGACAATCGACCCAGAGGTTCATGCAGTTGCAGTGGCCACGGACAAGGCTTTAAGTGAGTTTGTCATAAGACCCCATGACCACAATGTGAGTTTGGGCCATGACGAGGAAATTGAAGCCATTTGGGACCGATTAGAACGGATTCCCATAGACTTCATTGAAGAACTAAACGACAAGGATGTTGAACTGATATTGACCTATGATCCTATTACATCCCTTAGTGAATACGCCCACCTAAAAGGCGTAGTCCCCAGGGGGTGGGAGTCCACGGGCCGGACCTGGGACGACGTGCCAGGCATTGGCGGAGACCCAATAGCCGTAAGAATTGGCTACAGTTTCGATGCCTCAGCCCACGGATCAGTCAACCTGGAACTCCATGAGGTGGCCCACGGGATTGACATCTACACCTTGAGCACAGTTTCAGACGAGGCTGACTTTATGGCCATATGGAAAGAAGAAGCACCGATCATGTTCAGCGACGCACCCTACATGGTGGACTATCCAATTGAATACTTCGCTGAGTGTTTTGCATACTATTATCTCAACGAAGAGACCAATCTCCTGCTCAAAGAAAAAGCGCCTAAAACATGGCACTTTATAAAAGACTTGCAGGCAGATGACTATTAGAATCGACAGGCCGGGGGGCTTGTTTTTTTGTGCAAAATTTTGCCTGAGTTCATGCAATTGCAACAGCTTTCCTGTATACTGATATCAATGGGGGTGTACAATGAACGACAAAACTGTTGAAATCATACGCACAGATTACTTGGGACAGCCCAAACGGGTGGCACAAGCCATTGTGGAAATGGCCATTACCATCCATCAACCGGAGTCCATCCTTACTGGACCCCACAGCAGGCTGATTGGTTCCATTGGTCTTTGCCAGGATAGCAAGGCAGACCCCATGGTCTGCATGCTAGAGATCGTAGAGTCCATTATTGGTTCTTTTCTACGCAACCCCAAGCAGCTGGTTAAGCTGGTTGAGGAAATTGAACTCTATTCTAAAAGACAAGGACTTGGGTCCAACCGATATATTGATTTAGCCAAAACCTATATTCAAGAGGTCTACCTGTCTTCCAGGGGGATAGCCATGAAGCTGACCCGCCAGGAAGACTTGATCCGTAAAATTAAACTGGACCTCCAGGAAAACCACCGGATCGCGGAAGAAAACTCAGAAATCCTCAGCAACCTCCGTAGCAGTCTCAATGAAAACAACCAGGTAGATGCGCATCAGAGCAGGCAAATTTCTGACCTGGAGTCTGAGGTGGAACGCCAACGGTCCATTGACAAGCAGCAAATGGAGCTCCTACAGAACCTGGATGATAGCATACAGGAAAAGGACGCCCTGGACGAAAGGCAGTCTAAGCTCATAGACGAAATCCGCAAGGAGTTCGCGGCCCAGCAAGAAATAGACGCAGGTCAAAGCCACTTGCTCCAGCAGATCGAGGAACACCTTGAAAAGAAGAATATTCTCGATGACAAGCAAACCAAGACCCTTTTGAAACTCAAGGAAGAACTCATTGAGAAGACCATTCAAGACCTGGAGCAAACCCATGCCATCGACCATCTTGAAGTCTATGTGCAGAACTTGCAAAACCAAATTGTCGACCTACAAAAGAAGCTGGGTACGGCCAATCAGTTTGCGATCCAGAGGGACCACAAGCTACGTCTTCATAAACGCTTGATCATCTTTGGTGGGGTTGTGCTCTTTGTCATCCAGCTGGTTACCATTGCCATGGTCCTGATCAAGTAGTAGGGAAGGGCGCATCATTTAAGGAATTGTACGAAAAAAGGGAGTAGCCAAATGGCCACTCCCTTTTATGATGTCGATTTCTTCTTCTTGATTAAGCAACAGCCTTATCAACGTTTTCAGCATTGTATACGTCTGTGTCCAGTTCGCCTTCTTGATGAGCAACGATCAATGTACAAGCAGCATCACCAGTGATGTTTACAGCTGTACGCGTCATGTCAAGAATACGGTCAATACCCATGATTACTGCAATACCTTCAACTGGGATACCTACCTGAGTAAGTACCATGGAAAGCATGATCAGGCCAACGCCTGGAACGCCTGCAGTACCGATAGAAGCTAGAGTTGCCGTTAGGATAACTGTTAGGAAGTCACCAATACCTAGGTTAATACCATAAGCCTGAGCCAAGAATACCGTTGCGACACCCTGCATGATCGCTGTACCATCCATGTTGATGGTTGCGCCCAGTGGAAGGGTGAAGGAGCCGATAGACTTTGGAACACCAAGACGTTCTTCAGCAGTTTCCATTGTAACAGGAAGTGTAGAAGAAGAACTTGCCGTGGAGAATGCAACCATGATTGCTGGTGCAAAGTTCTTGAAGAACTGGATTGGGTTCAGTTTCGTAAAGGAGTACAGCATACCCTGGTAAGTCAGTATGGCGTGTAGGAATAGAACGCCGAGTACAGAAAGCATGTACATAGCTAAAGGCTTCATTGCAGTGTAACCAAGTCCGGCAAATGTCTTAGCTATGAGTGCATAAACACCATATGGTGCGATTTGCATTATTAACATAACTAATTTGAGAATAACCTCATTTAGGTTTTCAAACACGTCACGAGCCAACTTGGCTTTTTCGCCTAAAGCCGTCATGGCTGTCCCCATCATCAGCGCGAAAAAAATAATCTGAAGCATCTTACCATTTGCAAGTGAAGAAATCGGGTTTGTTGGAATAATATCTACAATTACGCTAACTAAGGATGGAGCTTCCTTAGCAACAAACTCTGCGTCGGCAGGAAGGTTAAAACCAACACCAGGACCCACTAGAGTTGCCACTAGGATAGCTAGGGAAATGGCGATAGCAGTTGTCACCAGGTAGAAACCAAGTGTCTTGCCACCAATACGACCCAGCTTACGGATGTCACCAACAGACGCAGCACCTACAGTAATGGAAACGAAAACCAAAGGCACTACCATCATCTTGATGGAGTTGATGAATAGTCCGCCACCTAGGGTGAACAGTCCACCAAGTAAGTAAGTTGAAACAAATGCGTTGTCCTGCATTGGATACAGAACAAGACCGGTAATAATACCTAAAATAAGTCCAATGAGAATCTTACCGGTTAGGCCCATCTTTTTCTTCATAAAATAATACCCCCTCTTATAATTAAAAGCCTAGTATTACATTGCCGTAAAACATACAAAATCCGACATGAAATGACAGAAAAAAACACCTGCCCTTGTAACAAAGACAGGTGTTTGGATTAATCTTGTGACAAATTGTACGCATTTTGGCTACCTATAAGATACCTACCGGCTAGCTAGTAGATACTTAGAGGAAGGTTTCCAAGGCGTCAATAAACTTTTTCACCGACACCTTACCCGGGTGGTGGACCGTCCCCTTAATCCGGTTCATTTCCTGGCGGACTTCTGCAAAGTCGAAGAGTTTAGAAGAATACTTCTCAAAAATGGGATGCATGAAGTCCTCAATTCCCATGTGGGCCAGGTTAATGAGGGCAGACTGGGTCAGGCGGCGTAACCGTTGCTCCACAGTAGACATTCGTATATCTTCACCCATGTTCTCATAGGCGTTTTGGATAAAGAGGTAGAGGTCCTGGAGTTTATAAGAGGTGAGCTTTTTCTTGTTCCTATGGAGGTGCATGACGACCATCATGAGGTCTTCCACGCCTGTTTGTCCCATAATGCCCAGCTCAGATAAGATAGACTCCAAGTACTCCTCTTTGGATTTGGCCTGAGGGGCCTGGGGGCCTGACAAGCGGTAAATGTTTTTTATGATATTGGTGATTTCAATGACATTGACCGGTTTTTGCACATAAAAATCAACGCCTACCGTATAGGCCTTTTCAATCATTTCCTTGGAGGATACCTGTGAAATCATGAGTATACGGACACTGGGGTGGATAGACTTCATGATCTCCACCAACTCAATGCCGTCTATGGAGGGCATGAGGAGGTCCACAAGAACCAGGTCTGGCTTCATGGCCTGTATTTCCTTGACCGTGTTGATTTTGCCCTCTCCCTGTCCAACGACCTTGCCCAGGTGGTTTTTTTCGATGATTTTACAGAGGACGCGTCGAACGGAAGGATCGTCATCAATGATATAAATGGTTTGATTCATCGGTTCTCCTTCCTTTTACTAGAATGTCTTTGTTGAGTTTAATGGTGAAAATAGTGCCTGATAGGGTGGTGGAGGAAACCTCTACGCTCCCCTTAAAGTACTGTTCAGCTAAGGACTTGGCGTGGGCTAGGCCGATACCTTGGGACATTTCACCTGTTTTGTCAGAGTACTTGGTCGAAAAACCTGGAATAAAAACATGGGGAATGTCGTCCTCAGGAATGCCAGACCCATTGTCTCTCACATAGAAGGTAATGAGTTCTGGTTGACTGGTGTCCGGATTGTCCATGGACACGACAATGCGGCCATTTTCCATGGCTTCAATACTATTCATGATCATATTGTTGAGTATGGTAATCAGGGGATAAAAGCCACGGATTTTTAAGTTGTCATTGAGACGGATTTGGACATTAATGTCCTTACCGTACTCGCTGGTTACACGCCCTGTATTGTCCTGTAGGAGTTTACCCACTGCGCTGATTTTCATGCCTGAGGTTTGGGCTGGATTGGGCAGTAGCTTTTGTAAACCCAGGGTGGCCCGAAGGTGGTCCTTTTTGATCTCATGGATGTCATTGGACAGGGTGAGGAGCTGTTTTCGAATATGGTGGACCTCGTCACCTGTCAGTTGGGGCTTGCCTTGCAAGTCCTTATAGACGCCAAAGGACAAAGCCATGGCGGTTTCAATGTCATGCATGGACTTGTTGAGAAAGAAGAGTTCCGACTTCATGTTGGCTGTGAAAAAGAGAAGGCGGTTATATCGTTGCTGGTGCTCCTCTCGTAGAATCAACATGTTCATTGCCCTAAAGGCTACAATAAGCAAGTAGGCTAAGGTTGATCGTACCAGGCCTGTGATGATCAACCGCGTGATAATGGGTTCTGCCAGGGTTCTGGAAAACTCATTCCGGATCATGACCTCCAGGATATTGGTAAAGGCGTCTGTCACCGTGACCAGCATAACAAAATAAACCGGCCGACTTCGGTACATTCGAATGCCGATTTGGTCAAAAATAATGCCGCAGGTAAAGTAGAATATGGCTGCGGGATAATGGCTTTTCAGGACCATAAACAAGTCCATGGGCGTCAGACCCTGGATTTGAAATAGGTCCAGCATACTCCGGAAAGCAAGAATGGATATACCTGTGAATAGGCCAGTCAGACGAATGGGTGCGTCGGACAGGGCTATGAGTAGGAATGTCATCATGGTAATGCCCAATGACAGTCTAAAAGTGGTGTTAAAAGGTGTTAGATACACCTGTCCCATAATTGTGGTTGCAAAAGCGATCAAAGCCGCTTTTTTCTGTCTCTCAGTCATGTGTCCCCCCTATAACAGTGTACAGTTGTTGATTATATTTAACAACTACAAAGGATTGCTGATCTTGAAAAAAAGTGTTGACAGGTCTGACAAGACACTGTAAACTCAGTTTTAAATCAACTGCATATTCTCATCAAGAGTGACGGAGGGACTGGCCCTGTGATGTCCGGCAACCTGCTACAAGCAAGGTGCTAATTCCAGCGAAACATCGTTTCGGGAGATGAGTGTCAACCAAGTATTGTACACCAACTCCAGTAGTTGGTGTTTTTTCGTTTTCAGGTAGCGGTAGTGAAACAGGTTCAGGAGCGGTAGTGAGACAGGTAAACGATAGCCCCATGTTTATCAAGGTCCAAGAGCAAGTCTTAACGCCTACCTAAGCCAGTGCCTGTGCTCGGGTACGATCATCAAG
Source organism: uncultured Peptostreptococcaceae bacterium (assembly GCA_964342805.1). Lineage (GTDB taxonomy): Bacteria > Bacillota > Clostridia > Peptostreptococcales > Acidaminobacteraceae > CAYFHQ01. The sequence goes on along the minus strand of CAYFHQ010000058.1, from coordinate 1,249 downwards.
AACTAACAATTTCATGGCTGCAAGGCAGCAACTTATCCAGAGAGACTGAGGGACTGGCCCGATGACGTCCGGCAACCTGCCATTGGCAAGGTGCTAATTCCAGCGGAGTAATCCGGAAGATGAGACCCCTCAAACCTTTTCTTTCGGAAAGGTTTTATTTTTTACCCAAAAGAGGCAAACACAGGAGGAAGTGACATGGCAAAACAAATTCGCACGTATGAGCAAATCAATGAAAAAATCAAAGCAGGGACCGCAGTGGTTCTAACCGCAGAAGAGGTCATAGACCTGGTTACTGAAGTCGGCTTGGAAGAGGCCGCCCAAAAGGTAGATGTTGTCACAACAGGAACCTTTGGCCCCATGTGTTCCAGTGGCGCCTTTCTAAACTTTGGCCATGCTGATCCACCCATCCGCATGGAAAAGATCCACCTCAATGATGTGGAAGGCTATGGGGGCCTAGCCGCAGTGGACACCTATGTGGGAGCCACCCAGGAGTCCAGGGTGGACGGGTATGAATACGGAGGCGCTCATGTGATCACTGACTTAATCGCAGGCAAGCCAGTCAAGCTACAAGCCTCCGGCAAGGGAACGGACTGCTATCCCAACCGCCAGGTGGAACGGACAGTCACCCTGAGCGACCTCAACGAGGCCTATCTCTACAACCCAAGAAACTGCTACCAAAACTACAATGCGGCCATTAATGGGTCGGACAAGGCCATTTACACCTACATGGGCCCCCTAAAGCCCAATCATGGCAAGATTACTTATTCTACTTCTGGCCAGCTGAGTCCCTTGCTCAACGATCCGACTTACAGGACCATTGGTCTTGGTACAAAGATCCTCATTGGTGGGGCAGAGGGATTCGTCACCTGGCAGGGAACCCAGTTCAACAGTTCCACAGGACGTTATGACAACGATGTTCCCAAAACACCTGCAGGTACCCTAGCCCTTTCAGGGGACTTGAAAGCCATGACTACCAAGTACATAAGACCGGGTGTCTTTGAAGGCTATGGGTGTTCCCTCTATGTGGGTGTGGCTATCCCCATACCTGTCCTTGACCAAAGCATTCTTGAGGCCTGTGCCATTACGGACAAGGAGATCCGGACCAACGTCATTGACTATTCCGTTCAATCGGGCCGACCCGTGGTTAAAACCGTGACCTTTGAAGAACTCAAGTCTGGCGCCGTTGACATTGAAGGTAAAGCTGTAAAAACGTCTCCCTTAACAAGCTTAAAGAAGTCACGGGACATTG
>CAYFHQ010000057.1:0-23824 GCA_964342805.1 uncultured Peptostreptococcaceae bacterium | reverse complement strand
CACCAAGCGGCTGTAAGTTCCACACACGCTGCCCGATTGCTCAGCAGATCTGTAAAGAAGAAGTACCAGAGTTTAAAGATCATGGTGGCGGCCACATGTGTGCTTGTCACATGGTTGGTAAGTAAACAGATAAAGGAGCAGTCCATTGTTTAATCCATTTCGCGCACGGGGAAAAGATGATCCTGTTGAACGGTTTGAAAAACAGGAAGTTGATCAGGAGAAACTAAAGAACTTGGAATTGGAGAAGTCTGACTTCATGGCCATGACACTGGCTTTCTTCCAGGTGATATTTCCACCGATTTTGTTGGTGATTATCCTATTTGGACTGGGTATTTGGTTATTTACAAAATTTATGTTCTAAACATAAGACACATTTGTCGTGTAAACGGCAATCTAAAGGACAGGCGATTAGCCTGTCCTTTTTTTTGTGTTTTCTTTTGAATGGACTGAGCAGCACAAGGGGGGATGTGGTGGGCTGGGTCTGGTTTGGTTGATTGCTGGATGAGGATCAGTGAGTGCTGAATATTAATATAATGTAAAGGTAAGGTGATTCAGACTCAAAATGCATAATTCAAACGTCAGAATTGTAATATTCAGAATATTACGGAAAGCAAACAAGTAACTTGAGGCATGGATTTTTAACGTTTCAGGGCAAAGTCCACCAATCTCCTGAATATTTACGAATTTTCTAACAATTCAAAAAGTCAAGCCTTTGCAAGGTGTGGGACCGTTTGACGAATGTAGATAAATGGAATTATACTAAAGCATATACAAAATAACCCATGGAAAACGAAGGGAGCTCCACACGAAAGTTGAACGTTTGAATGTGGCGGAGAAAGTCGTTTCTGCAAGGGTCAATAATCATATTGGCGATGTTTCACTCAATTTGAGCAGGGAGACCTGTTGAAATAAACACAGTGCACTGTGAGCGTTGCAATGGATTATACTGCTTCATGTACCCCGCCATAGAGAGGGTGCAGAAGCGAGAAAACGAGGGGATTTTTATGAAAAAATCAATTGGTATCTTGTTGGCAATACTGCTACTGGCCATGACCGTTCTTGGCGGTTGCGCAACAACAGCACCACCAGAAGAACCCACCCCATCGACGGGTGAAGAAGAACAACCGGTAGCCCTAAATCAAGAAGAAACAGAAGTAGAAGAAACTGAGTTAGTCAGTGACAACCCAGCCCTAAAACGTGACGATACAGACAACACTTTTGTTGTCGGTACACCAGAAGCCAAGGGCGTATTTAACCCCATCTATTACGCATCTGCTTATGATGGTAACGTCGTTACCATGATATTTGAAGGCATGATCGAGCGGGATATTGAAGGGGCATGGCAGCCGGCCTTGGCTGAGTCCTGGGAGATTTCCGAGGATGGTAAGACGTACACCTTCAAACTCAAAAAAGACGTTGTCTTCTCAGACGGCACACCTGTAACAGCCAATGATGTAGCCTTTACCTTTAAGGCTATCGCCGACCCATCCTATGATGGTCGTTACCAGGCCGTTGTTCAGGACATTGTAGGCTTTGACGAGTATTTTGGCGGTGACGAAAATGCCTTTACAGGTATTGAGGTTGTAGATGACCACACCATCATATTTACATTCAAAGAAGCCATCCGTACCAACATTTCCAACTTCTCATTGGAAATCATGCCTGAGCACTACTACGGCTTTACTTATGGCGATATCGCGCCACTGAAAGAGAAGATGGAAGAACCCGTGGGCGCAGGCCCTTACAAGCTGGCTATGTTTGAACCCAAGCAGTTTGTAAAAGTAACTAAGAACGACAAGTACTTTGATGCGGCAGCATACAAAGTGGAAAATATCGTTGTGAAGTTTGTAGAGCAGTCCACAGACCAGGAAGAATTCCTGTCTGGAAACATTGATTTCCTTCCAAGTGTCATCCAACCGGAAGAAATCCAAATGATCCGTGAGTCTGGTTTTGCAGACATCCACTCCTATCCACGATCAGGTTATGGTTACCTGAAGTTTAACACCCAGTCTCCACTGGTTTCGGACATGAAAGTTCGCCAGGCCCTTCAGTTTGCATTTGATGGCCAGCAGTTTGTTGAAATCATGTTCCAAGGTCTAGCCGTAACACAAGCAACACCAGTGTCCCAGGTATCATGGGCCTATACAGACGAGATCGTAAACAAGCTAGAAAAGTATGACTATAACCCTGCCAAGGCTAACGAACTTCTTGATGAAGCAGGTTGGGCAATGGGTACAGACGGCATCCGTGAAAAAGATGGTCAAAAGCTGATCCTTCGAATTCCAGCCATGCCAGACCACAGTATTCTGGATATCCTGGTTCCAATGTTGATCGAACAATACAAGGTCATTGGCGTTGGTGTTGAAGTTTCTTATATGGAATTCAACTCTCTACTGGACCTTGTTTACTCAGAAGACGGCAACTTCGACCTCTTCTTCCTGGCAACAACCATTAGTACTGCTGACCCTGATAGCCTCTACACAGGCTACCACTCCAACTTCATTGGCCCTGGTATGAACAATACCTCTCGCTATGCCAATGCAAAAGTTGACGAGTTGTTGGAAAAGGCTCGACGGATCCAAGATCCAGAAGAAGCCAAGCAGTATTACTATGAAATCATGGAAATTCTAAACGATGAAGCACCTATTATCATTGTTTACGCCAACCTTTACCATGATCTGATTAACAACCGAGTACAGGGTCTTCGTACCCACTCCCTATTCCAGTGGGATCAAGCACTGAAATATCTGGAAATCGTTCAATAACCATAATAGTCTATCGCTTGGACTGTTACACCTTGTCAAAAGGCGGGCCCTGTGCCCGTCTTTTGCTGTTGTTCTCCGCCTAGTTGTGTATAATAGCACTAGAAAGGAGCTGTCCATGTATATAGGAAGCCACATATCCATTGCCAAGGGATTTAAAAAGGCAGCTGAGGACACCCTCTCCATTGGGGGGAATACCTTTCAGTTTTTCACACAGGAGGTTCCATGCGCTTGTACCAACTGGAAAAACAACTACACATTCCAATGATCGGCGTGGCCGACTTGGCCCCCCTTGACCAGCTCAAGGCCCTTGTCCAGGACCGTCAGGCAAAGGAGAATTTATCTGGATTTGAGCCTGATCTAAGCCAAGCCCTGGAACCCCATAAAGCCTTTCCAGGGGGGCGGACGGTTTTTGCCATCGCCATTCCCTATGAAATGACCAATGTTCACCCGGCCCTGTCTCCGGATCACTATGGTGTGATTTCCAACATGGCCTGGGCCTATGACTACCACCAGGTGGTCCACCGTCACCTGGATGACCTGGAGGCTTGGATTGAAGGCAAGGTTCCAGGGGCAGCCTGTATAAAACATGTGGACACCGGTCCCCTCCTAGATCGGAGCCTGGCAGAAATGACGGGTTTGGGGGCCTATGGGCGAAACCAGTTTCTCTTGACCGAGGACTGGGGAACGGCCACTTATTTGGGCTACTTGATCACGACTGCCAGCTTGAAAGATTTGGACCTGGACCCCCAAGCAGAAAGTAAGGGCCACCTGGCGGCCATCTGTAGGGATTGCAACCGGTGCCAAGTAGCCTGTCCCACGGGTGCCCTCCACGGCGAGCGGGCCTTTGACGGTCAGAAGTGCCTGTCCACATTAACCCAGACCAAGCGACCATTGACCTATGCAGAACGGGAAACCATTGGGCTTCGCCTTTACGGATGCGACCTATGCCAACAATCCTGCCCGGCCAACGACAAGACTTTGGCGGTCCCTGACGTGTATCAAAGGGAGACCTCCAACCGGCTGGACCCCTTTGACCTACTAGGCCTGTCCAATAAGGGATTCAAAAAAGCCTATGGGGACATGGGATTTGCCTGGAGGGGCGCATCGGTCTTAAAAAGAAATGCCTTGATTGCCATTGGAAACCGGAGACAGGCGGAGGACATACCTCGGCTGCTTCCTTATTTGGACCATGGGAGCCCCCTGGTCCGGGAGTATGCGGCCTGGGCGGTCATGAGAATTGACCCAGTTCAAGGACACAGGGTCCTAGCACAGCGGGATGACAAAGCAGAGTGGCACTGGGAGGACCTGGTGGCCTATTATCTGAACAAGAGGGAATAGACAATGAATGATGTGAATTTACTACTGGCGGGCAACCTGCGGAAAATCCGTGAGGACCGTAACTTGTCCCTGGGCCAGCTGGCAGACCTAAGTGGGGTCAGCAAGTCCATGCTGGGCCAAATTGAACGGGGAGAGGCCAATCCTTCTATCGGTACCATATGGAAGATTGCCAATGGACTGCGGGTGTCCTTTACCTCTCTATTAAATGAAGAAAACCAGGCGGTGCGGATTATCCGAAAGGAAACCACCCATGAAGTGGCCCAGGAAGACGGCCTCTTCAGACTCTTTTCCTATGTGCCCTTTGACCCCAAGCACAAGTTTGAGTTGTATACCGTCGAACTGGAAGCGGGCTGTGTCCATGTGTCCGACGCCCACGTCAGCGGGGTAGAGGAATACCTCATCCTCAATGAGGGAACCATTGAGGTGGACCTGGGGGACCAAAAGCATGTCCTGCGCCAGGGGGACGCCATTCAGTTCCTTGCGGATATGGAGCACACCTACCGGAATATCGGGACTGCTTTTGCCAGTGCTGTGGTGGTTCTTTACTACGGAGAATAGGGCCTGGGACAAATGAGAGTTTTACGTTTTTGCAAAACTTTTCAGGACCCTATACACCTGTCAGGGGCTGTGCTAAAATAGAAGCGAAAATAGGGAAAATGATTGTCAACCTTCGGGTTGGCAACCTTTTGATTAGTCCGTGCAGTATACTGCACGCTAGGACACTGATAGATTGCAATTCATCGTTTTATAGCAGTCGATTCGGGTAATCTATGGATGGAAAACCACGATGAAAGGGGTACTACATATGTCCAATATTCATGAACTGCCTTATCTAAAGAAGCAGGTACAAGAGCTGAAGGATCAAGGTGTATTTAGAACACTACCAGTACTAGAAGGTTTCAACGACGCAGAGGTTATGCTGGACGGCAAGAAGGTAATCAACCTGTCCTCCAACAACTACCTGGGCTTTGCCAACCACCCTGAAATGAAGGAAGCAGCAATCAAGGCTGTGGAAACACACGGTGTGGGTGCAGGTGCAGTACGTACAATCATCGGTAACATGGACCTTCACGAAGAGCTGGAAGTGAAACTAGCTGAGTTCAAGCGTGAAGAAGCGGTTATGGTATTCCAGTCTGGCTTCAACTGTAATGCAGGTGTGATCCAGGCCGTTACCAACAAGGGTGACCTGATCATCTCTGACGAACTTAACCACGCGTCTATCATTGACGGTGTACGTCTTTCCCGTGCGGACAAGGCCATCTTTAAGCACTCTGACATGGCTGACCTACGCCGTGTTCTAGAAGAAAAGCGTGCCAACTACGAAAACTGCCTGATTATCACAGACGGCGTATTCTCCATGGACGGCGACATTGCCAAGCTACCTGAAATTGTTGACCTGGCAGAAGAGTTCAACTGTATGACATACGTTGACGACGCCCATGGTTCTGGTGTACTTGGTGAGTCTGGCCGTGGTACAGTAGACCACTTTGGCCTACACGGTCGTGTAGACTTCACAATCGGTACCCTGTCTAAGGCAATCGGCGTAATCGGCGGTTACTGTGCAGGTAGCAAGGTCATGAAAGACTGGCTACTTCACCGTGGTCGTCCAATCCTATTCTCCACGGCACTACCACCAGCAGCAGTGGCTTCAATTATTAAAGCGGTTGAGCTACTTTCTGGCTCTACGGAGTACACAGACCGCCTATGGTCCAATGCTAAGTTCTTCAAGGCGGAGCTGGGCAAGCTAGGTTTCGACACAGGTGAGTCTGAAACACCAATCACGCCAGTAATCATTGGCGACGAAGCCGTAACGGTTTCCTTCTCCAAGAAGCTTCTGGAGAATGGTGTATACGTTTCACCAATCGTATTCCCAACGGTTCCAAAGGGAACGGGCCGTGTTCGTTGTATGGTATCTGCAGCCCACACGGAAGAGCAGCTGGCTAAGGCTGTTGCCATCTTTAAGCAAGTCGGTGAGGAAATGGGCCTGATCTAGGCTGCTTCCCATTCATCAATAGCAAGACGGAAGTGATCTGAAGCAAACGGTGAACTGCTTCAGAACAAGAAAACCGCAGGGGTCATTTGGCCTCCTGCGGTTTTTCATTTGTAAATAAAGTGTAGATTTTCCCACAATTCTGGCAGAAGGCCGGAAAAACTTCTATAATAGGGTTAATGAGATTAAAAACGGGTAAGCTTCTCATGATATTTCTAATGAATGATGAAAAGATAGTTCGTATGGTTTTGTGGGTATATGTAGAAGAGAATACGCCAAATTGATCTGGGAGGTCTAACTATGTACAAAGATGAAGGTATCTTGCTGGAAAGTGGTACGGGTGAAGTTGAAATCCTCGAGTTTACCGTTAAAGGTGAGCATTATGCCATTAATGTAGTGAAGGTAAAGGAAATCCTTCACATCGATAATATTGCAAAAGTCCCCAATGCCCACCAGGCTGTGCCGGGCATCTCATTGATCCGTGGCGACGTTGTAACTGTAATTGACATGCGTCAGGTCTTGGAAAATGAGAAAAATGAAAACGTGAGCAAGGCCATGACCCTGGTGTGTGAGTTCAACCAGCTAAAAGTAGCCTTTGCCATTGACGAAGTACTTGGGATTACACGTATTGGATGGGGCGACATTAAAAAGCCTTCTTCCATTACCAGTTCCGACCTTGTAATTGGTAACATTAATATTAACGACCGTCTTCTCATGCTTCTGGATTTTGAGAAGATTGTTATGGACATCAGTCCAAACACAGGCATTACCCTGGAGCGGGTACAGAATGTTGAGAAGAAAGATCGTTCAGGAATCAAGCTGGTATTGGCAGACGACTCCCCAATGATCCGAGAAGTCCTACATGGGACCCTTACAGCGGCTGGGTTTATGAACATGCGTTTCTTTGACGACGGCCTCCAGGCAAAAGAATATCTAAATGAACTGGTTGATCGAAAGGGGACTAGCTTCAAGGACGAAGTGGACCTTATGATCACAGACATTGAAATGCCTCAGATGGATGGTCACACCCTGACCCGTTGGGTAAAGGAACACAAGACCCTTAAAAACCTACCGGTTGTAATTTTCTCCTCATTGATCACAGGAGACCTCAAACACAAGGGTGACGCGGTGGGTGCAGATGGTCAGATGTCCAAGCCAGAAATTGATAATTTGGTAAGCTTGGTTGACGCCTTGTTGACCCAGTACAAGTACAAATAAGACACCATCAAGGGCTGCCAGGAATGCCAATTCCATGGCAGTCCTTTTTATAGGAGGGACACCATGCGTAAAAAAATGAAGCAACGACTCCGTCAAATGTTCCCCCTGGACCCAGACGGTAAAACCTTTATTATTGAGGCCTGGCTGGACAACTATGACGACATCTTTAACGAATGGGACCCAGCCCCCTTTAAGCGGCGGGATATCGATCCGGACCTGGTTGATTTTCTAGAGGCCTGCGGAGAAGACATTCCCCTCAAGTATCCGGTGAGCATTCGGTTTATGATCAAACCTCAAGTCCGAAACAAGGCCCAGGAGGCCAGTTTTGTGGCAGGCATTCATAACTACTTCCGCTTCTCCAAACAGAGTGTACGAAAAAAGCTCAGTGAGACCAATCGTCGGATTTTACTCTACACCCTTATTGCCATAGCTTTCTTGGTGATTGCCATAGCCTCTAACCAGGTAGAGACGGAAAATCTCCTAGTTAAGACAGCCGTTGAAGGCCTCTTTATTGGGGGTTGGGTTTTCCTGTGGAATGCCATCGAAACCGTCTTCTTTGACGCCAGGGACATTCGTTTTAGATACAAGTTTCTGGAACGTTTCCACCTGGCTGACATCACCTTTGTGGACGAGCCTCCAGGCAAGAAATAATTTGCGATTTTATGGTCAAGGATATTGACTTGTCACAGGGGCGTACGTATAATAAATCAAGGATAAAGTTTAGCATTTATAAACATAGAGGATAGCAGCTTTCCATAGCTAGGCTGTCCTTTTTCGCTGTCTACTTTTTGACCCTTCTTGGTCCATGTTTTCTGCATGGGACCGAGGGTGACCCAGGAAGAGGTAGCCATAAATGCCCATGTACGTTTGGAGGGAAGTCTATGAATATCGGAGAAAAGATCAAACGACTTCGCCTGGAAAACGGGTTAACACAAGAGGAACTGGCCAACCGGTGTGAGCTGTCCAAGGGATTCATTTCCCAAGTGGAGCGGGACATGACTTCCCCGTCCATTGCCAGTCTTGTGGACATTTTAGAGAGTCTTGGAACCAATCTGACAAAGTTTTTCCAGGAGAATGAAGAAGAAAAAATCGTGTTTACACCGGAGGACGCCTTTGAGACCTTTGACGAGGACCTGCGGTTTAAACTGGCTTGGATTATTCCCAATGCCCAAAAGAACATGATGGAGCCCATTTTGGTCCACATTGAGCCAGGTGGTTCCTTCACCGAGGACACCCCCCACCAAGGGGAAGAGTTTGGCTATGTCCTCCAGGGAGCCATCCAGGTGAGCCATGGCAACCGCAAGTTCAAGGCAAAAAAAGGGGACAGCTTTTATTACAAGTGCAATGCCAACCATAGTATAAAGAACATTGGTAAGGCCACAGCAAAAATGATTCTGGTGGGTGCACCACCAAACTTCTAACGGCAAAGGAGTGGGAATTAAGAATGAAACAACGGATGATCCACGGCGTACAGATCGTTAAGGAATACGACGGCAACCGTGTCGTAGACAATATTGATTTCTGGGTCAAGTCAGAGGAATTTCTGACCATCCTTGGACCCAGTGGTTGTGGCAAGACCACGACCCTGCGTATGATTGGTGGCTTCGAAAAGCCCACGAGTGGACAAATTCTATTTGAAGGAAAAGACATTACGGAAATACCGCCTTACGAAAGGCCGATCAACACGGTCTTTCAAAAGTACGCCCTATTTCCCCATATGAACATATATGAAAATATCGCCTTTGGCCTGCGGATCAAAAAGACCTCTGAAACAGAGATCAAACAAAGGGTTGAGCGCATGCTCAAGCTAGTAAACCTTGAAGGTTTTGAAAAGCGGTCCATCAACTCCCTGTCTGGGGGCCAGCAACAGCGGATCGCCATCGCCAGAGCCCTGGTCAACGAGCCCAAGGTCCTCCTCCTGGATGAACCCCTGGGGGCCCTTGACTTAAAACTCCGCAAGGAAATGCAATTGGAACTCAAGGCCATGCAAAAGGAACTGGGCATCACCTTTATCTACGTGACCCACGACCAGGAAGAAGCCCTGACCATGTCCGACAAGATCATCATCATGAACGACGGTAAAATCCAACAGATCGGGTCACCAATTGACATCTATAATGAGCCAGAAAACGCCTTTGTGGCCGACTTTATTGGTGAGAGCAATATCTTTGACGGCGTCATGCACAAGGACCGTTTGGTGACCTTCGCAGGCCAGCAATTCGACTGTGTAGACGAGGGCTTTGCCACCGACGAACCAGTAGACGTTGTGATTCGACCGGAAGACGTGGAACTGCGTCAGCCTGGCCAAGGCCTGGTGGACGGAACCGTCAAGGACGTGATCTTCAAGGGCGTCCACTACGAAATGACTGTGGACCAAGGGGACTTGCTCTGGACCATTCACTCCACTGACATGGCAGTAGAAGGGTCCACCATTGGCATGTGGTTTGCCCCGGACGAGATCCACATTATGAAAAAGCAAAAGGAGCAGGGGAATGATTAAAAGGCATGCAGCGACTCCGTATCTGCTATGGAGCCTGGTCTTTATCATTGTGCCGCTCCTCCTGATCGCCAGCTATTCTATTACAGCCCGCGACCCGGAGACCGGTGCCCTGGCCCTGTCTGCAGACAACTTTATCAAATTCATGGACCCCCTCTACCTGAAAGTCATGTGGCGGTCCATTCAACTGGCATTAACAGCAACGGCTATCTGCATGGTTCTCGGCTACCCCATGGCCATGATCCTGTCCAAAATGGAGGCCAGAACCCAGAAAATTGCCGCCTTGCTCTTTGTCCTCCCCATGTGGATGAACTTCCTCCTGCGGACCTACGCTTGGATGTCCATCCTGGGTAAAAACGGTTTTATCAACAAGGCTCTGGCCTTTTTCAACCTGCCCCAGATCAACCTCCTCTACAATGAGGGCGCGGTCTTGCTGGGCATGGTCTACAACTTCCTGCCCTTTATGGTCTTGCCCATTTACACGGTCTTGACCAAGATCGACCCGGCTTTAATTGAAGCTGCGGAAGACCTGGGGGGAGACGCCAGAACCGTCCTGTGGAAGATCATTTTTCCCTTGTCATTACCGGGGGTGATCTCAGGCATAACCATGGTCTTCATGCCGGCCGTGTCCACCTTTGTGATCTCAGCCCTCCTGGGCGGCGGTCAGTTTATGTTGGTGGGTAACCTGGTGGAGCAGCAGTTCCTCCTGGTCAACAACTGGCACTTTGGTTCAGCCATTTCCATGATCCTCATGGTTCTGATCCTCATTTCCATGGCCTTCATGCGGCGGTTTGACCAGGACGACCAAAGTGGAAGCGGGGTGACCATGCTATGAGAAAATGGGGAACACGACTTTACACCATACTCATGTTCGCCTTCTTGTACGCGCCCATTGTGGTCCTGATCGTCTTTTCCTTCAATGAAGGAAAGTCCAGTGGCCAGTGGACCGGTTTCTCCTTCAAGTGGTACCAAATGCTCCTTGAAGACCGAAATATTATGAAGGCCCTATACTACACCATTTCCGTGGCCCTGCTATCCTCCTTGATTGCAACGGTTATCGGGACATTTGCAGCCTTCGGCATCCATCAGATGCGCCCGCTGCGCAAGACCATTGTCATGAACATTAATAATATCCCGCTCCTCAATCCAGATATCGTGACCGGTGTCGCCTTGATGACCCTTTTCACCTTTATGCGGATGCAGCTGGGATTTAGCACCATGTTAATCGCCCATATTACCTTCAATATCCCCTATGTGATATTGAGCGTTTTGCCCAAGTTACGGCAAATGCCAGCCAGTATGCTGGAAGCAGCCATGGACTTGGGGGCAACCCCCTGGTATGCCTTTAGGAAGGTCATTCTTCCAGAGATCATGCCGGGTATTATTACCGGGGCTCTTATTGCCTTTACCATGTCGGTGGACGACTTTGTCATCAGTTTCTTCACCACAGGCAACGGGGTGACCAACCTGTCCATCGCCATCTTCTCCATGGCAAGACGGGGCATTAAGCCAGTGATCAACGCACTGTCGACCATTATGTTCACAACGGTGCTGGGCCTCTTGTTGATCATCAACAAACGGTCTGCAGACGCATCGTTCAATAAAGAATAACCGCTAAAAAGCGGGTGACAAAAGAAACAAGGGGATGAACAAGATGAAGAAAATGATCGTTTTGTTGGCCATGGTAGTACTTGCCATGGGTATGCTTGCCGGATGTGGCGAAAAGCAAGATGTAATCAATGTCTACAACTGGGGTGACTACATTGACGAGTCTGTTCTAGCAGATTTTGAAGCTGAAACAGGCATTAAGGTCAACTATGAAATGTTTGCGACCAACGAGGACATGTACGTAAAAATGAAGCAGGGTGGAACCCAGTATGACGTGGTGTTCCCTTCTGATTACATGATCGAGCGGATGATCGACGAAGACCTGATCCAGAAGATGGACGTGTCTAAGATGGAAAATTACAAGTACATCATGGACGAGTTCAAGGGCATGGACTATGATCCAACGGACGAGTACTCCATTCCATACATGTGGGGAACCGTGGGTATCCTTTACAATACAGACATGGTCAAGGAGCCTGTAGACTCCTGGGACATTCTTTGGGACCAGAAGTACGAAAAGCAAATCCTTATGATGGACTCCCAGCGGGACACCCTCATGGTTGCCCTTAAGAAGCTGGGTTACTCCATGAACACCCGTAACACAGATGAACTGGAAGAAGCCAAGCAACTCCTGATCGACCAAAAGCCTTTGGTTCTTGCCTATGTGGGTGACAATGTAAAGGATATGATGATTGCTGAAGAAGCTGCAATTGCTGTGGTATGGTCCGGTGAAGCCGTTACGGTAATGGGTGAAAAGGATAATATGGCTTATGCGTATCCCAAGGAAGGGACCAATCTGTGGTTCGACTCCATTGTCATTCCGAAGAATGCACAAAATGTGGATGGGGCCCACAAGTTTATTGACTTCCTCAACCGACCAGAGATCGCTTTCAAAAACACAGACTACATTGGCTATTCCACGCCAAACAGCGGGGCCATTGACCTGGTTACAGAAGAAATGCGGGCCAACAATGCTTACTACCCAGAGGTGGAAAAGCTGAACAACTATGAGATCTTTAAAGATCCAGGTGCCTTTATTGAAGAGTACAACCGTGCTTGGACGGAGCTTAAGGCCCACTAAATCAACAGTACAATTGTGTATGCGTGAACCCATGACCCTGTCACATCCTGTGGCAGGGTTATTTTTATGGCTGGAAAGGCTGTAGACCATGACGGACTTCCTGGGCTAGGCGAGACTGGTCGCAGTGAAATCACCGTCAGCCCCCTGTCCCACCTGTGGGTATGTTACAATATGGATATTGGGCTGTAACTGTTACCCAGCCGTTACCCATTCCCCTGTAACCTTTGGTTATGATGGTATGGAAACCAATAGATTGGAGCAAGTGTGTGAAAAAACAGGTACAATTAATGGCCCTGGTCGTGGGCTACCTCTTCCTCAGTGGATGTTTTGGTGGTACGACCCCGGTGCAGACCCTACTCAAGGCCCCTAAGCTGCCTGTTGAGCTGGAAGAAATTAAAACCATGCTCAACGAACGTTTTGAAAAAGAAATCCAATACATCAGTCCCGCCCGGGGCGATGATCGCCATAGTACACAATTTGTGGACCTTGACCAAGACGGTGTGGACGAGATGATTATCCTCCACAAGCTGGAGCGTGATCCCGAGCCCATGCGCATCACCATCATGTATAAGGGGGCAAATGGCTGGGCTGCGGCTGAAGACATAAAGGGAGTTGGTTTTGGTATTGACCAAATCCAGTACCCGGATATTGACAATGACGGCAAACGGGAGATCCTGGTGGGCTGGCAGGGGGGCATTACCCCTAAGAAGGGCCTGTCCATTTATTCTTATGACCGGGGTCGCCATGAGCTGTACTTTGAGAGCTCCTATACGGAGTTTGCCATTGGAGACTTTACGGCAGACGAAACCAAAGAGTTGATCGTTATTCAACTGGACATCAACGAAAGTAGTGCCCGGGCCACCCTCTATGACGACGTGGGCAAGCGGATGGTCTTCCTGGACGAAGTAAAAATGGCCGGTGTGATTAACGGCTATTACAATATTATCAGTGGCCTGGTGTCTCAGGACCGGATGGGTCTCCTGGTGGACACCACCTACGGGGCCTATGTGGCCTACACGGACCTCTTGGTTTGGCGGGATGGTCAACTGGAAAATGTCTTCTATGACAGCCAGTGGGGCAAGAACGACCGGACTGAGAAAGCCTACCCCATTGCGTCTGAGGACATTGACCAAGACGGCGTACTGGAAATCCCAATCCCCCGGTCGCCCCTGGGCTATGACCGGGTAGCCACGGCGGACAAACCCTGGATTACCACCTGGTATGAGTGGGACGGTGACAACGGCCTGGACTTTAACGCAGAGTCCTATACGGACAAGCGGTATGGCTTCAGACTCAAGTTCCCTGCCCGGTGGAAGCAGAATATCACAGTTTCCCTGGACGCAGAGCGGGCTGACTCCGTGACCCTGCTGTTTGTGGACGCTTATACAGAGGAGCAAATCCCTGTCCTGACCATAGCGGCCGTGGACCGGAATGCCTGGGAGGCCAACCTCCAGGGGTCCGCTGTACCGGACTATGAGTATTTAGACTCCACCCTTGAAAAGGTGTTTGTTGTGAAGCGGAATGACCTAGAAGAACATGAAAAAATACAGCGCCTAGCCGTGACCATGGACGAACTGGCTGGCCTGTTTGAGACCAATCAATAAGGAGGCATCATGGCAAGAATATTAGTACTGGAAGATCAGGTGGACATCCGAGACTTTATCGTGATCAATGTCAAGCGGGCAGGGCACGAAGTCATTGAAGCCAGCTCGGGAGAAATGGCCCTTTCCCTATTTGACGAGCATGATATTGATTTGGCAGTCTTAGACGTCATGTTGCCGGGCATTAGCGGCTTTGAAGTCTGCAAGAAAATGCGGGAAAAGAACAAGTATGTGGGCATTATCATGTTAACGGCCAAGAGCCAGGAGCAGGATAAGCTAGAAGGCCTACTCAACGGGGCAGACGACTACATGGTCAAGCCCTTTAGTCCCAAGGAATTGATGGCGCGGATTGAAACCCTCCTGCGCCGTGTACATATGATGAAGGGCGACGAGACGGCTAATTATGAGTCCGAGCCTTTTGTAGTTGATTTTGAAGCCAGACAGGTCTTTAAAAATGGGGAAGAAATTGACCTGACCCAGCTGGAGTTTGCCATTGTCAGCCTCTTGGTGAAAAATGAAGGCAAGTCCCTGAGCCGGGAGTTTATCCTGGACAATGTATGGGGTGAAAACTTCTTTGGCAGCTTTAAAATCGTAGATGTAAACATCAGACGTCTTCGTCAGAAGCTGGAAGACGACGCGTCCAACCCAGAACACATCTTGACGGTGTGGGGGTATGGTTACCGCTGGAGGAAGGAAGAGTAATACATGTCGGGAATCAAGAAACGGTGGGTCCGCAACTACCTGCTGATTATCATGATCATCGCGATATTGGTCGATGGAGCCTTTCTATTTACCATCAGGCGATTTTACTACAATTTAGCCCAAGAGAATTTGTCCAATCGCATGACGGTCCTGGAAGGTTTTAATCGTACATTCCTGCAATCGGAACATACCACCCTGGACGACATTGCCAAGCTGATCCTCCAGGACTACCGGGACCAGGACGTGGCAGAACTGCAAATTCTCAACCCGGAAGGGCGGATTTTCTACTCGTCCACGGGTTTTCAGACGGAAAGACTCATTGGCTCTGAGGACGTGACCGCTGCCCTCAAGGGCCAGCGGGGCTATTGGGTGGGTCCCAATATTGAAACGGGAGAACAGATCATGGGGGTGTCTACGGCCCTGAGGGACGAGCACGGCAACACCATTGGTGTCCTGCGCTACATTTCCTCCATGGCGGCCATTGACCAGTTGGTCAACCAGTACTTCCTCTACTCCTTGTTGGTCCTAGGGGCCATACTGATCCTCCTACTCATTTTGAGTCTGACCTTTAGCCGGTCCATTCTAGGGCCCATTAACGAGATCACCGTTGCGGCAGAACGGATGGCCAAAGGCCAGTTTGACGAAAAGGTGGAAACCCGCTATAAGGATGAACTGGGTGTCCTAGCCCAGACCCTAAATTACATGGCGGACGAAATCCAGCAGTCAGAGCGACTGAAAAATGACTTTATCTCCTCCATATCCCATGAAATCCGAACCCCTCTGACGGCCGTTAAGGGCTGGTCAGAGACTATTTTGACGGGTGACCTGGAAAACAAGGAAGAAGTCGAGAAGGGCCTCCAGGTCATCATGCGGGAAACCAGCCGCCTGTCAGACATGGTGGAAGAACTCCTGGACTTTTCCCGGATTGAAGGGGGGCGGATGACCCTCCACAAAGAGCAGGTGGACCTGTCCCAAGAAATCATGGACATCGTGGCCATCTATGGTCCCAAAGCCGAAGGGCAGAATGTTATGATCGAAACCAAATTACCCGACAGGCCAGCCTACATTGTGGGTGACGCCAACCGGATCAAGCAGGTCATGATCAACATTCTTGATAATGCTGTTAAGTTCTCAAAACCCCAGGGAATCATTACTATTTCTATGAAACTGGGAGAAGAGATTGCCCTGTCCTTCATTGACCAGGGAACCGGCATATCCAGAGAAGACTTAGAAAACGTACGAAAGAAATTCTATAAAGGCACTTCCAAGCAGTCGGGCAGTGGCCTGGGTCTAGCCATTACAGACGAAATTGTGGCCCTCCACGACGGCCGAATGGAAATCGACAGTATCCAGGGTCAAGGAACGACCGTCACGGTTCATTTTCCTGCCGTGGAGGGATCCTAGCCACAACGTAGATTCACTACCCTATACCAAGTCCCTGATTCATGGATTCAAGGCCGTGGTATATATGAACAACATATAGAAAAAGGGGGAATCGTATGTACGCATTATTTCTAGTTCTCAATGACGTGTATTTAACCGAGGAGGTACACCAAGTCATGTACGACTGCCAGGTGGGGGCCACAACTGTGGACAGCCGGGGCATGGGCAAGGTTTTGGTGGACCATGAAGTGGACATTTCCATGTTTACCAGCATGCGAAGAATGCTGGAGGGGGACAAGCCCTACAACAAGGTGATCATCAGTGTCATCCGGTCTGAGGAAAAGCTGGACAAGGTGATTGACGCCCTTCATGACCGCATTGGTAATATATACGACAATGGAATTGGATTTATGTTTGTCGTACCGGTCCTCCGTTGCTATGGCTATAAGCTGGAAGAAGACAATCAAGAGGAAGTTGTTTAGACGGCTCCCTATGGTTGGTGTGAGGGTCCAGCAGACAAGGTAAGGATGTAACTGTAAAGATTCAATGGAAGTACAGATGATAGAAGAGTACTGATCATGTAACCGTACAGTAAAAACTAGAGACTCCTCTAGGGTGTGGACGTCCACCCCTATAGGAGTTTTTTGATTGATAAAGTGGAGACTTAAGGGCCTTTCGTACACAAAACAGATACAAAGACTTAAGTGTTTCTTAATGTCGAATTTCCCCGAACCAGTGGTATAATGATTTCGCAAAGAGGCAATTGGAGGCCAATGTGAGATTTCGAGTTTCTTCGCCCCTGCGGCGATTGGGCGCCTTCCTCATGGAGGGTTTATTCAATATCATAATGCTAGTTGTCTTACCCCTGTCCCTGGTAGACTATATCCCCGTGAATGGGTTCTTCGTCTTCTTGGGCATTTGGTTGTGCTTTATGACGGTGAAAATGTTCTTCTGGACAAGGTCAACCACCCTGGGTAAGTTTCTTTTACGCATGAAGATCCTAGACCAAGACACCTACGAACCGGTGTCCTTTTGGCGGATGGTTCTGCGACAGACCCTGGGAAAAATGTTGTCTGGTGCAGCCATGAACCTGGGTTTTATATGGATTTTAATCGATGATAAGTCCCAGGGCTGGCACGATAAGGTCTTTGGCACCATCGTTGTGGACGAAAACATCCTGGTGGAAGGGGAGTCGGAGTACAAGGACTATGACCCCTATGTGAAGGGCTAGTCAGTGACAACCAAACTTTAGAACAAATCAGGCTCATGCAGATATTTCTGCATGAGCCTTTTTTATCGGGCCTTCATGACCCCTTTTTCAATAAATGAGTGAAGCAAATGACTCCAGGTCCATGCCCTTGACATAGCGGGAAATCTCAACTGGTTTCAAGGCTTCTACAACCGCACTCCGCCTATGGGGGAGTCCAGTGAGCATCCGCTCAAGGTCTTGTATGTTTCCTTGGCCTTGGAAATTCCCCAAGATCCGAACATCCTCCATGGTACCCTGGTCAACGGAAAAGGTCAGTTGGAGCTGGCCATAGTCCCCCTGGGTCTCATAGGAGTAGGTGAAGGAAGGGCTACTGGCAAAGTTCCACTCCCAAGTTTCGTATTTGCAGGAAGCCAAGCGGTAAATGCCTTCTACTTCTTGGTCGGAAAAGGTGTGAAAACGGTGGTCTGTAGCCTTGAGTATGTGGGCTTCAACCCGACTAATGAAGTCCTCGATGGCCAGGGGTGGGTCCAAGTGGTCACAGATGTTGGTGACCCGGCTTCGCACTGACCGTATGCTCTTGCCCTGGATGTGGGCTGACTTAGGCCGCAGGGCCTTACTCAGGTCATGGATCTTGGCATTGTAGAGGAGGGTGCCGTGGTGGAGGACCCGGTTCTTGTACTTAAACTGGGCATTGCCCGAAAACTTGCGGCCTGAAATGATCAAGTCATTACGGCCGGAAAAGCTGGCCTTTACCCCCATGTCATTAAGGACGTCCAAGATGGGCTGGGTAAAGGTCCGGAAGTTATTAAAGCTTTTGCCGTTGTCCTTTCGTATGAAGGTGAAATTGATATTGCCCAGGTCATGAAAGACAGCGCCACCACCGGACAACCGCCTAACCACTGGGATATCGTGGTCTTCCACGAAGAGGGTGTTGATCTCCCGTATGGCATTTTGGTTCTTGCCAATGATCACACTGGGCTTGTTGCGCCAAAGCATAAAGACGTCCTCCTGAAAGTCTTTTAAGAGGACTTCCTCAGCCGCCAAATTGAAGTAGGGATTGGTGGAATGATTCCGAATGATTAACATACAACCTCTTTTCACGTTCGGTAAACGGGTCTTATCTTTAAATGATAACCAAAACCATCTACATTAAACGAATAAATTCAACCATGACATATTTATAACAATTTAAAAGAAACACAAAAAATACTTAAAACAACTCGAATTGACGAAACCATTTGTTACAAGAATGTGATCTTGTTAAGATTGTATCAATTCTTGTCAATGTCCATGTTTACTGGCTATAATGGTAGTACTAATATATGTAAAAAGGCATATGGATCGAATGACGGTATACGTGAGATCTCCTCAGGGGAGCCGACGGGGCAATGATGGGGCGCCATCCCATCAGAATCTTTCAGGCATCAGGAACGGTATCGGACGACACTCTGAAAAGCGTCACCGCTGGGTGACCACCGAAGGGGAAAGCGAAAGTGAAACTCTCAGGTTAATAAACAGAGACTAAGGCAGTCTATTTTTGGTGCCCTAGTCTCTTTTTTTGTTGAAATGAAACAGACTTGGGGTAAATAGCCATGTAGATGTGAAATCGAAAGGGGGAACAATGGCTACACAGCAACTAACAGGAAATAAGACACCACTCTATGACGCCCACGTGGCAGCTGGCGGTAAAATGATCGAGTTTGCAGGTTGGATCATGCCTGTCCAGTACTCAGGACTGGTGGACGAGCACAATGCAGTACGAAATGAAGCAGGGATCTTCGACGTTTCCCACATGGGCGAAGTCACTGTGGACGGTCCAGAAGCAGAAAACTTTGTCCAGTGGTTGGTGTCCAACAATGTGAAGGCAATGGAAGACAACCAGGTCCTCTACAACATGATGTGCTACGAAGACGGTGGCATTGTGGACGACCTCTTGGTCTACCGCTACAGCACAGAGCGCTACCTCTTGGTCATCAATGCAGCCAACATTGACAAGGACTTTGAATGGATCTTAAACCAGGCCAGCAAGTTTGACGTCAAGGTGAAAAACGTTTCCGACGACTATGGCGAAGTGGCTGTTCAGGGCCCCTTGGCCCAGGAAATCCTTCAAACGTTGACAGACCAGGACTTAAGTGAAATCACCTTCTTCCGTCTCAAGGAAAACGTTCAAGTGGCTGGGGTCAACTGCTTGGTTTCCAGAACGGGTTACACCGGTGAAGACGGCTTCGAAGTCTACATGAAACCAGAGGACGCCCAGACCGTTTGGGACGCAGTCATTAAAGCCGGAGAACCTAAAGGCCTCAAGCCTGCAGGCCTAGGTGCCCGTGACACCCTACGATTTGAAGCAACCCTGCCCCTCTATGGCCACGAGATCAACCGTGATATCACACCCCTGGAAGCAGGACTGAGCATGTTTGTCAAGCTGGACAACGACGACTTCTGTGGCAAGGCAGCCCTAGTGAAGCAAAAAGAAGAAGGCATTCCACGGAAGCTGGTAGGCTTTGAACTCAAAGGGAAGGGGATCCCTCGTGAAGGCTACCGGGTAGTTAAAGACGGTCAGGACATCGGCTTTGTAACAACAGGATACAAGGCGCCTACAGTTGGGAAGACCATTGGTCTGGCGCTTGTAGAACGTGCCCACGGCGACATGGGTGGTACGTTTGATATACAGATTAGAAAGAAAGTGAGTCCGGCTGAAATCATCAGCAAGCGATTCTACAAAAAGAACTATAAAAAATAGGAGGAAGTCATTATGTCAACTATCAAAGAAGGTCTATATTACTCTGAGGATCACGAATGGGTAGCAGTAGAAGGAAACGTAGCAACAATCGGTCTAAGTGATTTCGCACAGCACGAACTGGGCGACATCGTATTCGTGGAAATGCCTGAGGAAGATGACGACCTTGAAGCAGGCGGCGAGCTGGGCACAGTGGAGTCTGTTAAAGCAGCCTCTGACATTTATAGCCCTGTAAGCGGCAAAGTTGTTGCCATCAATGAAGATTTGGAAGATGAGCCTGGCAAGATCAATGCTGAGCCATATGATGCGTGGATTGTTAAAGTGGAACTGTCTGACACAGCTGAGCTGGAAAAGCTCCTGAGCCCAGACGGATACAAGGCATTTATCGAAGAATAGGAGTTGCCTATGCATCGCTACATACCCAATGCCCAAAGCGACAAGGAGAAAATGCTCCAAGCCATGGGCGCTGAGTCAATAGAATCACTGTTTGTTGATATCCCTGCACAACTGAGAATGGATCGAGATTTAGACTTGGAACCCGCCTACTCCGAAATGGAGATCGCTCGTCGTATGGGTGAGCTGGCTTCCAAGAACGTGGGAACGGACCAATTGGTTTCCTTCCTGGGCGCAGGCGCATATGACCACTTTGTACCTACCGTGGTCAATCATATGTCCGGCCGGTCTGAATTTTTTACAGCGTACACACCATACCAACCAGAAATCAGTCAAGGCACTCTGACAACGATCTTTGAATATCAGTCCATGATTTGTGAACTGACCGGTATGGATGTAGCCAATGCGTCACTGTATGACGGGTCCAATGCGTGTGTGGAAGCAGCCATGCTTTCCTGCAACCTGTCTAAAAAGAAAAAACGGTTCCTGGTTTCAACAACTGTCAACCCAGAGTACCGTGAAGTCATGCACACCTACTTCAAGTTCCGTGACTTCGAGTTAGAAGAGATCCCAATGAAGGACGGCGAAACCGACTACGAGGCCATGGCTGACATGCTGGATAAGGATGTTGCCGGTGTCTTGGTTCAAAGCCCCAACTTCTTCGGTGTCATTGAGGACGTAGAGCGTACGTGCGCCATGACCAAAGAGCATAAGGCGGTTTCCATTGTTTCTGTGGACCCCATTTCCCTAGCTCTACTGAAGCCACCGGGTGAGTTGGGCGCGGATATTGTCATTGGTGAAGGTCAGTCCCTAGGGAACGACCTCAACCTGGGCGGTCCCTACCTGGGCTTCTTTGCAACAACCAACAAGTTGGTCCGTAAAATTCCTGGACGGATTTGCGGCCAGTCTGTGGACGCAGACGGCCAAAGAGCCTTTGTTCTGACCCTTCAGGCCAGAGAACAGCACATCCGTCGCTTTAAGGCGACGTCAAACATTTGTTCCAACCAGGGTCTAATTGTTACCCGGGCCACCATGTACATGGCTGCCATGGGCAAGGAAGGCATGAGGGACGTAGCTGGCCAGAGTTTCCAAAAGGCCCAGTACCTCTACAACAAGCTTATTGCCACTGGCAAGTTTGAGCCTGTATTCCAAAAACCTTTCTTCAAAGAGTTTGCCCTCAAGGCCAAGAAGCCCGTAGCTGAAATCAATGCAGCCCTGCTTGAAAAAGGCTTCCTGGGTGGCTTTGACCTTAATACCAAGTACCCCATGGAAAACACGGTTCTCCTGGCGGTTACAGAAAAACGTTCCAAGGCGGAGATGGACAAGTTTGTTGAACTCATGGAGGTAATCGGATGAAGCATTATGACAAAGTAATATTCGAACGCTCCAGTGAAGGTCGCAGAGCTGTACACCTACCCAAGCTGGACGTACCAGAAACACAAGTAGACAGTGCCATCCCTTCCAAGTTCCTACGGGAAACCCCTGCGGAACTGCCGGAAGTTTCAGAAGTGGATATCGTACGCCACTACACGGCACTTTCCAATATGAACTACGGTGTGGACACCGGCTTCTACCCCCTGGGGTCTTGTACCATGAAGTACAACCCCAAAATCAATGAAGATGCGGCCGCCCTGCCTGGCCTCAAAACCGTCCACCCTTACCAGCCCGAAGAAACTCTTCAAGGGTCTTTGGAAATGCTTCATGATCTAGCAGACATGCTGGCAGAAGTATCCGGTATGGATGCCGTAACCCTGCAACCTGCTGCCGGTGCCCACGGGGAATTGACCGGCCTCATGTTGATCAAGGCCTACCATGCTTCAAAGGGTGAAAGCCACAGAACAAAGATCATTGTTCCAGACTCTGCCCATGGTACCAACCCTGCCACTGCTGCAGTAGCTGGTTTTGAAATCGTTGAGGTTCCCTCTGCCAAGGACGGGTCCGTGGACATGGACGCCTACAGGGCAGCCCTAACAGACGACGTGGCCGGCCTCATGCTGACCAACCCGTCTACCCTGGGTCTTTTTGAAAAGAACATTGAAGAAATCGCCAAGCTCATGCACGACGCTGGCGGCCTTCTCTACTATGATGGTGCCAACATGAATGCCATTATGTCCAAGGTTCGACCTGGGGACATGGGCTTTGACGTCATGCACTATAACCTGCACAAGACCATGTCCACACCACACGGCGGTGGCGGACCGGGCGCAGGCCCAGTTGGCGTCAAGGAAAAACTCATTCCTTTCCTTCCTATGCCAGTGATCACCAAGGGTGATGACCGCTACTACATGGACTATGATCGTCCTCTGTCCATCGGCAAGGTAAAGGGATACTACGGCAACTATGGTATTCTGGTTCGTGCCTACACCTACATGAAGTCCCTTGGCCAAGACGGCCTCAAAGAGGTTTCTGAAACGGCTGTACTCAATGCCAACTACCTCATGCACCGTCTCAAGGACCACTACAATATTGCTGCGGACACCGTGTGCAAGCACGAGTTTGTCATGGCAGGTCTAACCGACGATAACAACCACCAAGTCACCACCCTGGACGTTGCCAAACGTATTCTAGACTACGGCTTCCATCCGCCGACAATCTACTTCCCACTGATTGTCCATGAAGCCTTAATGGTAGAGCCGACAGAGACCGAGAGTTTAGAGACCTTGGATCACTTCGCCGACACCATGATCCGTATTGCAGAAGAGGCCAAGTCTGATCCAGACCTCCTCAAGCAAGCCCCTCACCGTACGCCAATCCGCCGGATTGACGAGGTAAAGGCAGCGAGAGACCTGATTCTCAAGTACAAGGACTCCCTGCAAACGGAAGCCTAACTCCCTGTATAAGGATAGGCAAGATTAAAAGAGCATAACCATCTAACAGTAAGCCCATTACCAATCACCTTGGTAGTGGGCTTTTGTTTTGTATCAGTTGGTTTCGTGGGGCAATTGCCTTGGAAACGCAGTTTATTGCACTGGTGTGATCCCTTGGCGCAAAAGGGGTATAATTGTACTGTGTGCCCATTGACAAGGGCATTGACCTTTGTAATACTGAACGAAAAATGGCGTGTTTTCGAGCATGCAACTGGAACCTGAACAGGGAGGAACAAATGCAGATTATCAACGGTCGCGAAATAGCAAAACAAATGGGACAAGCCTTTCAAAAGGATGTTGACATATTGGCGGAAAATGGTGTGAAGGCAGGGCTTCGGGTGGTCTTAATCGGAAATGACCCCTCAGCGGCGTCCTACGTTCGCATGGTGGAGCGGAGCTGTAAAAAGTATGGGGTGGACGCCGAGGTCCTCTAC
>CAYFHQ010000056.1:0-24320 GCA_964342805.1 uncultured Peptostreptococcaceae bacterium | reverse complement strand
AAAATGAAGTTGGTTTTGGCCCTGGCCATTGCCACACAACCCAAGGTCCTCCTCTTGGACGAGCCTGCCAACGGCCTAGACCCAGAAAGCCGCCAGACCCTTTACCGTCATTTAGTGGAAGACGTAGCGGACCGAAAGATCGCCGTTTTGATCGCATCTCACCACTTGGGTGAATTGGAACAGATTTGTGATCATGTGGTCATGATGAAGGCTGGAGTGATTATGGAACACGCTGACCTGGACGATCTAAAAAAGCGGATTCGTCAACTTCAAGTCGCCTTTTCTGGAACCGTTCCCCCAGGCCTTGAAACCCTACCGGGGGTCCTCCATGTGGTTCAATTGGGCCGAGTGGCCTATCTAACTATCCAAGGAAATCCGAAACCCTTGATGGACCAGCTGGAAAGCCACAAGGCCCTCTTTATTGATAACCTAGACATGAAATTGGAAGACATTTTCCTACACTTAAATGATGGAGGTGACCACCATGAAATCGCTGATTAAGAGAGAACTCCTCCATATTCGTTGGGTGACCGTCTTGCTCCTGGTGGCCCTTATGATCCCCCTCCTGGGCTACTTGGACAATGCTTCCTTGACACCCGAACGTTACGGGACTGTTGTCACTCTAGACTCCTATGACATCATTTATTTTTCTGGTGACTTTTTACTTTGGTTCACCCTGCCTCTTCTGGTTATTATTCAGTTTTACTATGAACGTAAGACGGGTACATACGAACTCCTGACCGCCATGCCTGTGTCTAGCCGGAAACGACATGCCAGCAAGTTCCTAGCAGGCTTGATTGCCTTGTTTGTGGTCCACGGTGCAGGTTTGCTTTTGGTCATGGTGTCTGCCACCTCCGTTGGGATCGTCCAGGGAGAAATCAACCAGATTTGGTATTGGTTTGCCCTGACCCTGGGTTCCAGCGTCATGCAATATGCCTTCTTTTTTATGGTAGCCACCCTTTGTGGCCAAGGGATTTTGGCTGGTGCGACAGGCTTTATTACCCTGTATGCGCCGGTATTTATCGCTTCGACCACCCTGGCAATAATGGACACCTTCATGCCTGGGATCTATTTTGACGATGCGCTCTGGCTCCAGTACCTGGTTCCCCAATACCTGGCGCGCTTGAGCTACGACTGGCAGTTGGTTCCCTTGGACTTTGTCTTTAGCCAGGTCAATGGCTACCTGATCTTGTCCCTTGTCTTTTTCCTTTTGTCCCGGGTCTTTTGGGTCCAGGGCAAGCGGGAATACACGGGCAACTTGTTTATGTTCCGGTGGGCAGAGCATGTATTCCGCTATGGCTTCAGTCTATGCTTCTTCTTGATTTTCATGAGCATTGCAGCTATTTCAAGTGACGGCTGGCTCTTTCCCGTCTTTCTCCTCATTGCCCTTGGCAGCTTGCCTGTGGGCTGGTTGATCAGCGGTAAGATATTGGAGTTTACCGGTTGTCAAATCTGCATTAAGCACCCCCGCCAACGGTTGAAGGAACAGCTTGACCAAACCACATAAAGACTAAATCCCCCGGACCACCACACACTTCAAAGTGGTCATCCAGGGGGATTTCTATGTCACTTGCTTCATTTGGCTAGGTCTCTAGTTGTTGCCCCCACCAGTGGCAGGTGGGTCTGACTCAGGGTCTGGTTCAGGTTCTACTTGAGGTTCCTGAGGGGCCAGTTCTTCATTGAGCTGGTCGATCAGTTGCTGGAGTTCCTCCAGATTATTGCTGGATTCCTCGAAGAGGTTGTTGATCTGGTTGAGGAGCTGACGAACTTGGTCAGCAGGGATCATGATTTCTTCCCCTTCTTTCACCGGCTGGGTAATCTCAGCTGGTATGTCCTCTCCGAAGATTTTTGCAAGGGCTTCTTCCAGGGTTTCTTCCATGACGATCTTTTCCTGGTAGGCCACTATGACCCGCTTCATTTCAGGCAGGCTGTTGGCGTTGTCAGCTTGAATATAAATAGGTTCCACGTAGAGAATGGCGTCCTCAACAGGAACGACGATTACATTCCCCCGCAAGACATTGGAACCTTGCTGGCCCCAAAGGGTGAATTGGGGAGAAATGGTGGAGTCCTGGTCAATCCGGGACTCGATCATCATTGGACCTTGTATGGTCTTGTCCTTGGGATACTTATAGAGGAAGAGGTTGCCGTACTGGTCCCCGTCGTTCCGGGCCACAAACAAGGAGGTCATATTGGCCTTTTCCTTGGGTGTGTAAGGAATGATCAGGGAGAATTCTTCCCGGTCCCCGTCAGGAAGTTTAAAGAGTACGTAGTTGGACTCAATCCGCTGGACCCCGTCCATATATTTTTCATTGGCCACGTCCCAGACGTCCTCACCATTGTAGAAGACCACTGGATTGTCCACGTGGTAGGTTCGGTAGACCTCCGACTGCAAGTCGAAGTAGTCTTGGGGGTAGCGTACATGGGCCTTGAGACTGGCTGGCATTTGTGAAGCGTCCGTAAACAAGTCAGTGAAAATACCATCCAAAGTCTGGGCAACTGGGTCTGTTTCGTCATACAAGTAGAAAGTAGTTGTTCCTTCATAGGCGTCAATCACTACTTTTACGGAATTACGCAGGTAGTTGACCGACTGGTTGTTAAAGCGATAGGGCTGTGAATATGGATAATACTTGCTGGATGTATAGGCGTCTATGATCCAGTAGAGTTTTCCGTCCTCTTGGTTGAGTACCAAATATGGGTTCTGGTCATACATAAGGAAGGGGGCTATTTTCCGTACCCGTTCATTGATGTTTCTATAAAGAAGAATCCGACTTTCGGGTTCCACTGCTGAGGAAAAGAGCATTTTCATGCTGGATTCCCTGAAGGCGAAGAGGAACTTATTGAAGCCCTTGAGTTCTAGGCCTGCTCCACCATCATATCGGTTGTTCTTGTTTTCTGATCCCGACGGGTAGTCGAACTCGTCCTGGGTGGTGTTGATAATGACATAGTGGTTGGTCAATTCGCCAAAGTAGATCTCTGGCCTTTCAAAGCGAATGTTGGCTTCAGTAATTGGGGGAACATTTTTGACGATCAATTCCGGTTGCCCCTCGTTGGTGACGGAGTTAACCGGACTGACCACTGCACCATACCCATGGGTAAAACGAAGGTGCATGTTGAGCCAGGTTTGGGCTTGAACGTCCAGTTTAGAGATGTCTAATTCCCTTGGCGAAATGAAAACTTGAGAGTATCTACCGTCGATCATATAGCGGTCCAGGTCCACGTCATTAAAGCGATAGTACAAACGAAGACCTTGGATTTGGTTATAGGTTTGCAGCAAGGGACGATAGTCATTAATACGGATATTGGACATGGTCTCCACATTCCGTTCCAAGGTCTCACGGTCCAAGACTTGTTCCATGGGAAAGTCTCTCTCGTTGACCTTGTCCAGGTTAAAGGCTGCCTGGGTGAACTCTATGTTGTTGACCAGATACTCACTTTCCCGGGCTATTTCGTCCGGTTCTACCACCAACTGCTGGACAACACCTGCAAATATGGCTGTCACTATACCAATCACCAATAGGGCTGCTGGTCCTACAACAGCAATTCGCCTGTGGTCTCTTAAGAGGCCATACACAAAGGCAACGGAACTTATAAGGGCTACGACCATGACTACCCGGTAGCCAATGAGGGTGACATTTATGTCCGTGTAGCTGGCGCCGTAAGCAGCGCCTCTTGCAGAATACAAGAGTTCAAAGGCCTTAAGGAAGTAGGTCGCAGAAATAAGGGCCAGGATGATCCCCCCCAGCAGGGCAATCTTGTTGACCGCTGTCTTGACCAAGTCCTTGCTGAAAACAGAGTTAAAGTTGGGCCGGCCTGCAATCTCATTCATGTCATAGAGACTACCCTCCATGGGCTTGCGAAGGTTGAACATAATGAAATAGAAGCCTGCGGTAATGATAACCATCCAAACGGTGACCATCATGGTCAAGGAAAGAACATGTTTTAGGAAGGGAAGCTGGAATAAGTAGAAGCCAATGTCCCTAAAGAAAATGGGGTCAACCACATTAAAAGTGGTGGCATTCATAAACATGAGGAGTTTGAGCCAAATGGACTCAGCGATTAACCAGGCAAAATACAGGCCTGCAAAACCTGAAAAGATCCTCGTGCCCAATCTGATCTTCTTGTCCTCTTTCTTGTCCACTACCAAGTGGCCATATTTATAGTATTTCTTCTTTAATCCCATGAGATAAAAGTACATGGACACGCTGGCTACTAGCCAGAAGGGAATGAGGATCTTGAGTCGAGTGAGTAGGGATACCAGAAAGGTTGTTAGGTATCCGTTTTTGTCAAACCACTGGAAGTCCGTGATAAACATGACCAGGGTTCGCATACTGCCTGCCAATAATGCCAGGGCCAGTCCAATGCCGATGAGCCAGAGTGCTCGTTTGTTTGCTTTTACGTTGACCTTTGCGTTTTCCATACGCTCACCTCTCTTTGTCTAAGTTAGTATGGAAATACCCGTTTTCTTCCTCTGGTACACATAACAATGTGGTGAATGAGGAAAAAAACGGGCTTCTGTAATTGGTATGATCGGATAGTAGTTGTCTAGGCAGCTCGATCGTCTTTTTTATCTGTTTTAGTTTGAGTGATATTCACCACTGGTTTTAGGGCTTGGCCCTGCTTCTGGGCATTCATGATCAGGCTTGTTCCAGTACCCATGGGGCACACAACACACCAGGATCTCGGTTTAAAGGCTACCCCCATGAGAATTCCAATGGCCAGGGACATGGTCATAAAGCGGAACATACTAAAGGCAATCCTGTTGAAGTTCCAACCCGCATGGACCATGGCAAAAGAAAACATGGTCAGCATGAGGATCAGAAGTCCATACTTAAACTGTTTCTTTTTCATAAACTGAGGCATATCATGGCCCAAGGACACCTTGGCTAACATTCGGCCAAGAAGAGACCCCCTTGGACAGTAGTGGGAACAGTTAACTTTACCCCTCCCCCTAAGGGCGTGATATATAGGTGCCCCCATGCAAACGTACCAAAGATACCAAATCGAATGTCGATTATACCTGCTACTAAAAAAGCAATCATGATCATCCAAGACCATTTCATGTATGATTTTTTCATGTCTTACGTCCTCCTGTTCATTGACTTGTCAGGAGGATCGTAGCACTAGAAACAAGTGAAAACAACCACTTAGCAAATAGGCGGAATTTTCATGCAATTCACATACGGTTTTTTGTCACGGTTTTCACAAAGTGACAAGACGACTCAATCATGGCTCATGGAAGGATTGTACGGATTGAAGGCATATACCGTCCGATTCATACCCCTCCCCCGCCGGGGTGCATTCGTGAAAAACTAAATTATTAAAAAATGGGAACTTTTTTGTTTTCCCCTTCGTCATAAGAGTAGTTGGTCACCCAGGAAAACCCCGGGGAACCATCTTGCGCTTCAGAGTCCCCCAAATTCTGGAGCACCTGTTCGCGGCGATCGTGCCCTCGATCGTCAAAAAAGCCTTGAGCGATTAGCTCAAGGCTTTTTATAGTGTTACATATTCAAGCTTGTCAACGATCTTAATTGCATTCGACTCTCTAACCAATATCTTGGTCCAAAACCAGCTTTCAAGTCCTAAATTATGCGCTGGATTGTCCTCTCTTACTCATAACGCAGGGCTTCAATAGGATCAAGATTTGACGCCTTGTTTGCCGGATAAATCCCAAAGAATAATCCAATGGCAGAACTAAACACAACAGCAATCATAATGACTTGAGGGGAGACCGCTGGCGGGATCTTCATGAAGCCCCCAATTACCTGGCCTATGCCCATGCCAAAGGCAATGCCTATGAGGCCTCCGAAGAGGGAAACCAGGGCGGATTCAATGAGAAACTGTCCAAGGATATCGAAACGAGAAGCCCCAATGGCCTTGCGAATACCAATCTCCCGTGTCCGTTCGGTTACGGACACCAGCATGATATTCATGATACCAATCCCTCCAACCACTAGGGATATGCCTGCAATAACGGAAACCAAGAGGGTCATTTGGCCAGTAATCTTGTTCATCATGGCCATTTCCCGTTCTGCATTGTAAGACCGGTACAGGCCACTGCCTACCTCATTATGGCGTTTTTCCACCAGCTGGGTAATGGCCGCCAACTTCTGGTCAATCCGGTCGGACTCCTTAAAGCTTAGAGTGACGGAATCATAGGCCATGTTGCCTGTTTCCATTTCCACATAGGATATTGGGGCATAGGCTGTATAGGAGTTCCCTCCCCCAAAGTCAAAACTGCTTTTTTGCTTGGTGTAAAGGCCAACAATGAGAAAAGACGTGGAACCTTCATCCGTTTGGAGGGTAATCCGCTGGCCAAGGATATCCCGTGTCTTATGGACCTTGTCGGCAAAAGCAGCGTCAAGAACAATGGTTGCCTTGCTTTCATCCAAATCGCTTTTGTTGAGGAAGCGACCCTTGGCTATTTTTAAGTTTTCAATACGGTTGAAGGTTTCATTGACTGCATTGACATTCATACTGATCTCTTTTTTACCTGAGAAGAACTTGCCAGAAAGGGAACCCGATGCGCTAATCCCATTCAGTTGGTTGCCAAAGGTTCGACGGATGGCGTCTATGTCCCTGCGGTTGTACATGGCTGTTTCGTCCACTTCTTTTTCATAGTCCATGTAGAGCTGGGCGCGGTTGGCCCCCATGTTGGCAAAGTCCTTTTGGATTTTCTTCTGGCTTCCCTGGCCTACACTCACCAGGGCGATCACTGAAGAGATACCAATGACAATACCCAACATGGTCAAAAGGGTCCGCATTTTATTGGACCAAATGGTGTAGATGGCCATTTTTAAGCTTTCCATTCCATTCATGCTACTGACTCCTTCTTTCCGCCTGCCTTTATGGGCCGAAGGCGGGTATCGTCGGTGATCAAACCATCCCGGATGGTGACCACTCGGTTGGTCATTTCGGCAATTTCAGGCTCGTGGGTAATCATCACAATGGTGTGGCCCTCCCGGTTCAAATCCTGAAATATTCTCATGATCTCCATGGTCGTTGAGGAATCCAGGTTGCCCGTCGGTTCATCGGCTAGGATGATCCCAGGGTTCATGGCCAGGGCTCTGGCAATGGCTACCCGTTGCTTTTGACCTCCCGAGATTTCCGTAGGCTTGTTCATTTCCTTGCCCTTAAGCCCGACCTTTTCTAGGGCTCGCAGGGCCATGGCCTTCCGCTTTGACGCGTCAACCTTGGCATAAACCATGGGGAGTTCCACATTGGCCAGATTGGACAGCTTAGGTAGGAGGTTAAAGGCCTGGAAAACAAAACCGATTTTTCGGTTGCGAAACTGCGACAGTTTGGCATCTGGCTGCTTGGCCACGTCCTCTCCGTCTACAATATAGGTTCCAGCGGTTGCCCGGTCTAGGCAACCCAGTATATTCATCATGGTGGACTTGCCTGATCCAGAGGGGCCAATAATGGAAACAAAGTCCCCCTCCTCCACAACCAAGTCTACTCCCCTGAGGGCCTTAAAGGACAAGGTCCCTGTCTGGTATGTTTTTTCTATCCCTTTTAGACGTAACATGACAACCTCCTAGAGCATGTCCATGACGGAGTCCGTACTTGGGGCAAGATCCAAACTCTCAATGATGAGTTCGTCCCCTTCTTGGATTTTGTCAGAGATCAGTTCTACATACACATCTCCCTCAACCCCTAGGGTTACTGGGATTTTTTCCGTGGTGCCGTCCGCCTTCATTTTTGTAACAGAAGCTGATCCATCTAGGCTTCTTGACACAGCTTCAAAGGACACAGCGTGGACATTCACTGCCGTTTTGGTCTCAATCTTTAGGTTGACCATAAAGCCGTCTCGTAGCCGGTTCTCAGGATCATGAAGGGAAACACGAATTTCCGTGTAAGCTTGCTTTTTGCCTTCTTTTTTTGTTGTGCTCGGTGAAATGGACTCAATGGTTCCTTCCTTTTGCTCACCCTTGATGGAGTTAGCTGTAACAAGGACCTTTTGACCCACTTGCAACTTGTTGATCTCTGCCTCAGAAATCAAGGACTTAATTTCCCGTGAGTTCATATTCTGAACCTTCAACAAGTGTGTTGTTTCGTTGTATAACTCATTCTTTTTGAAGTTGATTTCAGTAACAACCCCTTCAAAGGGGCTGACAATCCGTCGCTTTTCGATTTTTTGCTGGATATCCTCAATCTCAATTTCAATGAGCCGGATATTGAGCTTTTGTGTCTTGACCCGTGAGCTGAAGTTGGAGTTCTCCACGGCTCTTTGGGCTGAAGCCAAATTGAGTTTTTCCTTTTCAAAGCTATCTACCGCTGCCTGGTAGGTTGTTTCACTGATGGAACCGGCTTGTTTGAGGGCCTTGTCAGCTGCCAGTTTATCCTTGGCCCGCTCAAAATCCAGCAAGGCCTTCTTCAAGGTTGATTTTTGCGCCGACTCCCCTTCCAGCAGAATTTGGTTAAGGCTTTCTTTTTGGATCTCTAGATTGATATTTTTCCGCTCTAGGCTTTTATTCAGCTCAGAAACATCGATTTCAGCCAACAATTGACCCTTTTCAACCTTGTCACCCACACCCACATGCATGGCCGTGACAAAACCCTTACCCTCTGGTTTCAACTTGCGACTTTCAGTGATTTGAACATTACCACTGGCGTAGACATTGGACGCCACATCCATTTTTTCCACTACTGCTGTCTGTTGCATGTCCAGCATGGCCGCATCTGCAGACGCGTCTGACTGGCGCGTAAACATCCATGCTCCTCCTGCCAATAAGGTTACGACCACCGCACCTGCTATCCATTTCTTTTTCCCAGTCATGAACTCTCTCCTTATCCATTCACGTTTGCACGTCAACTTTTGTTATCGTACTTTTATGGTAAGGGGCAAATCCTGAGGAGGCTGAAAGGATTTATGAAGAAAATCAAAACTTTCCCCAAGCTTCTTTCGAATTTCTTCATAAATGGGATATATACTAAATACAGCAAGGAGGGGGCATGAAAAAGAACAAGCGATTATCCTTAAAGCAAAAATTTATTATTAGCATATTGATCATAGCCAGTGTACCCCTGGTGATTGTTGCTGTCCTGGTGGACGGGCGATTAGCAGAATGGATCGACACCACCTTTGTGGACGACAACATGGTGCCAGATTATCAGGTTTTCGAAGCCGCTTCCGACCAATTCGTTGACAGCTTTCGGACCATGGTCAAGGACGAGAGCCAGGCCATCAACAGGGCCACTATCCAATCTTTTGATCCCACGAGCAAAAATAAACAAGTGGGTTTTGTGGTCATCAAAAACGAAAGAGAGATCTATCGATCCCCCTGGTTGGAAGACTATCAATTGGATTTGTTTGACGATGACACGGCCAACTATACAAACAACCTGTTTTTTTGGTCATCTGTAGAGTTCATTTCACTGGAAGATGAATTCATCATCCATTCAGTTTACGACGGGGCCCAGTTCAACACGCTCCTCGGTCAAGTCATAGGTGGTGTTATCACTGGATTTGTTGGTCTATTCGCCCTGGTGTCCATGGGCCTCTTCATGTGGTTCTTCAGACATCTAACTACGTCCAGAGACCAACTCCATGACATGACCGCACAAATCATAAGCGGTAACCTACAAGAAGCCTCCACCTATACCCAGACGGACGAGTTCGCCGAGTTGGCAGACATGATCAACACCCTGCGGGCAGACCTCCTCCAATCCAGCAAGGACAAAGACCACTTGGAAAAGGAACGTGAACGGATGTTGGTCAACATCACCCATGACATTAAGACCCCCATTACCGCCATTAAGGGCTGTGCCCAAATGCTCTCTGACGGATATGTGACCGACCAGACAGCCCAAAAGGAATACTTGGATATCATTGTGTCCAGGTCCCATGTAATTGAAGACATGGTCAACAACCTAAAGGAAGTAATCAAATATGACGTAGGGTCAATTGTCATGACGACCAGCCCCATTCCCATGGTCCCCTTCTTAGAGGATTGTAAAGACGACTTCCGCATCCACAACCAGGACCAGGACTTCACCATCAATCTCAAGAATATTCCCCAGGACTTAACCCTAGTTGCCGACCCCACCATGATGCAACGGGTCTTCAAAAACATCATTGGCAACGCCCTCAAATACAACCAGGACCAACCCCTCCAAGTGGAAATCGAAAGCCATGTAATCGGAAACACCATCCGTTTCCGCATTGGCGACAATGGCGTAGGCGTGCCAGAAACTACCTTGGACAAACTTTTTGACCGCATGTACCGGGTGGATACCTCAAGGACCTCTAAAATAGAGGGCAGCGGCATAGGTCTTTCCATTTGCCAGGAAATCATCAACGCCCATGGTGGTCAAATCTGGGCAGAGCAAGACCAAGGACAATTCAACATACTCTTTTGTATCCCCCTCAAGGGGGCAACCACATAGAAGGAGAAGGCCATGAAAAAGGTACTCATTGTTGAGGACGATGACAATATAGCACGACTGGAAAAGGACTTCCTAGAAATCCACGGTTATCAAGTAGTCTTGGAGCAGACCGGCGACTATGACACAATCTATGAACTATCCCAGGAGGCAGATATCATTCTCCTTGACGTCATGCTCCCCAAGGGAGATGGCTTCCAGATATGCAAAAAACTTCGGGAGTCCATTGAAAAACCCATCTTACTCATTTCTGCCATGGGCCAGGACACAGACGTGATCCTAGGCCTGGGCTTTGGCGCTGATGACTACATTACCAAGCCTTTCAGTCCCAACCAACTCATGGCAAGGGTCAAGTCCCACCTGGCCCGCTACCAGAGGCTGTCATCCAGTGGCTCTGCCCAACAAGGCCACATTATTGACCATGACAACATGGTCATTAACACGGCTTCACAGACCTGTACGGTTAACGACAGGGACATCGACCTGACCCCCAAGGAATTTGAGATCCTGACCTACCTTGCCAGTAACAAAAACATCGTTCTGACCAAGGAGCAAATCTATGAAGCGGTTTGGAAGGTCGACGCTTTGGGTGACGCCTCCACAGTCACCGTCCACGTCCGCCGGGTCCGGGAAAAACTCCAAACCGTCGAACCAGGTATTGAGTATATCAGCACCATCTGGGGCGTTGGTTACAAGTTTACTGTCCAGTACAAAAAATAAGCAAACCCTCTCAAGCCAGATGCGGTCTTGAGAGGGTTCAATTTTGCTGTTTTTTATTACATTTCCGGTCTGACTACAAGCCAAAGTCCGGTTGCTCAATGATGATCCCAACGATGGTTACCTGGTTTCTACCGTTCTCCTTGGAGGTATAGAGGGCTTCATCCACCCGCTTGGTCATGTCATCGTCAGTGGCCCCACTGATCCATTCCACAACGCCAAAGGAACAGGTAACCGGCCTGCCTAGGCCAAAGTCTTCCGCTTCGAACCGACGGCGAAGGTCTTCTGCCACCACCACTGCGTCTGCGTCATTGGTCTCTGGTAGGAGGACCATAAACTCTTCTCCACCCCACCGGCAGGGGACATCCATGGTCCGCACCCGGTCTTGCAGGATGGTTGACACCCGGCGGAGAACGTCGTCCCCCACATCATGGCCAAACTCGTCATTAATGCTCTTAAAATGATCAATATCCAACATAATCAAACTAAAGCCACGACCATAGCGGACCCCTCGAACAATTTCCTCCCGGAGGTCTGCCTTAAATTTTCTACGGTTGTAAAGGCCTGTGAGTTGGTCTGTCACTGACAGTCGCTCAACCTCTTGGAGTTTTTCCTCCAACGTTCGGTTGAGGGCTGCATTTTTGTGCATCATTTCAATGAATAACTCCTTCATGATAGCATCGTCTTTTTGGGTAGCCGCACTTTCAATGAGGAGATAAACCAGCTGCTCTTTTCGAAGTTGCTCAAAGGACGAGTCTCGGATGAGGTCAAAGATCGTCTCGTCATTCTGATTCCTGGCTACCATATGGCATGATCTCCTTTGTCCAAGATTGCGTCAATCCCAATGTCACTCATGTCCAGCAACTTGTCAAGAACCACCTGAACATTTACCTTCCCCTCTATGACACAGCCGTGCTGGGGGGCGATCCGTTCAATATCATACTCCTTAACCTTGTTGAGGGCATATTGCAGGGCTCTCGTCGAGGTCATAATCGTCTTGTGAAAACTCATGATCCCTGGCATGAAACACTCTTTTTCATCCACCGGACAGTTCTGATAGGTCTTACACTTGGCACAGTGGTCTGTCAGCTGCAAGTAGAGTTCCCAGTGCTTGGTGTAGGCCCCAAAGATATCTGACGAAAAGAGGGTCTTGGTCTTTTCGTCATAGGTCATAAAGGACCCAGGCGAATGGGCGTATGGCGTGTTGATAAACTTTAACCGACGTCCTGTCCGAAAGCCCCAGGCATTACCAAGGGCGTTTATACACCTCTTTACAGACTTTGTTGAATAGTGCTGAATGAATATGTTATTTTGCCTCTGACTAATGATTTCCAGTTCACCCCCCTGGATGACGCTTTCAAAACTGGACACGCTGCCTACCAGGTCAGGGTCATAATGTTGATAAATCAATCGAACGATCTCGTCCGGATTCACGCCCGTCTGCAAAACCTTCATCATAACGGTTGGAAAGTCAGGTCGTGAACCTGAATCAATAAGTACAGCCTCTTCACCGTCTACAATCAAATAAGGATTGGAGTGGAGTCCATATTTTTCGTCGTTGTAGCCGACCCAATATACACCTTCTGCTATCTCAATCGCTTTTGAATAGTCCAATAGTTCCCCCTATGCTTCACCTGTCTTCTGGTAAATATTGATTTTCTGAGGGAGCCGGATCACAAACCGAACCCCTTCACCCACATCACTATACACTTTAATGGAACCACCCAACCGGGTTTCAACCAGGTTCTGGACGATATTCATCCCTAAACCAGATCCTCCTTGACCCCGCTTAGTGGTAAAGAATGGTTCGTAAATCTTAACCAAGTTCCCCTTGGCTATGCCAACGCCATTGTCTTGGTACTCCAGTTTAATGGCCTGACGGGCCGCATCTTCAGAAACGGTTATTTGAATTTCTCCCTTGTCTACACCTTCAAACCCATGGATTAGGGAGTTGATAATCAGGTTGGTGAAAACCTGGCTCACAGCACCTGGGTAGGTGTAGATTTTTAGGCCACTTTCACCTAATATTCTAATTCGATGCTGGGTGTGCTTAATCCTTGGTTTTAAGTTGAGGACAATCTTGCTTAGGTATTCCTTCACATCAAATTCTCGTATATCCTCACTGGCATTGTCCACAGCAACCTTTTTGAAGTTTTCCACCAATTCCGCTGCATTATTGAGGTTGTTCATGACAATTTCACTGGACTCGTCAACCACGTCCAGGAAGCCGGTCAGGTCTTTCTTGGTTAACTTGCCCCCATCCATGGACTTGCGAATGGAGTCTGTCTGGGTCATGAGGAAGCTAGAAGCTGTAATGCCCAGGCCGATTGGTGTATTGATTTCATGGGAAACCTCAGCAACCATGGTGCCCATGAGGGACATTTTTTCTGCTTGGATCAGGTCAGTGGTTCGGTCCCGAACCTGCTGTTCCAACATATTGTTCATTTCCGCCATTTTCCGCTCGTTGATCTTGGTGTCGGTGATATTTCGAACAATACCCACTAGCCGGGTGGACCCGTCTCTGGAATTGTACTTAGACACCTTGAACTGGAGGTGCATGGAGTGCTTCTTGGGCATTTTTAGAACCACTTCCCGCTGATAGGGCAGGCTGGCACCCAGGGCCTTGCGGTGCATGTCGTCAAACTGGGTGGACAGGGTCTTGGGAAAGAGGTCTTCATTGGTTTTCATGATGTAAGAATCTTGGTCAATGTTCATCATGGTTTCAAAGGCCCGGTTGGCCAGTCGATAGCGAAAGTCGCTATCCATGACGTAAACCGGCTCTTCTATGGACTCGATGATCTCACCCAAATAGTTTCTGAGTTTTTTACCATGGAGGATATAGCCCGACTTGGATAAGGTCGTGTACAAGACATACCCAATGGCCAGTAAGACGATAATGATGATAAAGCCTGCTATGATCCCGCTGATCCACAGCTGGTCGTTGATCCGGGTAGGGGCATTAATCAACTCAAACCGTTCTTCTATCCAAGAAATGCTGAAACCAAAGCGACGGAGCTCTCTTTGGTCGAACAAATAAACATTGGGACTCTCCATGCGAACCCGGATGGTCTCTATGGGGGTTCCTTTAAAAACGGACAGGCCCATTTGGCCGGCAGTTTTGGCCTGTTCCCTATGGTCAATGACCTTGCCACCTACAAAACCGTCCCCTATACCAAACCGCCACAGGGTAAAAATGGGCGCTCTAGAATGGTCAACAATCACCTGTTGGATTTCTCCAAACTCATACCGTTCACCATTCTTGTCTAAATATGTAGATAAAAATAAAATACTATCCTTGGGAGAGTACTCTCTCAGTTTCTGACCAAAGGTTTCTGGGGTGTGTTCTGAGAAATTAATCCCTTCAATCTGGAGTTGGCCTGCAAAAAAGTCCTGTTCCTTCTGTAGGGTATTCCAAAGAGCCTTGCCTGACACCGTGTCGTCGTACAAGGCGATCACCCGGTCTGATTGATTACCCAGCTGTAAAGCCAGTCCAATGGTTTCTCGCATGGACACACTTTCATGAACCCCAGTGATATGGGGGTGGGTATAGGCCACAGCCACCCGGTCTTGGTCATCGACACCAGCAAAAATGACTGGAACCTCGCCAAAGATGTCCTGGTGGTCAAGGACATACTGTAGGGCATTGTCGTCCATGGTGAAAACCAGGTCATAGGCCTCATGGTCCTTCATTCTTGTCAGCAAGGACCGGGTAAACTCCTCTTCAAAGACTGGTCCAAAATGGCGCTTGGTGTCCATATATTCCACGTCAAAAACGACATCATTACCAAACACATCCTTGTATCCCTGAAGCATGCCCTGATAGGACGGGAACATGGGATCATAGGAGAGTAGAACTAAGATATGTGGCTTATGGCTGTCTGCAAGTGCCCCTGAGGAAAAGCTCATGAGGCATATCATTATTATTAGTAGCATGGTCGCTTTTCTTCGCATATTCTCCCTCACATACACAATCTTATTCATTTATATCCAATAGGCGACTAAAATCCCCAATTTTCGGGGAAATTATCGACAAGTTCTGCCTTCTTCCACACACAGTTGCATTTACTAAAAAATTTGAAGGCTAACAACTTTTCCGATTTTTCTGTCAATTCTATTGACCCCCTATTCCCCTACAGATAGAATCAGTTCAATCACAGGAATTCCACAAGGGAGGGAGACTTTTATGGCACAAAAAGACAAGAAGCAATTGAGCGTTCAAGTTCAATATCCTGGTCCAAAAAAAGCAAAAGTGAAGCATGAGTTGCACCAAACTGACACCAACTTTTTTGGCACGGGCCAACCGGTAGATTGGACCTTATAATCATGCACAACATGTAAACCCATACGCTTTGAGAAGGAGAGGAGAATGGAAGAAAGCGATATTGGCGTCATTATTGAACGACAAAACAAATAGCGACATCGGCAGTGTCTGGAAGCCGATGTCGCTATTTGTTTTTTGTAGGGAGTTGCAATGCTATTTGACAAGCCCCTGCCGGGCAAGCAGGCCGACAAGGGGCGTATCGACTTTACATCAACTAAGCAATCTTAGCTGGTCGCTTCCTTGACATACTCCTGGAAGCAGGTAGTAATATGGTTGGAATTGTTCAGGCCATGCATGACAGGCTTCACATTCTCTGTTGTTGGGTGGGTTGCCGCCTCAAGGTTGGCCAGGCCATCTTGGGTTCTAAAGGTCTGCTGGTAGAGAATCCGGCTTGCAGACACAGGCCAGTAGACCGTGCCCTCTTTACCTGACCAGCCCAGGTAATCCCCTTGGTCCTTCTCGATCTCCTTGAGGATCTCCTTGGCACTGGCAAAGGTGGCATGGACTGCAAAGACATTCATGAGTTCCTGAACCATCTCCCAGTTTTCATAACCCACAGCAGGTGCAATGGCCGCCTGGACCTCTTGAATGCGTCTGTCGCAAGAGGTTACGGTTCCTGTGGACTCCGATAGGACTGCAGCTGGAAGGACCACGTCTGCAATGGAAGCCAACCGGGTCATATGGGTTTCCTGAACCATGAGGAAGTCCAGGTCGTCAAACAAGGCCGGCGCCAGGTTTTCACCAAAGACCATCATGCCACGGATACTGCCGTTATTGACCCCTTCAACCAGAACGCCTGCTTCTGGACCATAACCTAGGTCCACCATGCCCTGGGCGTTGGCGTTGTTGCGAAGTTGGATAATACCATTTCGAGGAGACCCGATATGGTCAGTCAAAACAGCTAAAGTAGCAATCAGTGCTGCGTCCTGCTCAGAAACCGCATCTTGGTCAAAAATGATCATGGCTTTGGGTGCCTGGGCGTAGGCCAGGGCCACTTGCTGGATGTCCGGTGTCACTTTCGTGTCGGTCACCGCCGCCCTTAGGGCTTCCAGACCGGCTACCTTTTTGCCACCTGTGTAGCCATTGTCAAGGAGCACTTTGGCAAAGGCCAGGAGGGACTGGGTCAGGTCTGACTTTTCCACAATCACATTCTGCGTCGCCCATTCCGTCAGCTTGGTATTGCCCGTCGCCACTGTGTAAAGTTGAGCGCCGGACTTGACCGCCTTACGGATTTTCAGGGCAGCCACTGTATGGGTGGACATGATATCTGAACCCACAGCCAAGACAAAGGGCGTGTGGTGCAATTCATTAAGTACGTTGGTAGATGCGTTTACACCCAAGACTTTTTTGAGACCCGACGGCTTGGCATTGGAGGACACCAGGTGTGGCGTCTGTAGGATATTGTCTGCAAAGCGTTTGATCATAAATAGGTCTTCATTGGTGTAACGGTCAGAAACCGAAACCCCAATGGAACCTGGCCCGTAGAGCAGGTTCATAGACTGGGCCTTCTTGGCGATGTACTGGAAGGCTTCCGGATAGTCCACTTCCACCAGTTGGCCGTCCTTGCGGATCATGGGCCGTGTGAGACGGTCGTCCTTGTGGGTCACGTCAAAACCAAAACGACCCTTGGCACAAAGCAGGCCTTCACTGGAGGCGTCGTCATCCACAGGCAGGGCCCGCAGGAGCATGTCCCCCTTGGACTCCAACTGAATCCGGCAACCCACATTACAGTGGGAGCAAACCGTTTCTGTCAGGGTTGGTTTGACTGGTACAGGTTTCTTCAGGGGCAACTTCTCCTGGA
Source organism: uncultured Peptostreptococcaceae bacterium (assembly GCA_964342805.1). GTDB lineage: Bacteria > Bacillota > Clostridia > Peptostreptococcales > Acidaminobacteraceae > CAYFHQ01. The sequence goes on along the minus strand of CAYFHQ010000056.1, from coordinate 7,098 downwards.
GGGCACCCGTTGGGCAGACACTGATACACTGACCACAGGCTATGCAGTCGGTGTTTTTCAGTTGTTCTCCAAAGGAGGGTTGGACAGAGGTTTCAAAACCCCGACCCACTAGGCCCAGGGCCGTGTTGTCCATGATTTCGTCACAAATGCGGACACACATGCCGCAAAGGATGCATTTATTTTGGTCCTTCATGATAAAAGGATGGCTGTTGTCATGATCATAAGTGGGTTGAATGTGGACAATCCGCTCGGGCTGGACCCCATAGTCGTCTGACTGCTTGACCAGGTCACATTCATTGACGTCACCACACCCACATTCCAGGCACCGCATGGCTTCACAGTTGGACTCCGCCTGGGTATAGCCGTGCACCACCTCGTCAAAGTTGGTCCGGCGAAGTTCAGGAGACTCATGGCCCATGTGGGCTGCTTGGACTCTTGTAATATGGGTGAAGGACTCCGGTGTAAGGTCAATTTGCTTGACCACAAAAGGTTCACGGTGGGGGACCAACTGACCTTCCAGGTAGGACCCAATCACCCTTGCTGCGCACTTGCCCTCGTTAATGGCTTCAATGGCAATGCTGGCCCCCTTGTTGGTACAGTCACCACCGGCGAAGACCCCTTCCAAGTTGGTTCGGTAGGTATTGTCCTCGGCATCGATGTTGCCCCACTGGTTGACAATAAGCTCGTCAAGACCTTGGGGTTCCAGCTTTTGGCCAATGGACACGATGACTGAGTCAACTTCTAATATCTCTTCCACACCTTCTATGGGTGTAACCTTTGTTCTTCCGTTCTTGTCTCTTTCCCCCTGCTCCATGGCCTGGAGGCGGATGGCTTTTACCCGGCCGGTTCCGTCGTCCATGATTTCCACAGGGTTGCGGAGGAACTTGAAGGTTACTCCTTCTTCTTCCGCTTCTTCTATTTCCACGTCTACCGCTGGCATGTCGTCCTTGGTCCGGCGGTAAATGGCATACACTTCCTTGGCCCCCAGACGGATAGCTGTTCGACAGGCGTCCATGGCCGTGTTACCGCCACCGATCACTGCGATCCGCTCCCCCACCTGAATGGGCTTGTTGACAGCAAACTTGTTGAGGAACTCAATCCCCCCATAGACACCGGCCAGGTCCTTGCCTGGAACCGGTAGCATGGCAGACTTCCATGCGCCAATGGCTACATAAACTGCGTCAAACTCTTTGCGAATATGGGACAGGGTGATGTCTCTGCCAATGCGAATATTCGGCAGGAGCTTGACCCCCATTTTGTCTATGAGTTTAATCTCAGAAGCTAGAACATCCTTGGGTAGCCGGTAGAGGGGAATGCCATATTTCAGCATGCCACCAAACTCTGGCATGGCCTCATAAACCACAACGTCATGGCCTTGCTTTCTCAGGTAGTAGGCGCTGGAGAGACCCGATGGGCCACCACCAATAACAGCCACCTTCTTGCCGGTTGCAGGTAGCATGGACGGCATAAAGGGTTCTTCTTTTGCCAGGTCCATGTCAGCCACGTAGCGCTTGAGCCAGGCAATATTGAGGCTGTCGTCCACCAGGCCACGGCGACAGGCTGTTTGGCAAGGATGGGGACATACACGGCCAATGGAGGCCGGGAGTGGCAGCTCCTCTTTGATCAGTTCCAAGGCGTCATCGTATTGCTCATTGGCAATGAGGCCCACATAGCCCTGTACGTCCACATGCCCGGGGCACCCCAGGGAGCAGGGAGCCTTACAATCTCCACGGTGGTTGGAGAGTAGGAGTTCCAGTGTTGTTTTTCTTGATTCCCGAATGCGATCTGAGTAGGTGTTGATCATCATACCGTCTCGGATGGCTGTGGAACAGGCCCGAAACAGCCTTGGGCTACCTTCCACTTCCACCACACACATGCCACAGGACCCGTAGTGTTCCAACTTGTCGTCCTGGCACAGGGTGGGGATATCAATATTGTGTTGCCGAGCCACTTCCAAGATGGTGTATCCATCATGGGCCAGTAGCTCCTTTCCATCTATATTTACTCGAATTCTCGACATGGTTTCCTCCGCTATGGTTGCATTATTGCTTGGTAATGGCACCAAACTTACACTTGGTCAGACAGGCTCCGCACTTGACACATTCTGCTTGGTCAATGACATGGGCCGTCTTCACTTGACCAGAAATGGCACCTGTTGGACAAACCCGCTTACACAGGGTACAACCCACGCACTGGTCCCCGTGGATTTTAAATGTGATCAGTGGTGTGCACTGGGCAGCCGGACAACGGCCTTCATGGATATGGGCCTCATACTCGTCCCTGAAGTACTTGAGGGTGGTTAGGACCGGATTGGGTGCAGTTTGGCCTAGACCACATAGGGAACCTTCGCGGATTTTGTTGCTGAGTTCCTCCAATAGGGGCAGGTCTGACGCCTGGCCCTCTCCCTTTGTAATTCGGGTAAGGATCTCCAGCATTCTCTTGGTGCCTACTCGGCAGTAGGTACACTTGCCGCAGGACTCCTTACAGGTGAACTCCAGGAAGAAACGGGCCATTTCCACCATGCAGGTAGACTCGTCCATGACCACCATGCCACCAGAACCAACAATGGCCCCAGTCTGGTTAATGGACTCATAGTCAATGGTAGTGTCTAGGAGCTCTGTGGGAATACACCCCCCTGATGGGCCGCCCAGTTGAACAGCCTTAAAGGGCTTGTCGTCTACGATACCGCCACCAATGTCAAAGATGACGTCCCGCAGGGGCATACCCATGGGGATTTCAACAAGGCCACCTTTTTTGATCTTACCCGTAAGGGCAAACACCTTGGTCCCCTTGCTTTTTTCTGTTCCGAAACCGCCAAAGGCCTCGGCACCATTGAGGATAATCCAAGGCACATTGGCCAGGGTTTCCACATTGTTGATATTGGTAGGCTTGCCCCAGAACCCTTTTTCAGCGGGGAAGGGTGGCTTCAGCCGAGGCATGCCCCGCTCCCCTTCCAGGGATGCGATCAATGCCGTCTCTTCTCCACAGACAAAGGCCCCAGCACCTGCCTTAATTCTCATATTGAAGTCGTAGCCTTCCATACCAAAGATAGACGAACCCAGGAAGCCCTTTTCTTTGGCCTGGTCGATGGCCCGCTGTAGGCGCTCAATGGCAAGGGGGTACTCTGCCCGTACATAGACAATCCCCTCTGTTGCCCCGATGGCGTAACCGGCGATCATCATGCCTTCTATGAGGCTATGTGGGTCGCCTTCAAGTACTGACCGGTCCATAAAGGCCCCTGGGTCACCCTCGTCGGCATTACAAACGATGTACTTTTGGTCTGCAGCGTTGTCCAGAGCTGCCTTCCACTTGAACCATGTAGGAAAGCCTGCACCACCCCGTCCACGGAGGCCTGATTTTTTGATGGAGTCAATCACCGCTAGGGGTGTTTTTTCTTTGAGGACCTTTTGAATGGCCTGATAGCCTTCTTTTGCTATGTAGTCGTTTATTTCGTCTGGATCAATGTGACCATAATTGCGCATGACAATCCGCTCTTGGGCTGCAAGGATCTCCTGGTCCACTTCTGAAATCAACTGGTCATTGAGGGAAATTGGGTCTGTGAGAAAGGCCTCAATCTGGTCTGCTGTTACTTTGGTTAAGCGCTTTGGCTTTTCGCCCGCTTTGCCGGTTTCATAGAGGTCCACAATGGGCTCCAGGTGACACATGCCAATACAACCCGTTTGTTCCACCTTGGCTTGAAGGTGTCCAGCTGTAACGGCTTCTTGCAAACGGTCAAAGACCTTGCCTGCTCCTGCGGCCAAACCACAAGAACCGGTTCCAACTACGATTTTCATAGGGACACCTCCTGGTTTTCCAGTACGGCTGGCTCAGAGGCTGGTATTGTATTCGCTTGTTCACGGATGTTTTTTAGGATTTCTTTTGTTTTTTCAGGTGTGAGGTTGGCATAAGTTTCGTCGCCAATCATCATGACGGGTGCAAGTGAACAACAACCCAAACACGCCACATTATTGAATGTGAAAATATTATCAGGTGTCGTTTGACCATCTTCTATCCCTAGTTCCTCAACAATGGCACGCTCAATACGGGCTGAACCGTTGACATGACAGGCTGTTCCCTGACAGAGCATGATCAAATTCTCTCCCACCGGCGTTAAACGAAACTGGGTATAAAAAGTAGCCACCCCATAGACTTTGGATGGTTTCACCGAGGTTTTCTCAGCGATATATTGTAGAACAGGCTTTGGAAGATATCCATAAATGCCTTGGGCTTTCTGCAAGATGGTTATGAGATTGCCCTTGGAGCCATTATAGGCTTCTAAGATTGGGTTCAGTGGTTCGACATCGAAGCCACCGGCAATGGTTTTGCCACTGCAATTACATTGTTTGTTCATTCCGACCCCCTAGTTTTGATAATCATGATTATATTATCTTATTTTTCAGAAAATTAAAAGACAACTTTCATGAACTTTCTAGTATTTTTGTCGCAATTCATCCAAACGTAGGTTTTAGTGAGGGTTATCCCCTTTTCTCTATCTATATAATGAATCATTATACAGCATATCTTGCATTTCTGTAATAGTCACCTCAGACTTTGTGAAAATTTATGTAATCATTGAGAATATTGTATCAATTCCAGTACAGGATAACGTTTTCGCAGAAGTTTTTTGCCTCTCCTCCTTAGTTTCCTTGTGAATACTATACAAAAAAGCCCCCTGCCGACATTTCGACAGGGGGCCTTAAACCACGTAGATTTCCATGATCGTATACAAACATCCGTTACCAAGTGACACAGGGGGTAACTTCGTTATTTTTTTATCAGTTTCAACGTCCTATAATCGAATACAGTGCCCCCTGCTACCTCTTTCAAAAATGCAGCCAATTTTTCATTTCCGATGATTTGGTCAAACTCTCCGGTGGCCATCATCATTCTCAGCTTGGTTTCCAGGGTGTCTCCATTACGACTGCGCTTGCGGTAAAAATCCGTTTTTTCCTCTTTCAACCACTGGCTATAGCGCTTGGTGGCCTCTTTAAGGCGTTTTTCAGACCCATGGCCGTAAAAGAGCAGGCGCATGTTGGTCAAGAGGATATAGAGTTCGTCGTAGAGGTGGTAGTTGTTTTTCCATACCCCATGGGGCATACGACCGGGTAGCTTATACTTGTTGCCCAGTTGGTGCATTCGGGCCATGACGTCCTCCATGGCGCCGGGTTCTGGTTCACCTGAGGGACGATTTCCCCGGTAGAGGCGGTCATACAAGGGAATGAGGTTGGGACGCTCTTTCCTTAGTAGGTCATAATAATGGGTCTTTTGCCTGCCAGATCTGAGGGTCAGACCCCCAGGCATAACTGCGTCAACCCCAATGTCGGCAAAGAGCTTATATAGGTCTTCCAGTTGAGCGGGGCTGTCACTAATACCCGGTAGGACGGGCATGGCAAGGGCACCAACGGGAATCCCTTCAGCCTTGAAGGCCTTGAGGGTTTCAATCCGTTCGCTTATGGGTGAGGCCCCTGGTTCCCAAACCTCGGAGACTCGGTCGTCAGTGGAAGCAATGGACATTAAAAGGATAAATCCAGTTTTCTCATGGAGGGCCTTCCACTTGGCTAGGTCCCTCATGACCAGGCTGGACTTGGTAAGCACACTTACTGGCATGGAATGTTGGAGGCAGACATCTGCGATCTGAGACATGAGCTGGTAGTCTTCCTCTAAGGGTTGGTAGCAGTCACTCACCCCAGACCCAATCCGCAGGTGACCCTTCTCCTTGATCTTGCCCAAGAAGTCTGAAAGCAACTGAGGGGTATTGGTCCGTACCTCAATATCCTTGGCAAAGTCCCCTTCCACATAATAGCGTTCTGCCCGGCCGTCGCAGTAGGCACAACCATGGGCACAGGCCCTATAGGGTGAGAAGGCATAGCGACCAAGAAAGTAGTTGTCTGGGTAGGCCCCGCATTTGGATATGGTTTTTAGGGTTGTTTCTTTCATGGTTGCCTCCTCATCTTTCGATTTGGGCTGTTTAATGATGTGTTTGGAACATTGTACAATATTGCATTAACAGCTACACTCACGCGATAGAACGTATGTTCGGTTCTATTTTATCACACTTGTCCCTTCTAATCCACTTCCTCTATATAGACATTCACTTCTCTCAGCTCAGCCTTTTCAAATGGCACACGAAGGGTGTCTCTACCCCGAAGATAGTCAAAGAATTTCACACCCACCATTTCAAAGTCCCAAACCGTTTCTTCAATGCCTGCCACGGCCTCCACTGGTTCAAACACCAGTTCCAGGTGGATTTGCTCTGTCCGGTCATAGTCGCCATCTTCTTCTATTTCAAACTGGCGGACCAGGTCCAAGTAGAAGAGTTCTTCGTCAGTGATCAGGGCAAAAACACCGCACTGGAAGAGGAGGGACTCTCTCATGGACTCCACGTCCACCTTGGTGAAGGATTCAAAGACGGATATTACCTTTTCGAAGTCCTTGGTTTCCTCTGTTATGCCCGCTGACTCAACAGCTGTTGAAAGTTGACTGAGTGCTTGTACTGTATTCATATATGCCTCTTTCTATGGTCATGAATGACGTGGATTTTCCTTTTTTTACTGGATTTGACCCATGTTCATGGTTCGGTCACATGGGTATGATACCATCAAGACACTATTAGTATATACCAGTCATACGGGGTGACCAATGAAAGCCAGTGCATTTGCAGACCATTTTAAAGTGAAAAAATCGACCATCCGCTACTATACCGACATGAAGCTTCTTCTGCCCAGTCGAAAGGGCAATGCCTTTATCTATGACGAAGCCTGTATAAAGGACATGGAAGAGATCCTCATGCTCAGGGACATGGGGCTGAGTGTGGAGGAAATCACCCACATGAAGTCCTATGAAAGAATTCATGTCCATTTGTCTGAAAAAGAGCGACAAACCGTAACCCACCTGTTGGACCGGAAACTAAGTGTCCTTCAAAAAGAATGTGACCTGATCGACCAGAAAATCCAGCGCCTCACGGCCTATTCGGATCAAGTCAATACGCCGGTTGTAAAGCGAAACTTGGGTGTACCGTATCTGGCCCTTCCCTTGTTGGTTTGTCCTCGATGCAATACCTCACTGGACCTCAAAGATGGACAAGTAGCCAACATGCAG
>CAYFHQ010000055.1:0-24425 GCA_964342805.1 uncultured Peptostreptococcaceae bacterium | reverse complement strand
TTGCATGTCTACGCCCAGTTGGTCATGGTAAGGAAGATACATGGCCCCAGCTGCCCGGCCAAAGGCTTCCATTTCCTCTTCACTTAAACCTAACCGGGTCCAGAGCCTTTCAAAGGACTCTGTCGACTCCGTCTTAAGGAGGTCAGAAAACTTAATCGTCCATTCCAAGCAGAATTTCGCCAGTCCATTGGTATACCAGTTGTTATTCACAATGGCCGTGTATTCGTCAGGCCCTGTGACATTGTCTATCTTAAACAAGCCGTCACTAAAGTGGCCCAGTTCTAGCCACAAACGACTGGTTTCCACTGCTACCTCAAAGCCTTGGTCGGCAATGAAGGACAAGTCTCCAGTAAACTGATAGTACTGGATAAAACCATAGAGGATGTCCCCATTAATATGGTATTGGGCAGTCCCTGCTGGAAAATAGGCTGAACACTCCCGGCCCCCAATGGTCCGCCAAGGGAACTTGACCCCCTTGGTATGACCCAGTTCCCTGGCCCGGTTCCGGGCATGGTCCAGTAAGCCATACCGGTACTCAAGGAGGGACTTGGCAATCTGGGGTTCTGTCATTTGGAAGACTGGAAGCACATAAATCTCTGTGTCCCAGAAGTAGTGGCCCTCATACCCTTCACCGGAAAGTCCCTTGGCGGAAATATTCCGCCGACCATCCTTGCCCACAGACTGTAGCAGCTGAAAGAGGTTAAACCGTAGGCCTTCTTGGACGTCGTCTGCGCCGAAAATTTCCACGTCACTTTCCTTCCAAAATACTGCCAGGTAGTCCTCTTGGTCCTTGGCATGCCCCTGGAAGTCTCTTCCTATAATGTCTTCTAAGAGCTGCAGCCCAGTTTGGGCTGGGGACTGGTGACGAGAGGTGTCAGTGAAGACATTGTATTTGGTCAATTGTAGTCGTCCGGTCCCTATTATGGTCGTTGAAGCCGCATCTTCAAGAAGGTTCTCTTGTACTTGGACGGACTGCCCCCCAACACGGTGGGCTGAGGTGCAGGAGACTGTCATCTTAGACCGGAGGGTCTTGCAGGATATCTGGAGGCCGCTTGTTATCAATCCTGCCTGGGGTGGAGACGTGAAGGTCTGGCTAGTCACCTTTTCCACATGGATCAGATGCGCCCCAGAGTGACCCACACGGGGGTCTTTGGGGTTGACATAATTGCGGACGTCTCCTTCCACTTTGGAAACCACCTTGATTTCCCCTTCATAGGAAATGGTGATATCCATTAAAAAGAGTTCCGGCGTGACAAAGGAAGCAAATCGCTCGAAAGTCAGATCAGCGATTTTGCCATTGATCGTCTGGTAACGGTAGGACCGGTTTTGGACGCCTGTCTTCATGTCCAGCACCCGGGTATAGTTGATCATTTTTTGCGGATTAAGCTTGACCTGTTCCCCGTCTAAAAAGATGGTGAGAGACTGGGTATCCATGATATTGGGTTGCTTTTCTTTCACCTGGGGAAAGCCATATGCATTTTCTGCATGCTCAAAATCCACCAGTTCGTATAAGCCATTGATATAGGTCCCGCGGATGGAGCCCTCGTAGGTGGACTCGTCAAAGTTGCCTCGAATACCTATGTAGCCATTGGCTGTGGTGAAAAGGCTCTCCTCAACGGGAAGGCCATCCACCTGTAGTTCTTTTTTTGTGTATGTCCACATGGTGCTTCTACTCCTTTACAGCGCCTGATGTTAGACCCGAGATGATTTGTTTCTGGAATAGAACCACGACAATAAGTGTTGGAATGGTAACCAGTACAGTGGCAGCCGTTACCTGGCCCCAGAAGATCTGGAACTGACCCCGCAGGAAGGCGATGGCCACAGGTGCCGTATGGAAGCTTGCGTCTGAGTTCAAGGTTAAGGAAAGCAGGAACTCGTTCCACACGCCAATGAAAGTAATGATGGCTGCGGTAAAAATCCCTGGCATGGCCAGAGGGAAAATGATCTTGGAAAAGGTGGTCCACTTGGAAGCCCCGTCCATCATGGCTGACTCCTCCATCTCCTTGGGCACCTTGGCAAAGTGGGTCACCAAAATGTAGATGGCCACCGGCAAGGAGATCATGGAGTATGGGAGGGAAATCCAGTAGGAGTTGGTCCAACCCAAGTTAACAAAGGCATTGTAAATGGGTCCAACCACGACCATTTGCGGGAACATGGACGTTGCCAAAACAACGGCCAGGAGCAAGTTTTTTCCCCAGAACTTGAGTCTGGCAATGGCATAGGCCGCTATGGAGGCCACTGCGGTTACGTAGGCTGTCGTGATGGACGCAATGATAACTGAGTTTTTCAGTGAGTTTAGAATGTTGCCCTTTATGAGTGCTTCATAATGTTCCAAGGTGGACTGGTCTGCAAAGAGACGCAGGGCCGCTTCTCCCCAAATTTCGCTCTCCGGTTTGAAGGATGTCAGTAGCACCCACAGGAAGGGGAAGATAATGATAAACAGATAGAGGCCCATTGCTATAAAGAAGAGCGTTCTTGTTTTTTTATTCTGCATAACGCCTCCTAATTATTCGTCAGCTTCACATCCAGTAGCTTAATGTAAGCATACGAGATGATTCCTACTACCAATGCCATCAAGATGATTACCGCAGACCCGTATCCAAACCGAGTTTGGGCAAACATGGTCTTGTAGGCGTAAATGGAAATGGACTCCGTTGAGCCACCAGGTCCACCACCTGTTAGGACCCAGATCAAGTCAAAGACTCTAAATGCGTCCAGGGTTCTAAACAAGAGGGCTACCATGATGGATGGTTTGAGTAGGGGTAAGGTCACATGGATAAATTGCTTCCACTTGTTGGCCCCGTCGATGGAAGCCGCTTCATACAAGCTGGTCGGAATAGTCTGTAGGCCTGCCAGTAGGAGCAAGGCCATATATGGGGTTGTCTTCCATACGTCGGCAAAGATTACAGACCACAGGGCCCCAGTAGAAGATAGGAGCAGGTCTGCCGTTCCCCCAATAATGCCCGCCTGGGCCAAGAGGGTTGCCACGATCCCGTTGTCCCCGTTGTACATGTAGGCCCAAATCAGGGCGGCTACTGAGGTGGGGATCGCCCATGGTATGAGAGACATGGTCCGAATGATCCCTTGACCCTTCATGGCCTTGTTCATGATCATGGCCAGGGCCAGACCCAAGCAAAGCTCTAGAAGAACGGAAAATACGGTAAAGAATAAGGTCACATAGATGGATGAATGTACCCGTTCGTCGGTCAGGATCTTCTGGAAGTTTTGCAGGCCAATGAAGTTGGGTTCAATAATGGACCCGTCCAGTTCAGAGGCCACTGCGTACATGTCTTCTTTCAGGGCAAAGGTGTCATTGTTTGCATAAATTTTATCCAGCTCAGCTACCACGGCTGTGGAATGCTGCTCAATTTCTTGTCTTTGTTGTCCACTGATCTCCTGGATGTCCTCAGGCTGATCAACCAAGGCACCAATGGCACTGAAATGCTCATTGATGGAGGCCATGCCGGCTTCAATGGCCTTCTTGGTTTCCGGCTTTTCCACGATTTCCATTTCAGACTCCAGGAAGTAACCGATATACTCATGGGTCTCTTCCATGAGGGATTTGTTGTAACGTTCAGAAAAATAGAGACCCGATTTCTGTTGGTCGTTCAGCTGGAAATCGAAAAATGCGTATCGCATGGATTGTGCGATGGGCAATATGGAAAATGTAAGTATGAATATAATGGCGGGGATGACGAGGACGTAACCGAGATGTTTGTCCAGAAATCCAGCAATTTTCTTCATCTTTCTGCCTTCTTTCAAATAGATGCGCGTTAGCCGAGATTACATTCAACTAACGCGCAATTGTCTTGCCTACTATCTTGTATTACTTGAGTGCTTCTTCAATGGCCGCAGTTGCCTCTTCAAGGGAGAGGTTTCCTGATAGGTACTTGTGGCTATTGATTTGAATCGCGTCGGATACTTCAGAGTAGTTTGCTGCTACCGGACGAGCAATCGTCGTCGATAGGGCTTTTGCAAAACCAGGGTTAGTCAGAAGGGCGTTGGCTTCAAGCACCTCTGTGTCTTCCAGTAGAGCGTTGAAACCAGGTAGGTAACCGCCTACAGTTGCATTGATCTTTTGTCCTTCTGGACCTGCAATAAAGGCAATAAATTCTTTTGCGCCATCCATGTTCTTGGAGTTGGCATTCATACCAAGAATCCAGCCACCAACTGTGCCGCCACCTGGTAGAGGTGCATAGCCCACTTGGTCAACGCCAATGGAGAAGTCGCCGGAAGCTGCCATACCATTCATGTAAGGCCAGTTACGGGCAAATACCGTTTCGCCGTTTAGGAAGGCATTGTGGGTTTCCCCTTCTGTGTATGTCAGGATGTTTGCTGGTATTGCGTCAGAGTCAGTAAAGCTTTTCATCATTTCTAGACCTGACTGAATTTCTGTCCAATTGATTGTGAACTCGTTTACGTTAACCGTAAGACCTTCGTACTGTTTGGACTGATAAACCATTCCTACCTTGGTGCCCATTTCACCAGCGTACTTCTCTGCCATTTTTAGCAAGTCAGTGTGGCTGTAGTTGCCCGCAATAAGCATATTTTCGTCTTCTGGAGTAATAATGTCCTTACGGTAGTATAGGAAACCAAGGTCAGAGAAGTATGGTAGAACGTAGTTCTTGCCCTTGTACTTGCCTGATGCCATGGAGCCCGCGTTGAAGTCCGTTGGCTTCCAGCCACTGTCACGAATAAAGCTGTCCATTGGCTCCAAGTAACCGGCTGCTGCAAACTCCCCCGCCCATACTACATCCATGGAAATCACGTCGTACTCACCGGACTTTGAAGAAAGGGATGTCAGTAGAAGGTCGTGCATGTTACCAGAATCATTGGTGAATACCACTGGTTCCACTATGTACTTTTCATTTGATGCATTGAACTTGTTTACTATGGTTTGTAGGGCGTCCGTATTATCTGCTTGTACTGCAAATTTGATAGTCATTTTTTCAGCCATAGGCTCTTCTGTTGCTGGTGTCTCTGTTTGTTTTTCCTCTTGAGCCGCCGGCTCTGTTGTTGTGTCTTGAGATGGTGTGCAACCTGCAAATACAATAACGGCTAACATTGCCACCAGAAAAATGCTGAGTGCTTTTTTCATGTTGTCTCCTCCTTGTCTTTGTACAGACAGTATACTGGCAAATTGTGAAGTGAAAGAGTATAATATTAATGGTTATAGTACATTTTTAATGTCGATTGGAGAACGTTTTCATGAAAAGGAATTTTGTTTACAAGAAAATAGAAAATTTGCACAGTATGTATAAGCATCCATCCTACTACTTAGAACGAAAGTTGATCAGTGAGATCAAACGGGGCCTCCTTGAAAATGCTACCCAAACCATGGACACCATAAACGCCTTGGAACGGGCCAAGCTTGCACCCAGCCCCCTGCGTTCGGAAAAAAACTCCCTCATTGGATCTTGCACCCTCTTTGTCCGGGCGGCTATTGAAAGCCACGTGGACCCAGAGTTGGCCTTTACCCTGAGTGACTTCTTTATCAATGAAATCGAGCACCTCAATGACCTGGAAGCCCTCAGAAAGTATGAATACCACATGGTAAAAGAAATTATTGCCCTGGTCACTAAGAGCCGGGTCACCACCTACTCCCTCCCCGTCACCCAAATGATTGAGTATATCCATGGCCATATATCAGAGGATGTTTCCCTGTCCACCTTGACCGACCTGATTGGCAAGTCCAAGGAGTATTTGTCTGCCCTATTTAAAGAAGAGGTTGGTTCAACAGTCACAGACTATATCCATGAGCAGAAGGTGGAGGAGTCAAAGAACTTTCTAGTATTCACAGAGTTAACCGTAACGGATATTGCCTTGTTGTTCCACTTTTGCAATACCAGCTATTATTCCAGGATCTTTAAAAGATATACAGGTATAACCCCCAGTAGGTATCGCAAGGAGCGGGGGTTAATGGAATAGAATGAGTACACCCTTTTTCAACACCCACTAGTGGGCCGCTAACACCCTACAGGGTTGATTACCTACTTCAGTAAGTTTGCTTAACCAAACACGTATTTGCACACCAGGAGACAGCCCAGGAGGCTGTTCTTTTTTTGCCTATTTCGTTTTACGAAATCCATCATTTATGTTTTTTTTTCCTTTCTGCGTTATGATTGAATAATCGCAGACGAGATTCGCTATTGTTCGATTTGTAGCAAATTACTTTACGTTTTATCTATTATAGTCTTCAGATTTACAATTTAACTTATTTTTGTGAGACTGCTAGGAAAACAGGCGGATCAAACAACTAAAAACACGATGTACATAGTCAAGTGGAGAGGACTTAAGAATGAAGGGGACTCGATTATTGGTGAGCTTATTGCTCATATTTACATTGGTGCTGCCTGGGGCAGTGTTTGCACAGGGGGCTGTGAAGGTTACGGTGCATGAGGGGATCAAGGTTTATAATTCAAACTTTGACTCCAAGATCCTTTACAATCCTATCATCATTTACAACAACACACTCTACCTGCCTCTGGATGAATCGCTTACTTCAAGCTTCGGACTAGGGTTCAAGCGGGCAAATGGCAGGGCTGATATTACATTTTCAGGAACAGGTCTATTTGGCTATCGGACAGCGTCGAAGCCGCATAGTTCAACACTCAATGGATATCCTAAAAATGATGACATATGGATAAATGGTAGGCAGGTAGATATCGATAAAGCGAAAACACCACTACTCCGTGTGAATAGTCAGTACTATTTGCCACTGACTAAAAGAGCCCTAATGGAAATGCATTGGCAAATGAATGAGACTGGAACCTATGGTGAAACACTGACCATTCCCACACCTAAAGAACTGGCTGCCATTCGCGCTAGTCAGGTGAACTTCAATGTATACAGTCAAGAAATCCGAAAAAGACTTTGTACGCAGATGGATAAACTAGCCGTTCAAAACTGGTTTGACCAGGAACAGCCTCTTATGGATCAAGAACTGTTTAGCGACATTTTTTCAATCGTCAACAACTCCAGTTCTATTATAGAAAAGGCCCTAGAAAATATAGTTAGCAAACTTGCAAAAGTCCTGCAACAAGTGCAGCGTATACCGGATCGTGAAGCCAGTGAAACAGCTTATGAAGCACGTTCGGAAGAAATTATGGGTCGACTGGATAAGGCTCTTGCTGGAAAAGTCTTCATGAAAGATGGTAGAGAATACCGAGCCCAAGGCTCAGGTTCTCGTCCAAACGGAGACGTTGTTCATGTTCAAGAGTATTCCAATGCCTTTATCTTATACGAAAATTTTAGTCATAAACATTGCTTGGCGTGGGCCAATGGCACAGAGCCTTATCGGATACGGGAAACGGACAAAGGGACGACCGGTTGGACAAAGCTAGGTCCTCAACTCTATTATGGCGACGTTGATGGAAGCGTTGATCCAGAAGGATTTGGCGTACTTTATGAATATGGCAAGGCAACACTCGGAACCTTTGACAACGCAATGAATGTCAAGGACCCAATCGTCTTGAAAGACGATGGTACCAAGTGGATTGAATGGGAAGATGAAAACAAGATCGTCCAGCGACTGACAATTACTCCGGAGGGCAAAATTGAAATGGGACCAGTCCTTGGTCTAAAAGGAAAGAACGGTACCTACTTTACGACGACAACTGACCTAAAGACCATTACAATGCAAGAATACATTAACGACTATCCCTACCCGATTACCCTTCAGTTGGCAGGAGACCGCATACAAGTCACATCAACTGAGCCTCAAGGACTCAACTTTGTAGCAACGACTGATACACTATACTCCTTATACGAGTCTGTCGACGGCAAGAAAGACGGTGGCGTCCTTATCGAAACTGCCGAAGGCATTCGCTATTGGGGTCAAGCTAAAAATGGTCGAGTAGAGAACATGAGACAGTATTCCATTAACAACTACTCTCCAGACCAGCTAACCACTTTCTTAGACAAAACAGTACAACGTGCCTTTGACAAAGGGGCAAGTACCATGAATCAGCTAAAGTCTATTGTCGCTTATATGGACAAGGTAGAGACTAACCATGCTTCAGAAGCAGGGTACCAGGAAATGTATGACACTGGACTTGGTGCTTAATTCACCAACCGAGAAAGTGAAAGTGCAAAATGGGAAGTGCTCACCTTCCTATTGAATGAAGCTGGTATCCAATCAAAGCTGGTTTCCCATGAGGATCTAGATAAACCCTGGATGCTTGTTCAAGTTGATTCTGAAATGTATCACATCAACTTATACAATGAAGTACAAGCAGCGCCCACAACACAGCCCTTCAACGGCTTTAAATCGTTGGTTCCAGTGACACCAAAGGCTGAGAAAGAAACGCCAAAGGTACTGCTGACAACAGAAACATTTTTACAGCATTTCGGGCTAGATGATGAAGACGCTAAAAAGTGGGTCATCAAGTGATGAGACGACATCAAATGCACCTACTGGTTATCACAACACTGGTCATCTGTCTCATGTTCAGTTCAATGTATGTCTTTGAGATGAGTACTTTTGCTTCATCTCAAATGACGACCCTTGACAGTATTCGAGTTAACGGCGAGTTGTATACCCTATCTCGCCTTCACTACCCTTTTGTTCGATATGGGGATACCGTCCACATTCCCTTGTCCGGAACCCTAAAGAGTAGCTTTGGGATAGAATGTTACCACCCAGAAGTGGGCCGTATTGATATGAGGAGCGCGGGCTTTTCCAATCATTTTTCGATTTCGTCAAACATGAAGGCCTCGTTAGATGGGATGTTACCTATCATCAACCAAAACATCTTCATTTCTGACAAGGTGGTCTACAAGGGTTCAAGTAGCAATCCAACTTTACTCTGGGGCTACGAAATAGAATACTTGCCCTTGACAGCAGTGGTCCTGGAATCGCTAAATTGGGACCTTGATGTTGCACATGATGGGATCATAGACTTAAGGATCCCAACTGCCCATGACTTGCTTACTCGTCAGAAAAACGTCTCCCTGATGGCATATTCGGAACAAATGAACGTTTAACTCTAGTGACCTTCAAGTGGCACCAGGTGTGAAAAACAAGGACTTCCTCATGGATGTTTATGAGGAAATCTTATTCCTCTCCATGTCCTACCGCGAAGCCCAAACACTTGCTTATAGCTGGGAATCGGACATACCCGACCAAGAGACTTGCTATGAAGCCGGATTAAACAGACAGAAGTACTTACAGGCTGAGGCCGATAGGAGTAAAGAGAACCCTGGTACAAACGACGCCTCCCACTTGTATTATCTACCTGGTGACCAACATCCACGAACTGGTCGCTTGTATGGTGAAAGCCTTCACGGAGAGCAGTTTATCTTCCTCGAAAAGGAGAGCAGTACCCTGCGAAAAGTCGCCAGCGGACACAATGGCCAGTTCACCACCTTCCTGGATTTTGATGAAAACAAACTAGGCTGGACTTCCTTCTTTTACCCAGACCGCTTTTACTATGGTCACCTGTCTCCGTCTGGTTTGTCACCAGAGGGCTATGGTGTCCTTTACAAACCCAGTGCAAGGCGTATTGGAATTTTCGTAGACAGTCACTTGGAACAAGTCCACTACCTTAAAACATCTGCAAGCAGATGGCTTTACCAATGGGTAAGCAGGGAAAACAGATTCTCCAGATGAACCGGCTAAAAAATGGTAGCTTTACAGTAGAGCCTTATGCAAGTTCTCCGGTTCGGCATGGGGTCTACTCAACGTCTAATGGAGATTTCACTGATGTCTCTTACAAGGTCTACAAGCAAGGGGTTAAGCTCCCAGTTCACTATCAATGGAAAAATGGGCTTATCCATCTCTATTCTGAGACCAATACCGACTCGTGGTTTACCTACTCTCCAGAGCAAGGTTTGGTTGAAAAACAGTATCAACCTCTATTGCCCAAAATGCCTTAAGCATGCGACAAGAGGTACTTATCAACATAAGAGAACAAAACAAAGCCAGCGCAGTTGCGCTGGCTTTCATCATTTACAAGTATTGATTTTCAAAGGTAAAGCATTCCACTAGCCTGTCACAAGAGGTCTAATCTTTTCCGCCTATGACTGGGGCAAAACCTCTTCCAAAGAAGTAGATTCCTTGACCACCTTGAGTTTGTCACCGTCCAATTTCACCAGGATCTGGTCACCGTCATGGATTAGACCCCGTAGGTAGGCTTCAGCAATCTCGTCCTCCAGGTAGGTCTGGATGGCACGACGGAGGGGTCGGGCACCGAACTCGTCGGAGTAGCCCTTTTCAATGAGGAAGGTCTTGACCTCGTCTTCCACCCGCATTTTCATATGCTTTTCGTGGAGTTCGGAACGGACTTCCTTGAGCATGAGTTCAACAATACGGTCAAACTCATTGCGCTCTAACTTATTAAAGGTAATGACACCATCAATCCGGTTGAGGAATTCTGGTCTAAACTGCTTTCTCATGGCTTCGCGAACTTTAGCGTCCCTTGCGTCCCCTTCTGAGTCATGGCCAAAACCAATCTTGGCAGACCCCAGGGAGGTGCCCAGGTTGGACGTCATGATCATAACTGTATTGTCAAAGAAGACGGTACGGCCTTGGGAGTCCGTCAAACGGCCATCGTCTAAAATCTGCAGTAGGATATTATAAATATCCGGGTGGGCCTTTTCGATTTCATCCAGGAGGATCACAGCATAGGGCTTTCTTCGAATGATATCCGTCAGTTTTCCACCCTGGTCAAATCCGACATAGCCCGGAGGGGCACCGATCAACTTAGAAACCGTATGTCTTTCCATGTATTCACTCATGTCCAGACGGACCATGTTGTCTTCACTACCAAAGAGTTCCAGGGCCAGGGTCTTGGCCAACTCTGTTTTCCCCACACCCGTAGGTCCAACGAAAACAAAGGAACTTGGCTTTCTGAGTTTTCTAAACCCAGAACGGTTTCGTCGAACCGCCTTGGAGAGAGCCTCAATGGCATGCTCCTGGCCAATGACACGTCGGTGGAGTCTGTCTTCCAGTTGCAGGAGACGGTCAGCTTCGTCTTCTGTAATCCGCTGGACAGGAATCTTGGTCCAGGCTTCAATCACGTAAGCAATGTCTTCTGTGGTGATCTCCACATGGGTTGCTTGTTGTTCCAATTCAGCAATCTTTTCCTCAAGACGGAGTTCTTCCATTTTAAGGTCAGCAGACTGTTCATAGTCTTCGATCTCCGCAGCGTGAAGCTTGGCGTCACGAATGGCGTCCAGGTCAGCCTTAAGGGCTTCCAGTTCCACCAAACCCAAGTTTTTCAGGTTGGCTCTTGAACCTGCTTCGTCAAGGACATCGATAGCCTTGTCCGGCATGTAACGGTCCCGAATGTAGCGGTCCGCCAGACGAACGCAGGTAGTAATCACGTCGTCTGTTATGGACACCTTGTGGTAGTCTTCATAGTAACCCTTGATCCCCTTGAGGATTTCAATGGTTTCCTCTTCAGAAGGTTCGTCAACCACAATGGGCTGGAAACGTCTTTCTAGGGCTGCGTCTTTTTCAATATGCTTGCGGTACTCGTCCAGGGTTGTGGCCCCAATAATCTGGACTTCACCCCGGGCCAAGGCTGGCTTCAAGATGTTGGCTGCATTCATGGCCCCACCTTGTAGATCACCAGCACCAACGATATTATGCAGTTCGTCAATCACAAGGATCACGTTGCCCCGCTCGGAAGCCTCGTCCACAATCCCCTTCATGCGGCCTTCAAACTGGCCACGGAACTGGGTCCCTGCAACGATCGCTGTCATGTCCAGTAGGTACACCTCTGCATTAAAGAGCTTGGCGGGTACAACTTTCTCTGCAATCCGAAGGGCAAGGCCTTCTGCAATGGCAGTCTTACCTACTCCAGGCTCACCAATCAAGACTGGATTATTCTTAGAGCGACGGTTGAGAATTTGCACCATTCGGTCAATCTCCCGCTCCCGGCCAATGATGGCGTCAATGCCACCCTCCTTGGCCTTGGCAGTCAGGTTGGTACCAAAGGCGTCCAAATTATTCTTGCCCAGTCGCTTCTTCTTCTTTTTCTTCTTCTTGGTTCCCTCATCGTTTTCGGGACCAGGTCCTTCAGGAGAACTATCAGTTCCACCTGCCTTGGCATCTGGTTCCTCTTCTTCTTCCTCATACTCTTCATATTGGTCATTGCCAAGGGCAAAGCCATCCATGGAAGGATCTCCGTTCATCATGCCCATGAGTTCATTCATGTCCATGGATTCCGGATCCATATCACCCAGCACGTCGTTCATGTGTTCCATCATATGGTTTAAGTCGTCTTCCGACACACCTGTTTGTTTCAATAGATTGTCAATCCCAGGCACCCCAACCTCACGGGCACATTTCATACAAAGTTGCTGGACTTCTTCCTTACCATGCTCCACTTTATTCAGATAAATCATTGCTACATTCTCATTGCAGCGGGAACACATTTTCATAGAAGTCACCTCAATTCTAACTTTCACCTAATGGTCTATCCTTATTTTATCATCAAACGGAAGGGGCAGTCGCAAATCTAGCAATTGTTCACACTAAATTCACGACTGCCTTTATCCATTTTGCCATCCAAACAAAGTCATATCAATGGTGTAGTCCCTTTTTACCTCTACCCCTTCATCCCTCAGGAGTTCTGCTTGCAAACTACGCCCATGGGGGTCTGGTATCCGGATGACCCCGCCAGCACCCACAACCCGGTACCAGGGAAGGCCCAACTTATCAGACTGGGTATTGAGGACCCGAACCACCTGTCTAGCAGCCCGGGGGCTACCAGCTATGCCTGCAATTTGGCCATAAGTAGCGACTTTGCCATGGGGGATTTCCTGTATGGCTTTAATGACAGCCAGGGTAAATGGTTGCATATCTAATCTCCTAAATTGCTGATATTGACCCAGGGGCCCACAGACCACCCGGGCAAAACAAAAGCGGAAACATCCGTCTCCGCAATAAATCTGAATCTCTTAGTAGCTCTCTCATTTAGCCAAGTTCAACATTTTTTCATAGATCTTGTAATTATCTTCCCCATAACACACAAAGAAAACCAGTTCCATGCCAGGGTGCTTGTCTAGAAAATCTGTTACTGTGCGAATGGCTACCTCTGCAGCTTCTTCCTTGGGATAGCCATATATCCCAGTGGATATATTGGGAAATGCCACCTTGTGAAGGTCATGGTTGTTGGCCATGGCCAATGAGTTCCAGTAGCAGCGTTCCAGCATTTGCTCTTCGGCAAATCGGCCCCCTTGCCAAACGGGACCCACTGTATGAATGACATACTTGCTGGGCAGGTTGCCAGCAGTCGTCATTACTGCTTCTCCAGTGGAACACTCTCCATTTTCGTCAATATAGGCCCGGCACTCCTCCAATATCTGAGGTCCTCCAGCATAATGTATGGCGCCATCCACCCCGCCACCACCAATCAACTTGGTGTTGGCAGCATTCACTATGGCATCCACCTGTAACGTTGTGATGTCTCCACGGATGAGTCGAATACGTTTGTCCATCTTGTCACCCTCCCCTTACTCCTATAGATCAATCAAACGAATTTGTGTAGACGGTTTGTCCACTCCACGTTTGATATGTACCCGATCTCGCTCGGATATCTCACCATAGAGTAAGAGACCTTCAGGATTATGTTGCTTCACATTCCGGTCAATCAGAGTTTCATTATAGTTGGCATAACAGTATTTACACTTATGGGGACAGGAATTATAAGCCCCAATGTCCACACTTTGGTCACAATCACAGCCTTCCCGCTGGCCGGTTGCTGGTTTAGAGTCAATATGGTGACCAGCAATTTTAGACAGTAACGCTGCATCCACACAATTGGACGACGGTATACCCGCCTCTTTCAACTGGGGTTCACAACAGCCTTGTACCACCATGCCCCGGGAGGAGGCGATATTCTGAAAACTCTTTGCCAGGGCCTGTTTGGCCTGGTCGTCCACCATGGGAACAATCATGTTCTTACGGGTATTCTTGTAACCCTGTACATAACTGATCACCACTCTTTTGACCCTGTCCCGAAACTTTTCAGCAAGCATTTCAAATTTCAACCGATGCCAGTCTGCATTCATTCGGTGGTCAAGTATTATGGGGTCATATCGCCAGATCACTCTGTCCGGCCCAACCTTTTCCGCCAGGGCCAGGAGGGTCTCAATGCGATTTTCCAGGGATGATGCTCCAGGTTCGTACCGCTGACCATAGGGGGTCAAGGTGAACTGAAAATAGTAGGGGATCCCCTCCAGCTCATCGAGTCGATGGAGCATGGGCTTGGGATTTTTAGTCCAAAATACAATCCCATCCAGTTGGTCTTTTTCAAACTCTAAAGCAGTGACCTGCCTTGGATTTACGGGATTGCGTACATAAATGCGACCTTCCTCCAGACGGTTAAAAAACCACTGAGAATAAAAGGCCGGAATATCCGTGCGACGACTGACGCTAAGAATCATGGTATTCCCCCTTCCACACACTTAACACAATTGTAACACAATTGCCATTTGCTTTCGTATCAATTCGAGTACAAAAATAAGCCCAGTAGGACCAAAGTGGCCTACTGGGCTTATGAACTCACCATAAATGATGAGTGGGTGGCATACTTTACTGGATACCCATTACGTCGTAACCAGCGTCTTCAACGGTTTCCTTTAATAGGGCGTCAGTCACAGCTTCACTGGCTTCAAGCGTCGCATTCTTCGCTTCCAGATTGACCACAACATCTGTAACACCGTCAAGCTCCTGGAGAGCCTTTGTAACGCGACCAGAGCAGTGACCGCAGGACATACCTTCAATAGAAATTGTTTTTTTCATGATTTTCCTCCTAATATTTATGCTGCCTTATGATCCGGCTTGAAATTTCGACGTCTGAGTGCATTGGTAACAACTGAAACAGAACTAAATGCCATGGCTGCAGCCGCAAACATTGGGTTCAGAAGCGGTCCACCTAAGGCATAGAGTACACCAGCGGCCAGTGAATACCAGCTGTGTTGTATAAGAATGCCCAGAACAGGTTTTGCTTGATATTTCGAATGGTAGCGCGGCTCAGTTGAATGGCAGTCACTACATCCGTCAGTTGACTCTTCATGAGGACAATATCTGCGCTTTCCATGGCCACGTCAGTCCCGGTGCCAATGGCGATACCCACGTCAGACTGTGCCAGTGCGGGCGCATCGTTTATACCGTCCCCAACCATGGCCACATGGTAGCCTTGGTCTTGGAGCTTCTGAACTTCATTGGCCTTGTCTTCCGGCAAGACTTCTGCCAGAAGAAAATCGATTCCCACTTCATCGGCAATAGCCTTGACAGAGGTCTGGTGGTCACCAGTAATCATGGCCACTTTAATGCCCAGATTATGGAGGGCTTTGACTGCTTGAATACTGGTCTCTTTCACAACGTCCGCAACAACCACAAGACCTGCTAGTTTGCCATCCATGGCCACATACATAGACGTCTTGCCTTGGCTTGCATAGGCATGGGCCTGGTCCACTAGGCCGTTGGCAATATCAAAACGCTTCATCATTTTTTCGTTACCAATGTGAAGGGAAACGCCATCAACAGTTGCAGCAATACCATGACCTGGAATGGCTTCAAATGCCGTTGGTGCTACCAGTTGAAGCCCCTTGTCTGTTGCTCCGCCAACAATGGCTTCTCCCAGTGGGTGTTCAGAACCCTTTTCAGCAGATGCGCTCAAGCGTAAGATCTCATCGCCATCAAATCCTTCATTGGCGTAGATGTCGACCAGCTTGGGCTTACCTTCTGTAATCGTACCTGTTTTATCAAAGACAACAGCATTGATCTTATGGGCTGACTCTTGGGCAACACCACTCTTGATCAGAACGCCGTGGGCTGCGCCTTTGCCTGTGCCTACCATGATGGCTGTTGGTGTCGCTAGACCCAGGGCACATGGGCAGGCAATAACAAGGATGGAAATAAAGATCTGTAGGGCAAAATCAACATCTTGAGTTACTGCAAACCATACGATCCCCGCAATAATTGCGATTGCAATAAGGATGGGAACAAAGTAGCCAGAGATAATATCTGCCATTTTGGCAATGGGAGCCTTGGTTCCCTGGGCATGTTCTACCATTTGAATGATCTTGGACAGGGCTGTGTTTTGTCCAACCTTGTCTGTGTGAATCCGGAGCATACCATTTTTATTGATGGTCGCAGCTGCAACGGTGTCCCCTTCCTTTTTCTCAACAGGAATGGACTCACCTGTCAGCATGGACTCGTCAACTGCACTGTAGCCAGAAACAACTGTCCCATCTACAGGTACTCGGTCACCTGGTTTTACCAGCACATGGTCACCCACAGCGACTTCGTCGATTGGAATGCGTAGTTCTTCATCTCCGTGGAGGACAATGGCTTCCTTGGGTTGTAGGCCCATGAGGGCTTCTATGGGTGCAGAAGTTTTCCCCTTTGACCTGTGCTCAAGGGCCTTGCCCAACATGATCAGGGCAATAATGACTCCGGCCGTTTCCAGGTTGAGGTTATGAACCCAGTGCATGTTGCCAATGAGGATCTCATAGAGGGCTACGAAGCCATACAGGATTGCTGCACCTGTGCCCACGGCAATGAGGGAGTCCATATTGGGATGGCCAGTAAAGAGGGTCTTAAAGCCTACCGTGTAGAAGCGACGTCCAGCAATCACAATTGGGATCAGGAGGGCAAACTGGATTTAGGTAAAGGCCAAGGGGGCAGTATCCGGCGCCATAAAGACTGGCAATGGAAGTCCGGCCATTGGACCCATGGCTGCGTAAAGAAGTGGAATGGCAAAACCAATGGCAATCTTAAAACGGAACCACATTTTGTTTGCTTCGTCTTGGGTTCGTTTTACGTCCTCATTTTCACCGGACTTCTCCAGTTCCTTGGGCGTGTAGCCTAATTTGGTAACAACTTGCTTCATTTCGGAAACTCGTACCGCCTGGGTGTCATAGGTGATAAAGGCCTTGCCTGTCACCGCATTGACAGTAATGTCTTCAATTCCATCCAGTTTTCTAATGCCCTTGTCCACTGCTGCAGAACAAGAGGAGCAGGTCATGCCATCAATGGGCATGACAATTTCTTTTAGCTGTACGTCTTCTGAAGGCTGGTAGCCTGCCTTTTCGATTTTTCGAAGATCGTGTCTTGGACGACCTTGTCTTCGTCAAACGTAATCAATAACTTGCCTGTTGCCAGGTTCACACTGGACTCTTCAACACCTCCATCTTACGTGTGATCCGCTCCACGGCACTGAAGCAAGCGGCACAGGCCATACCGTCCACTTTATAGGTATTTGTTTGTAGCATAGGACACTCCCCTATTCTTGTGTCTGCTCGAAGGGTTCAAGGGCTAACATAAGTCTTGCAATGGCAGCTGGTTTACCCCAGAAAACAAAACGAGCTTTCTGTTCAGATGCGTCATATACATAGTTGAAACGTGACGAGCATTCTCCGCCTTCGTCATCGTTCATAACCTCCATGAGAGCCTGTGTCATGGGAGACACATCGGATCTCTTTTCGACAAAATGGTCGACGATGGTACAGACCTGGAGGGTGTCCGTTGACTCAAAGTAGTCTGAGTCCATAAAGACACAAAAATCGTCTTTACTCACGGAATGCCCATTCTCGTGGTTACAAGCATTTCCCTTGTTTAAAAAGTTGTCCAGGGCCTCTTCATAAATCCGCCACTGGCCCCCCAGCTTTAATCCTTCGATTTTTCCGCTGAAGATATATCGGCGCACGGTCTTGGGGTGGACCCCAATCCGCTCGGCTGCTTCGTCAATGGTGTAGTACTGTTCAGACATGATCATCATCCTTTCTACACCCATAGTGTATACATTCGTTTTGGACAAGTCAAGACTTTTTTTGACACTTTTGGACAATCTGTCCGCTCTGTCCACTAAACTGGACAAAAAAGATCCCCGACTTGTCTAAATCGGTGATCTTATCCATACATTATTCACTTATTCTACAAGCTAGATGGTAATCATCTTGTAGTCCAACTTCAAATACTCGGTTAAGGGTTCACCCATGTACCGAACTTTGATTCCAAGCTTTTCAAGGATCTCAGTGGAACCAATGTTGTCGGCGCAAGCCTTACAGGCTTCCACTTCTACACCCACTTCCAGCAGTTTTTCAAGCATAACCTGGATTTTTTCGTTATCCCGAACCAAGGCGGACGAGCCACCCCAAATGATCAATTTAATGTCTGTCCACCAATGTCTCATTTTCCCATTGAGTGCGTACATGAGTACCATGTTCTCAGCGGTGATGACATTGTCAGACGTCCATAAAATGATCAGCTTATCTTGCATCATACGCAACCCCCTATATACACTAACACTTCAATGATATGTGAGTTTTTACCCGAATGCAAGGGGGACACGCAGGGACTATTCAAAATTCCTTCGGTCTGCCAGTTTCGCCGTCAGGGTCAGTTGTTCCTTCTCCCTTACAACCTTGAGGGTGATCTGATCTCCCACGGCCTTGTCCTGCAATACCTTGGTTAAATCATCCCAGTTATTGACCTTGGTGTTGTCGATGGAGATAATGACGTCTGCCCGCTGGAGGCCAGCATCGTCAGCAGGTCCACCTTCCACAACACCTGTCAGGATTACCCCAACAGGGATTTCGTACAAGTCAGACAACTGTTGGTCAATTTCCTTGCCCATGATTCCTAAGAAGGGGCGAGAGACGTAACCAGACCCAATGAGTTGGTCAATGATGGGCTTGGCGTCGTTAATGGGGATGGCAAAACCAATTCCTTCAACACTGGTATCTGCAATTTTCAAGGTATTGATACCAACTACTTCACCTCGACTGTTTACAAGGGCACCACCGGAGTTGCCGGGGTTGATGGCCGCGTCTGTCTGCATGAGGTCTATGGTATTCTGGGTTGTCTCGCGGCCAAGGGCACTGATCACCCCTACGGTCACCGTGTTGTTATATCCCAGTGGGTTTCCAATGGCAATGGCTTTCTCTCCTACCTTCACTGTAGCCGAGTCCCCTAAGATCACAGGTTTTAAACCCGAAGCTGTGGCAGGGTTCAATTTGGATTTATCAATTTTTAGGACACCCAAGTCTGTCATGACGTCTGCACCCACTATGGTTGCCTCAGCCATGGTTTGATCACTGAGCTCGACCATGAGCTTGGAGGCATTGTCGATAACGTGGTTATTGGTTAGGACATATACACTGTCTTCTGTCACCTTAAAGATTACGCCCGAGCCAGAGCCTTCTGAAACTCGAACCTGGTTAAAATAGTCTCTATACTTGACCTCAGAGGTAATGCCCACCACTGAGGGGCCAACCATTTCAACAATGGCTGTGGTCTCCATTTGGCCTGTAGCAGTACCCAGGGACTGGAGACTTGCCTGGTCTGCGACCTGGTGGTAGTTGGGTGCTACAGTGGTTTCCACCACTTGAACCGTTGAGCCAATATTCCATCCGATCCCAATACCAGCTCCTGTTGCCAAAGCAATAATGGTTACGATTGCGATGAAGCCAAGGCCCTTCTTCTGTTTCGGTGTTTCATAGTAGCGATTATCCATATGGAACTCCTTTGTCTTGTGTTGTCACCCCATTAGCGGATGGGTATTTCCTTCTTGTCATCCGTTTTGCTTCTCTTTTTTTAGTTTTATTACCAAAACACCACTATCAAAACTCGCATCGATGGCGTCTGTCTCAATATTGTCAATGAAAAAGCTTCTTCTGAACTCTCCACTCGCCCGTTCGCGGCGGATATAATTCCCTTCGACCTGGTCCTCCTCTTGACTCCGTCTCGCCCGGATGGTCAAGTATTGGTCGTCATATTCTATGGAAACCTCCTCCTTGGTCAAGCCAGGCAGGTCAGCCGTTACCACATAATAGTTATCCTTATCTAAAACGTCCACCCGAAAGGAGTTCAACCTGGCACTTAAGTTGCCCAGGGGCCGTATGCAGTCTCCCTGTAGGTCATTGAAGAAGTTCTCAAACAACTGATCAAACTCTTCTAGCTTTTTCTGATGGTCCTTATTCATTTTGTCGGTTCGCTTTGTTAGAGCTTCTATCAGCTTTGTCATATGATCACCTCCGCTCACTGCTATACCCTTAGTGTAATGGATAATTTTAACGAGAATATGAACGAAGTGTAAATAATGAAAAGGTACTGATTGGAAGACTTTCGAAATCAGTACCTTTTTGGCGATTTATTAGTATTAGACCTTGGTCTGGTCGCCTCGAACATCCTTAAAAATCTGGGTCCCCAGGGAGAAGACAAACATGACCCCGACTTGCTCGTTGGAGTAGACTTCAATTTTTTCTTCATGGACACGGATAATTTCTCGAATGATCGCTAGACCCAGTCCGCTGGATTCTTTCCGTTGGCCTCTGGAGTCATCCAACTTGTTAAAGCGATCCCAAATGGACGCCAGTTTTTCTTGGGGGATCAGGGCACCGGAGTTCTGGATGCCAACTAGCCACTTTTCCCCTTTGATCTCCGTTTTGATGCGGATGGCGCCCCCCATGTCCACAAACTTTAGGGCATTGTCTATAAGATTATAGACTACCCTTTGAATGGCATTGGGGTCGGCGTGGGCTAGGACTTTTTCGTCACTGAGTTCAATAAACAGTTTTACTTTTTTATCGATAATACGCTTTTCAAATCGGTCCAATTCATGGATCACCATTTGGTTGATATCAAAATCACTCTTGGCCAAGGGCATGTCACCAGACTGCATTTTAGAGAGGTCCAAAATGTTGTTGACGAACTTCTTGAGTCGTTCACTTTCGTCTAGGGCAATATTCAAGTAGCGCTCATGCTTTTCAGGCGGTACCGTACCGTCCAAAATGGCCCGAATATAACCAATGATGGTGGTCATGGGACTACGAAGGTCGTGGGATAGGTTGGATATGAACCGCTCCTGGGACTTCACACTCTTGCGAAGTTCCGAAGACATGTAGTTAATGTTCTTGGCCAACTCCCCCAACTGGTAGTTGCGGCTAATCTTGATTTGCTGCTCCAGATTACCCGAGGCAATGACCCGTACAGCTTCATTGAGTTCCTCAAACTCTCGGTTCATGTTTCTGGTAAAACCAAAGAGCATAAACATGGCAATGAGGGCCACCAGGAACAAGGAAAAGAATACAATTCGGGTAATGCCAAATGTGGCCTTTTGGATCTCTGGCACAGGAATACTGGTAAAGAGGGCATACCGCACTTCCCCATCGGCACTTATTGGATAACCAATGGTTAAGGAGGGCTGCTGGTATATTTTTTCAAACTGGACCTGCTTGTTGATGATATTACCCTCGAAAATGGTGTCCAGGTCGTCCACACTCATTTCAGAGTTATAATAGAGTTCAAATGCGTCATTGGAGGTCACATAAACTTGTCCCTCTCGGTCCATCATCCAAATGTCTGCACTTACATACTTGGACATGTTTCTAAGTTCTTGTTTAACCCAGACCTTAGACACAAAGGGGCTGGCATTGATCTCTGCCATTTCCACATAGGCCTCTTCAAAGGACTGGCTATGGTGGATCAACTCTGTTGCATTGGTATTCATGAGGTAGGCCGTTAAAAGATAAGAAACGCCCACCGTGATGATGATATAGCCAATGAAAAGGACCCCCAGGTACATGGCGGTTAGTTTAGAAAATAATTTCTTCATAGGCTCCTACTAATCCATTTGTAGCTTGTAGCCAACGCCCCAAACTGTTTTGATTTCCCACTCGTCGTCTTGGCTGAACTTCTCCCGCAGACGTTTAATGTGGACGTCCACCGTCCGGGTTTCACCAATATACTCATAACCCCATATTTGGTCCAGGAGCTGTTCACGGGTGTAGACTCGGTTGGGGTTGGAGGCCAAGTGGTAGAGCAACTCCAGTTCTTTGGGTGGCAGTTCTAGTTTTTTAGAGTGGTAGGTGACCACATAGTCTGTGTGGTCGATCATCAGGTTGGGCAGGATAATGACATTTTTGTCCTGACCCTGGTCCCCGTATCGGCGGATCACTGCCTTCACGCGGGCAAGGAGTTCCTTGGGATCAAATGGCTTGACTAGGTAATCATCTGCTCCTAGTTCAAGACCCAGTACCTTGTCGAAGGTTTCTCCTTTTGCTGTTACCATGATCACAGGCACCTTGCTGACCTTACGTACTTCTGTTAGAACCTCATAACCATCCTTTACTGGAAGCATGATATCCAACAAGATCAAGTCAGGTGACACTTCAGCCAAGGACTTGAGGGCATCGTCTCCGGAATAAAACTCATGGGTTTCGTAGCCCTCCTTATTGAGGTACAGGGACATTAGTTCTGCAATATTTTGATCGTCGTCCACGACCATAACACGTTTGTTTCTGCTCATTCATTCCTCCATCTATTCGTGAATGGACTCAATTCCAGGCAGTACCACCTTGAACAAGTCAATCTTTCTCAAATTCAATATACGAACCCTACCATGGGACTTCAACTTGGTCTTAATGGTACTCAGACCGGTCCCCGCCCGGATAAACCTTTGTTTGGTGTCCAAGGCCAACATTTGATGGTAGAGCCAGTTGTTTCGCCGCTTGGTGTCATACTCATAGAGAATATTGTTGATCCGCTCCCTGCCGTATATGCTACCAGGATTGGACACCACAACCTTCCCCCTGGATAAGTATACTAAAATATCCCTGCTATTGTCGAAATAGTCCCTGTGGAGGATGGCATTAAAAACAGCTTCTTCAATGGCAGACACAGGATAGGAGGTTTTTAACCCATTGAGGTAAGCGCTGGTTTGATCCATGAGACTAAAGACATTGCCCTTTAGACGGGTCACCGAGGTTCCCTCATGGAGGGCGTCAACAATCCGAATGCCTAAATGGGGAAGATAAATTTGGGGCTCCTTGCAAAAGAGCAACATACCGCCAATAGTCGGGCAATAGCTGTCCCCTTCTCTATCAAAATGGACGTAACCCAAGTTGGCTAAAAGCGGTAGATTGTCCGCCTGCCCGGGCATATTCATCCTTGCCAGATAGGTGTTCATCAAGTCCTGGTCATAAACATCCAAGGACATGCGCAACAAAGGAATGGTCTCTGTGTGTATTTGACCTCCCCGCTGGAGCATGGCTGCAATTTCTTCCCTGCGGGCCACGTCGGTTGTAGACCCCCTGCGGATATAAAAGGCCCCTGTTTGAAGCATTTGGTGGGGTTTTTGATAACTTCTAAAAATGGTGATCACGCAGACCGTCTGGTCCACCAGGTCAATGTACTCTACCCGGACATTGATGGGTGGCTCCGTTCGAAGACTGAGTATTTGCTGGATCCGTTCCTCGCTATAGCGTCCGTCTTCAATACCGATGATGGCCTTGGTCTTGTCCTTGACGCCTATGACCAAATAGCCCCTTCCCCCTTGGGAATTGGCAATGGCAATTACGTCCTTGGCAAGTTCCTTTTTACCGGACTCCACTGTTAGATTCATGTCTTCTTTGAAGTCCAGCTTGGGCCCTTCCGACTGTTCTAACAAAGTCATTAACTTTTGTACATTCATGGGACCACCTCCATGTCATAGTACTATTATAGCTATAATTAGTTGTTTGAGGGTTTTTCACCGATAAATTCAAGGAAAATTCACAATTTCAGGCCACCATGGTCTTAGGTATAGAAGAACCCCATAGCCCCATTGATATTCTCTATAGGCAATGATAAGATAAGCTTACAAACAAAATGAGGAGGCCATGGAATGGACTTTAAGCAATTGGAAAGTTTCGTGATGATCGCTAAACTGAAAAGTTTCTCGAAGGCAGCGGACAAGTTATACCTGACCCAGCCAACCATCAGTAACCATATACACAATCTAGAAAAAGAGCTGGGGACTGCGCTGTTTAATCGTACAAACAAGAATATTACCCTGACCAGCGCGGGGGATATACTATATAAATACGCTCTTAGCATCATTAATAAGCGAGATCATGCGTATTTCTCTTTGAATCAGTATAAGGGGCGTATTGAAGGCACCTTGGAAATCGCCTCAAGCACCATTCCTGAACAGTACTTTTTGGCAGAAAAGCTAGCAGCATTTTCTCAGAAGTATCCGGACGTGCGCTATTCCTTAATGAAGTATGACACCAAACAGGTCATCGAAAAGCTGCAGGCGGGAGAAATTGATTTTGGGATTGTCGGAGCAAAAAAAGACATGAACCAACTGGAGTACATAGAAATCCTAGATGATGACATTGTCCTTGTGGCACCCAATACAGCCTCCTATCAAAATATGGACTATCTGAGCATGGACAACTTCCTGCCCTCTCCTCTCATTTATCGGGAAGAGGGGTCTGGAACTCGAACCATTATTGAAACTGCCCTTAGAGATGCCGGTGTGAATGTGGACGACCTTAATATTATCGCTGTAGTTGAAAGCACTGAAACCATCAAAAAACTTGTGTCTGCCGGCCTGGGTTTGAGCTTCATTTCCAAACGAGCCATCGACAAGGACATCCAAGCAGGAACCCTTAAAATTCTGCCCTTGGAACTCTTCAACATCAGC